>DATLBY010000001.1:0-9449 GCA_035526665.1 Bryobacteraceae bacterium
GCAGAGCCGGCGAGTCAGCCAATCGCCACGGACCATGAGCGCTGCCCGCCGTTTTGGCGGCGAGGTCTTTGCCCACATCGCGTTTGCGGAGTTCGGCAAACCGGACCGAGCCTCGCTTCCACTGCTTCCAAATCGCAGACCGTAACCTGCGCCTGAACCACTTCTCAAGGTTTGCCAGCACCGAAGGCGTTTGGCACTTTCCGAAATAGCCGATCCAGCCCCGAAGATACCGGGACAGTTCCTCAGCCATCCGCTCCGTGCTTACCCCTCGCGTCCGTGTCGTCAGTTCCCGAACTCGCTTCTTAAACCGCAGAACCGCCTTGGGCGCAATCCGCCTTTTTGGCTCCCGGTTCCATGTGAAGCTGAAGCCCAGAAACTTCCGTTCCCATGGCCGCGCCACCGCACTCTTCTGCTGGTTCACCGTCAGCTTGAGCTGCTTGCTGAGGAATCGCGTAATGCTCTCCATCACTCGTTCTCCAGCCCGCCGGCTACGAACGTAAATGTTACTGTCGTCCGCGTACCGCGCAAACCGAAGCCCGCGCCGCTCCAACTCCCGATCGAACTCGTCGAGTACAATGTTCGACAGCAAGGGCGACAAAGGACCGCCTTGCGGCGCCCCCTCATCCACCGGACTTACCAACCCGCCTTCCATCACCCCGGCTCGCAGAAACGCGCGGATCAGCTTCAGTAACTGCTTGTCGCTCACCCGCTCTGCTATCTTTGCCATCAGTTTGTCGTGATTGACCCGGTCGAAGAACTTCTCCAAATCCAGATCCACCACCCAGCGATAGCCTTCGGCGATATACTGTTGCGCCGCCTCCACCGCCTGATGCGCCGACCGCCCGGGCCGAAACCCGTAGCTGTGATCGGAAAACGTCCCGTCCCACTTGCGTTGCAGAACCTGCATCACCGCCTGCTGTATAAAACGATCCAGCACCGTCGGGATGCCAAGCTTTCGCATCCCTCCATCCGGCTTCGGGATCTCCACCCGCTTCACCGGCCGCGGCTTATAGGTTCCACTCAACAACTGTTCCCGGATGGCTGGCCAGCGCTGTTTCAGGTACTCTGGCAACTGCTGGACAGTCATTCCATCCACGCCAGCACTCCCTTTGTTGGCCTTGACTCGCGCCAATGCCTGCTTGCAGTTTTCCCGCCCGCAGACTTCTTCCATTAACTGTTCGCCAATGGCCGGGCTTTCTGTCCCGCGCTTCGCCGCGAGCGATTCGGTCCCTTCCGCGGATACCCTCGGAGCTTCACTCCTACTCTCGTCCGTGAAGGCCAGCTCTAGCTGATTCTTCTGCCGCTTGTCGCTCATGAGTTGCGCTGCTTACTTGCCACTCCCATCAACCCCTTGCGGGGACCGTTCGGGCCTTCATCGCTTTAGCAACTATTACGCCCTCTGCTGACTTCTGCCGCCCGGTCAGGAGAGATCGCTCTCTCCTCAGTCCTGAATCCAGGACAAACGGCAGATCTCCCGAGGTAAGTTCGACCGCCTTCCGCACGCAACCGCCGAATTTACAACCAGTGCCCTTGATGGATATGGGCTTCGCGATCATATGCCCGCTCGCCCGGCACCGTATGCCTCTAATCCGGTTCTTGTACATCGGCTCGTACGTTTGCTCCACGCTTCTTTCAGACCCCGCCTCACAACGACGCCCTTGCGCTTCGCTATGACTTCACCTCCATCAGGTTGTCAAAAGGACTTTCACCTTCGAGCTGTCGAACATGCTCGGCACACAGAAAAAAGCAGGCCCCTGTGGGCCTGCTCAATTGCTGTTGATTATTTATCTAGCGGCTGGACGGCATCGTGCGAATATCGGTTAGCTTGGTGCCGATCACCTCACCCGATACCACCAGTTCCACGCGTCGATTCTGCTGGCGGCCGGCCGCGGTGTCGTTGGAGGCCACGGGCATCGTCTTCCCGAAACCCTTCGCCACCACGCCCCCGGTGGGTAATCCGTTGCCCACCAGGTACTGCCGTACAGCATCGGCGCGCTGCTCAGAAAGCCGTTGATTATAGGCCTCCCCGCCGACGCTGTCAGTGTGCCCTTCTACCTCCAGGTGCAGACCGGGATGTGCCAGGATGATTCCAGCGATTTTGGCCAGCTTTTCACGGGCAGCCGGCCGCAATGTGTACTTGCCTGTGTCAAACAGCACATCAGACATATTTACGATCAGACCTCGAGCGGAGTCCCGCGTCTCCAGAATCAAATTGAACTGCTGCAGCAACTGCTGCCGAAGTTTTTCTTTATCCTGTTCGGCTGCCAGCCGCGCTTTGTCCGCCTCGCCGGCGGCCAGCCGGGCACGTTCAGCGTCCTGCTGAGCAGCCTGCTGTTGCGCAACGGCTGCCAGTCGCGCGGCTTCGGCCTCGGCCCGCTCTTTAGCGGCCAGCTGACGGACGGTTTCGGCCTCTAGCTTCGCCTTTTCGGCTGCCAGACGCGCCTGTTCTTCGGCCTGGATGCGGAGGGCCGATTGGGTCTGCGCCTGCTGCTCGGCAGCAGCCCGCCGCTGCGCATCTAGGCGAGACTGCTCTTCAGCCTGGGCCCTGCGAGCGGCCTCGGCGCGCTGCTGTTCTTCAGCCAGGGTGCGCTGGCGGGCGGCCTCAGCGGCATCAGCCTTTGCCTTATTCTCACGGTCCATGGCGGATTGGCGTTCCATAGCCAAACGCTCTTCGGCCATGCGCTTAAGGGCAATGGCGCGCGCGTCTTCGGCCGTCTGGACCGCTTCCCGGGCAGTCATGGAAACCGGCTTTTTCTGCTTGCGGATCTGATAATCTTCGGCCTGCTTCAACAGAGCCTCAGCTTTGGTAAAGCTTTCCGCGGCGTACTTGTCCGCGCCCGTCCAGCGGGCAATCTGGACAGCGTTGCGAGCCTCATAGAGCTCGATCGGGATCTTTGGATCCATCGCCATCGGCTTGAGCCGGTCGCGATCCACATTGAAAACGTAGGAACCGCGCTGCAGCAACTCATAGTTGGCGGTGATCTCCTCCACTTTGCCAAGGGTATCCGCGCGCACGACATTCTCCATTACCACGACGTCACTGGGCTGAGTGACGGAGAAGTACGGTTCGGCGGTGACAATCATGCCGAACGCCTGCAGATCACTACTGACATTCAACTTGCTCTTAGTGCCATTCAGGAGAACTTCTCCCAGATTGACAGCCCGGCCTTCGGGAGAAATCGCCCAAAGAACGTACGTCAAGTACTCGGGGCCGAACTGCGATGCGCCCCCGGAAATGTTGTCGAACTCGACTTCAATTTCGATATAGCCCTGTTTACTCTCGACTTTAGCTTCGCCCCGGGATTTCGGCATGAGCGCGGTTCCGGCAAAGTTCACTTTTGTCGCTCCGCTGCGGTGCCTGTAATTGATCGCCTTGGCTGTTTTCGATACGACGGTCACACGGTAGAGCGGCTGCTTATCGAGGGTTACCACTTCGGTGCGCCCTTGCGTCGGATTTGGAGTCTGCGCTCCAAGAAGCCCGGCAAACATTAGTGCTACTGTAAAAACCTTCATCTGACAAACCCCTCCAAAGTTACTTGATGCACTTGGAAGGCCACTAAAGTTGTCACATGATATCAAACAGTTAGCGGCGATTTGGGCGAGATCGGGCCGCACCCAGTACGCAATATTTACTCAAAGCGAGTCCGCGCGAGGGGGCGTAAGCTTTACAATCCATAATGCAAACAGGTACATCACCCCACCCACCAGAAGTGTTTCCCGCAGTCCGATATAGATTGCCAGGAAGATCGCGCTGGCCGAACCGAGTACGCTGGACGCAGCATTCAATGCCCAGGCCCAACGAACGGCTGCCGGCTGACGAGCTTGCAGGCGGCCAAGTCCTGTAGGAAACGGCATTCCCATGGCAAATCCAACTGGGGCTATTAACAACGCGGTGATGGCAAACTTCAGCCCTAGCGGCCATGCCATTCCTGCCTCCGTCACCAGCGGAGCTACGAACGCGAGAATGGTCACCAAAATGGCCACGCTCACCAGTGCAGCCCTCAACCGGCGGTCGGAGCCGCTGATGAGGCGCCGGCTGGCAAAGCTGCCCACGCCGCTGGATACCAGCATGGAGAAGATGATGACGGTCAGAGCATACGTTGGGTGACCGAGTAACATGACGAACTTCTGTATCAGTGCGACTTGAATGAGAATATATCCGGCGCCGATAAATACGAAGTACCACAGGGAGGTACGCACACCCTTTTCCACGGGAAGCTTGGACCCGAGGAGCAGGGGCGGCAGGATCAGGATCACGGCCGTGGCAAGCAGACTGATGCCCATCAGGCCGAACAGCAGAGGAACGGCGCGGTTGATTTTGTAATCCGCGCTGCCCGTGGGATGGGTTATAAAACTCCAAAGATCAGCGGGCTGAACACTATAGAAAAAAAACGGGCGGTTATCATCGACGGGTGAGATGTCGTATTGATATTTTGCATAGAAAGCTTTGGGATCCGCTGCGTTCAGTAGCTGGGTAAAGGCATTCGGGATCTGCTGATCGGGAAGATAGACAGGCTCCATGCGGGACTCGGCAATGGCCCCATGTGCCCGGATGAGATCGTCACCCCGGAACGGTTTGCGGGAAATCAGCACGGTATCGCGCGCCCCCCAACCGGCCAGCTCCTTCGCACCGCCCTCGCGGATCACAATCACGTGAGCCTTATGATCGTGTTCTCCCAGCCGGTCCAGCGCCACTTTTGCGAGCGACACCAGGCGCAGCGACTCCCGCGGGGGATCGAAGCCCCAGCGGGTGAACGCCAGAATTCCATCGTCCGTCAAATGACTAAGGTAGTCATAGAAAGCATTGGTGGTGTAGAGATTGTTTTCGGACAGCGCGAAAGCTCCAGCGGCGGTGGAGGCCCAGGTATCGACCAATGTGGCTTGCAGCACCTGATACTTCTCCGGGCTGCGGCGAACGAAACTGCGGCCGTCCTCGACTTTGATGCGGACCTCCGGGCGAGAGTACAGCCCGCGGCTATACTGCGGAAACTGCTGCCGCATAATCGTGGTGGCGATAATCGGGTTGATCTCTACCCCGGTAATGTCTTTGCTGCCGGAAGAAAGCGCGCGCGCCACATCCCATCCGCCGCCGGGGCCGATAATCAATGTCTTCGCGGCAGGCCGCACCTGATACGGAAAGCCTGGACCCTGGAAGAACAGATCGTGCCGCTCGGAATCGCTCAAGTGGGCATAATCGAAATTCGCAATCCCGGTGGATGCGTCGGCATCGATGTAGATCGTCATCATGCCGGAATCTTTGTCAGGAGCGACTGCGATGCGCGAAAAACTGTTCCACTTTACATACTTTTCGCCCTGCAAAGCGTGGCCTTTGGCGAATTTCACGTCGATAAGCGACTGCTGCCGGTTCACGATGACGAGGGTAACCAGCGCCAAAGCGAGGGCCACTGCCGCGGCGCGTCCCGTACTACTTAACGCGATGTTGCACCAAATCGCCGAGGAAACGGCAAATAGCACTGAGGCCACCAACACCGTTCCCGGTCCGCCGAAGAAGTTCAGGAATGGAACCAGCAGAAGACAGCCGGCCGCCGCCCCCATCAGATCGTAGAAATAAACACGGTCTACCCGCTCGATGGTTTCAGAAATAGCCAGGGAAACTATGGCGCCGGCAAAGAGAAAAGGAAGAGCGCTGGTGAAATAGATCAATGCGAGTGTCGCATTGGTCAGCTCCGTCCGGGTGAGCAGAATAGTAAGCGAGAGCACCACAAAGATGCTGGTCGCCGCCGCGAGAGCTCCCAGCCGGCCGAAAACGTTCCCGTCGCCTCGGACCAAGTACGAGAAAACGCCGCCCGCACCCAACCCGAACAGTGCGATGGAAATGGCAAGGAAAGCGAAATGGTAGTAAAAAACCACTGAAAAAATTCGGGTGAGGGAAAGTTCCAGCACCAAAGTGGCCAGCGTTGTAAGGAAAACTCCCAGATATACTTGCGGCCAGTTGAGCTGCTCGCTCAGAATTGTGGAGGAGATGCGCGGCAACTCTTTATGGTAAGCCAATCGTCAAGCTGATCCGGGTTTTGCTGGAATTTCACAAAATCCTTGTAATGTGCATGTCCCGGGAGGGGTCTTACCTGCATGAAGACTTGCGCTGACGTAATGACAAAAGACCCCACCTGTTGCTCGCCTGGGGATCCCGTACTGCGTGCTGCCGAAATAATGAAGCAGGATGACATCGGTTCCGTACCGGTGGTAGAGAACCACGAGGGCCGGAAGCTAATCGGAATCGTAACGGATCGCGATTTGGTGCTGAACATTATGGCGGAGAATAAAGACTTGGCTTCCTCCAAGGTGCAAGAGGCCATGACCCTGTACCCTGTAACCTGCCACGAGGGGGATAACTTAGATCATGCCATGGACCTGATGGCGACGCATCAGGTACGGCGAATTCCCGTGGTAGACGCGAAAGGGTGCATCCTGGGAATCATTTCTCAAGCCGACTTGGCAACTCGCGTGGATAAGCCCAAAAAAACCGCCGAAGTCCTGGAAGAGATTTCGCAGCCAGTGGTCCAGCACGAATAGAACGCGGTCACTCCAGAATCTGCGCGGTGGTGCGGAGCCCACCGCCAGCGGCCGTAAACTCCTCCATCATCGTCCGAGCCGCCTCGCCGGAAAGACTCCTGACTGCGTCCGTCACCAGTTCGACGCGCCGGCCCGTTCGCAACAGTCCGAAGGCTGCGAACTTCACACAAATTTCGGTTACGACGCCATAAACAACATAGCGGTCGGCCTTTAACCCTTCTAAAAGCCCTGGAAGATTCGGATTTGTAAAACAATCGAGCGACTGTTTTTCAAGGATAATCTGGCGAGCGTCGGGGACGGCGTCGTGCCCTTTCCTGGAAGGTATGACCGCGCGTGACGATAGGAGCGTCTCGGCCGGCTTGCGTTGCCCCAGCGTTCCGGCTATACAATGAGGCGGCCAGTGCAGGAACTCCTCATCATTTTCGCGGTGCGCATCCATATCGGATATCAGGCGGATCCCGTGCGATCCCGCATACTGATTCAACCGCGCGACGTTCGGCACGATCGATTCGGCCCCAGGAACATAGAGGCCGCCAGCGGGATAGAGAAAGTCCAGCTGCGTGTCCACATCGAAGAAGACAGTGGTCATACAGGCCTCACGCGCGCGGCCAAGGCTTGCAGCTCGGCGCTGAACCCCACGCGATGTCCCGGCTGCACGCTTCCTTTGGATCGCTCACAATGAGCGCGCACGGCATACAGGGCTGGAAGCGGCTCCACCAATCTGCCCTTCAGCATGACAGGACGGAGCAGGGCCTCTGACCGCGGGCTGCCGGGCGGGCAGCTAGGGCATTCCCAGGAGCACGCGATCTGGTCGACACCATCGAACCGGAATACCTGCTTCGGACCTGGCCAAGTCTGCTTCTCGGAGCTGAATTTCACGGTAAAGCGTTTAATGCCACCCACCTCGATTTCGACCATCTTATAGACCGCGGAAAGATTGGGCGCATCTGCCGAGGTCGCAAGCTCGGTCCCCACTCCGAAAGAATCTATTTCGGCCCCGGCTGCCAGCAGATCGCGAATCTTATCCTCGTTGAGATCGCCACTTGCCATGATTTTCGCGCCTTTTAGGCCGGCTTCATCCAGAATGCGGCGAACCGCTCTGGAAAGGTCCACCAGATCGCCGCTATCCAGGCGTACGCCCCACAATGGCTGTCCCAGCGCCGCGGCGCGCCTTACCCCCTCGATCGTATCGTAGGTATCGATGAGATAAACCGTCTCGGGACCCAATAGTTTCTGCAAATGACGGAAGGCGGCCGCTTCGCTGGCAAACGCCATGGTCCACGAGTGTGCGGCGGTTCCGTACACCGGCACCCCAAAGCGAAACCCCGCCTCCACGTTGCTGGTACCGGAGCAGCCGGCAATGTAGGCGGCCCTGCCCGCCAGTACGGCGGCCTCCGGCGAGTGCGCCCGGCGCGAACCGAACTCGATGATGCTCCGACCGCCTGCGGCATCCACCACGAGAGCTGCTTTGCTCGCGATCATGGATTGAAACGCTACGGTCGCCAGCAGGAAAGTCTCCGGCAACTGCGCTTCGATCAAGGGTGCCCGCAGGCAGAGCACCGGCTCACCCGGGAAAAACACCGTGCCCTCGGGCATCGCCCAGAGATCCCCGGTGAAGCGCAGTTCCCGCAAATAATCGAAAAACCCCGGCGAGGCATGGAGGAACGCGGGCAGCGAGCGAAGATAATCGATCTGTTCGCCCGTGAAGGACAAATTCAGAAGGTATTCGACGGCCTGAGCCAGACCCGCGGCGATCAGGAACGTCCTGTTGGCGGGGAACCTGCGGACAAATAGCTCGAATGTCGCCTGCTCGCGGTGCTTGCCGGATTCAAAGAACCCGGCCGCCATCGTCAGCTCATACAGGTCGGTATGGAGCGCGTTCATTTCACTGCGGCAGCGGCTGATTGCAGCTGTTCCACCGCCTTGCTGTCGAGTTCGTAGAGCGCCGGCTCGTTGTCCCGTTTGGCGATGTAACTATCGCCCGACTTGGAAATTAAAACCTTCTCGCTGTTCTTGGCTGCAACGGTAATGTCGAGGATGGGAGAGGTAAAGCCCTTGTCTACAAATTTAATGGCCGCCAGATCACGCAGCTTATCGAGCAACGCCTGCACGCTGGTGGCGTCGAGAGGCTTGCCGTTCGCGCTCCACTTCTCGCCGGATTTTTGGAAAACGTAAGTCTTGGCGCCATCGTGCAGTTCTACTTTGCCGGGCTCAGTGAAACCGAAATCGAATAGCTTTTTGTTCCGGAAAGCGTCCATCCCCTTGTCCACCGCCTGCCCTACCTCATCGCTGACCTTGTGCATTCCTGCGGTCACGCTGCTTCTCGCGTAGTAGGCATTCGCCTTGACGTTCTTGCGTATCTCTATCTGCTGAGTGCCCGCATTGTCGGTAAACTTCACGGTGCCCACGGGCGCGGACAAGGAAAATGCCGCGGCCGCCTTCTTGACCTCTTCTTCGGGAAGCGAAGTGTCCATGCTGGCCTCTCTCAACTTACGCAGTAGCTCCTCCACCGCGAAGCCGTCGGCCCGCAGGGGCTTAGGACGTACAATCTGCCATTCATTCTGGCTGTTTTTGGCGAACTCCACCTGTTCGTGTTTCGCGTTGAGTTCGATCCGTGTCAGCTTGTCCTGGTCAAACGTTAGCAGGCGTTTGTCCCGAAGGTCTTTCCACGTTTTGTCGAGGGTCCCTTTCGTGGCGCTGCTGATGGTAAACACGCGCGCATCACTGTCGAGCTTCGCAAAAAAAGTGCCGCCGGTCGGCGTCTCATCTCCGATGGACAGTTTTCGGGACTTTCCATCCTTGGTCGCCACCGTCACCTCGGATGACGGAGCGCTGAGCCCGAAGGCCGACAGATCGGCTGGCTTATCCTCCACCAGACGATCCCAGGTCAACTCGGCCATATTCGTGGCGATCTG
>DATLBY010000002.1:0-3703 GCA_035526665.1 Bryobacteraceae bacterium
ATCCGCAGCGGCGACTACGTGTCCTTATTCCTCACCGGTTTGGGAAACAAAGCGGGCAACGCCGTGGTCAAGCTCGAAGGTGACATCACCCTGCCTCCCAGCTACGCAGGACCGGCGCCTCAGTTTCCCGGGTTAGATCAAGTGAATATCCAGTTCCCGGCGGGCGCCTCCGGAACGATTCGGATATTCGTTGGAAAATACGGGAGCAACCCGGTGACGCTGAGCCAGTAGGCAGCCCAGGTTCCCGCGGTGGGGAATGTTAGGATATAAAGGCCCGAACAAATCCTTATATTCTTTCGTTAGAGACGGTTGGAGCTCTCGAATAGTGAAGCGGAAGTGGAAAATCCTCCTCGGTGCTCTCGTTATGTTGCTGATAGGCGGCGGTGCGTTTGCCGGATACCGGTACAGCCAGCGTGGGATTGTTACCGTACAAACAGGCAAGGCTGTGCGTCAGGATATTACCTCCGTGGTCACCGCTTCGGGAGAGATTAAACCGCGAAACTACATCAATATCGGCGCAAATACGATCGGGCGGCTCATCAATATCTATGTCCGGGAAGGCGATGTGGTGAAAAAGAACCAGGTCGTCGCAAAACTTGAATCCATCCAGGCCGAAGCCGATGTGTCGGCGCAACGAGCCGCTGTGGGTTCGGCGGAGGCGGATTCGGCCGCGAGCGAAGCCAGTGTCAAGGCCGCAAGCGAGGCGATTACCACGGCGCAGGCCACTGTGGACCGTGCCAAGGCGGACCTGGAGCGCGCGCAGGTGGATTTTAAGCGCACCGAGCAGCTTTACACCAACAAACTGGTGGCCCGCCAGGAATACGACCAGAAGAAGTCGGGGTTGGATGCCCAACTGGCTGCGGTGCGGGAGGCCGAGGCACGGGTACAGCAGGCCATGGCGCAAAAGCAGCAGATTGCGGCGCAGCTTTCCGCTTCGCAACGCCGAATTTCCCAGATCCAGGCTAACCTTCGGCGCGCCTCCGACGTCCTTGACAAGTACTCGGCTTATTCTCCGATCGACGGGGTGGTGACAAATCTGCCCGTGCGTGTGGGCGAGACGGTCGTGCCGGGAATTCAGAATTCGGCTGCGAGCACGATCATGACGATCGCCGACATGTCGACGATCACGGCCGAGGTTAAGGTAGACGAAACCGACATTGTGAACGTGAAATTGGATCAACTGGCGGACATCACGATTGACGCGATTCCTAACCGCACCTTCAAGGGGAAGGTGATCGAGATCGGGAACACGGCCATTCTGCGCTCGACTGGTCTGGCCGCGTCCCAGAGTGCGATCTCCAGCCAGGAGGCGAAGGATTTCAAAGTGGTGATCGCGCTGATCGATCCACCGGATGAGATTCGCCCTGGGCTCTCCTGCAGTGCGAAGGTGGCGACGGCCACCCGCACGAAGACGCTCACGATCCCGATTCAGGCTTTGACCGTCCGGCAGAAAGGCGACCTGGAGAAGAAGCCGGGCCAGCCGGATAACGAGCCGCCGACGCGGCTGAGTCCCGCGGCGGAAAAGGCGCGCAAAGAAGAGATCCAGGGAGTTTTTGTAATTCACGGCGATAAAGCCGAGTTCCGCAAGGTGGAGACTGGCATCACGGGCGCCACCGATATAGAAGTGCTCTCTGGATTGACAGAGGGCGATGAGATCATCACCGGCACTTATAAAGTGATCCGAACGCTGCGTTCAGCCGCTAAAATCAAAGTGGATAACAAAGCTCCGGTGAAGGCAGAATCGTAAGACTGGAAAAACTTTAAATGGCACAGGCAGTAGCAACCACCACGGCCGCGGAGCGCGGCGATCAGCTCAAACGCGAAGGCATCGTCATCCGCACCTACGATCTCTGGAAGACCTACATCATGGGCGACCAGGAGATCAATGCCGTATCGGGAGTCGACATCGAGATCCGGCGGGGTGAGTACGTCGCGATTATGGGTCCGTCGGGATCCGGGAAATCGACCCTGATGAACCTGATCGGCTGCCTGGATACGCCGAGCAAGGGCGATTATTTCATCAACGGGCGCCTGGTGAGCTCCATGACGGATGACGAACTGGCGCGCATCCGGAACAAGGAGATCGGGTTCGTTTTCCAAACGTTCAATCTGCTTCCCCGGGCCACCTCGCTACACAACGTGGAACTGCCGCTAATCTATGCCGGAATCTCGGCGGAGGATCGCATCCTGCGCGCACGCAAAGCTCTGTCGCAAGTGGATCTGGAGCAGCGCATGCACCACAAGCCGAACGAGCTCTCGGGCGGGCAGCGGCAGCGAGTGGCGATCGCGCGGGCCCTGGTGAACGATCCCTCCATTCTGCTGGCGGATGAGCCGACGGGTAATTTGGATACCGCGACCGGCAACGAAATCATGGCTCTTTTCGAGCGCCTGCACCAGCAGGGTAATACGATTGTGCTGGTTACGCACGAGCACGATATCGCCATGCACGCCCACCGGATCATCTTCGTGCGCGACGGTAAGGTCGCGAAAGACGAAAAGGTCCAGAAGTAGAACAGTTAGCCGCTGTTAGGGTGTCCGTGGTTAAGGAGCCGGCGGTTGACGTCGCCGGTACAATAGAAGTAGATGCAAATGCGTTTCAATGAGGTCAAGGCAACGCAACTGGCCGCGCTCCTTCTGCAATTGCGCGGCACTGGGCGCATGAAGTACCTCAAGCTCTTGAAGCTCATGTACCTTGTGGATCGTGAAGCACTTGCAAGATGGGGCCGACCTATCAGCACTGACCGCCACGTATCGATGGACAAGGGGCCAGTACTTAGTCGCGTCTATAACCTCCTTATGGAAGAGCAGTGTGAACCCGGCTTCTGGTCCGCGCATATTGCGCCCGCAACAGACCACGATGTCCAACTCATAGCCCATCCCGGAACTGAAGAACTTTCCCGGGCAGAGGAAGAGCTTGGTGCTGAGATCTTCGGCCAACACGGGCATAAGAATTGTTGGAAGCTGGTGGACGAAGTCCACGACCTCCCGGAGTGGCAAGACCCGCATGGAAATATGATTCCAATTGCGCTGCGCGACATCTTGAAGGCGGTCGGAAAAAGCCAGGGCGACATCGCTGCGATCGAACAGGAATTAGAATCAGACGCCTTCGCCGAGTTCCTGTTAAAACCTATCTAAGCTGTTCGTACAAACCTAGAACTCCATGCACTGCGGCAGCACGGTCATCATGCAGACTCCGGGCAGCAGCGATCCGATACCCCACCTGTGGTTCGTCATAACCGAACCAGCGGCCATCGTGAGTTTGACCACCCTTAAAGGCGATAAGGATCAGACGGTAGTTTTGGTTCATCGGAATCACGACTACATTTGTCACCCCTCCATGGTTCATTACATCGGGGCGATGATCCTGGACGCACGCACGCAGGCTAACCGCTCTGGTGAATGCGGCCACCATTCAGAGACACGACGCCTGCTCCGCTGACGTCCTCAAGTTAATTCAGCAGGGCGTTTCTGCATCTCCTTACACGGCCAAGAAAATTATCGAATTCTGCAAGCAGGCATGGTTAAAGTGACAGCCACCGCAACCCTAGCCGGGCATTCATCCAGCCTCAGGCTAACACCCTAGCCGATCCCTACCCGCACCCCATCGAGCATTTTTCTTTAAGGCCTTCTACTTATGATGTGTAGCGGCTAAACCGCCGATCACAGAAGCCTAAGGGGGAAGCCGTGAATTCGTGTCTGAACT
>DATLBY010000003.1:0-14598 GCA_035526665.1 Bryobacteraceae bacterium
AACACTTGGTAGGTTTCGTGACCTTTGCCCGCTAGAATCACAATATCCCCCGGCGCGGCCTGCTCAATGGCGCGGCGGATCGCGGTCTCCCGGTCGGGCTCGATGATATGGGGGGTGTCCAGCCGGCGGATGCCCACCAGAGCGTCGTTCAGGATGGCCAAAGGATCCTCCGAGCGCGGATTATCCGACGTAAGCACCACAAAATCGCTGCCTTCGGCGGCGGCCTGACCCATCAGGGGCCGTTTACTGCGATCGCGATCTCCGCCACAGCCAAAGAGAGTAATCACACGTCCCTGCGACATTCCGCGCGCCACGGCAATGCAATTTCGCAGGGCGTCATCAGTATGCGCATAATCCACGATGACAAGAAACGGCTGGCCCTCGCGCACTCGCTCAAATCTGCCCGGAACCGCGCTGCAAGAGGCGATGCCCTTCGCAATTAACTCCGGCGCGATGCCGTAGGTGAGGCCTGTGCACCACGCCGCCAAAATGTTATAGACATTGATTTGCCCGACCAGCGGCGATTCCACGGGATAGTGGCGCCCGGCATGGTGAATCTCAAAGCGGAGCCCGTCGAAACTGGATGATATGTTGTGAGCTCGTGTAGTTGCGCCTTCCTCCAAGCCATAGCGGAACACCTCCGAATGTAGATCAATCTCTAAAGCTCGTCCGTAAGCATCGTCGTGGTTGATGACGGAAAAGCGCGGCGCGGCCGTCCCCTGGCCGGTAAACAGCAACTGCTTGGCCGCAAAATACTCTTCCATCGTCTTGTGAAAGTCCAGGTGATCCCGTGTCAGGTTAGTGAAGACCGCCGTGTGCGTCTGTATTCCGTAGACCCGCCCCAGCGCGAGTGCATGGGAAGACATCTCCATTGTGACGTGCGTGCCTCCGGCCTCTCTCAGGTCGGAGAACAGCACGAATAAGTCCAGTGATTCCGGCGTGGTATTGGAGGCAGGCAGTATTTTGTTCGCCAGCCGGTACTCAATCGTGCCGACCATCGCGGTGGTGCAGCCATCCGCACGCAAAACCGAATCGATCAGGAAAGACGTGGTGGTCTTGCCGTTTGTGCCTGTGATACCCGTCACCCCGAGTTGCCGGTCGGGATGGCCGTGGAAGTTGGCGGCGGCCAGAGCCAGCGCCTGGCGTCCATGACGCACTTGAATCCAGATACCGTGAAAATTTTCTGGACTGGGTAGTTCACTGGCGATCGCTACCGCTCCGCCCGCTAGTGCGGCGGCCGCGAATTTTCGGCCGTCTACCTGCGCGCCTGGAAATGCAAAAAACAGGAAGCCCGGTGCAACTTTTCGCGAGTCGTAAGCAAGCCCTTCTACCGACGCCGATGCAACTTCAACCGGGATTTCCGAAAGTTGAGGAACTCCATCAAGGACTTCCTTAAGCGTCATAGACTATTGCTTTTCACCTCGCAAATTGGACCTTCACTGGCTGCCCGGCGGTCAGCAGAGCGCCTGGTGGAGGCTCCTGCGCGCGAGCGATTCCCGTACCCACGAACTCCACCCGCACGCCCAGCGCGGACGATTCCTCAAGCACACTGCGGAGCGTCTTTCCCTGAAAATTCGGGACCTTCGGGCCGGTAGGCACCGGAGGCGCCGACGGATCAGGAGCGGGCACACCCGCTGCCTGACCACTCAGGTCGCCCTGCGTGGAAGTCAGGCCGGCAAGCGCGAGAGGTGCGCTTTCCGTATCCGCAGCCGGTGGATTCGGCCCGCTAAGCTCTGCAATTGCGAGATCATCCAAGGGAGTCTTGCCGTCATCGATGGGTTTTTCTCCTTCCGGCAGATCTTTTTGCACATCCAAGAATCGCAATGCCGCCATAGCCACGTCGTGGAAGACCGGAGCCGCCACCGCGCCGCCGAATTTGGATGCGCCGTTCAGCGTAACAACAATAACGATGGCCGGGTTATTGATGGGCGCGAACCCCATGAAGGATGCATTGTACTTATGCGTGTAGGCACGGGCATGGTAATCGTAAATCTGCGCCGAGCCGGTTTTCCCGCCGGATGTGTAGCCTTCGAGCTGCGCCTTTTTGCCCGTACCCTTAAGTACGACGCCCTCCATCATGTGCCGCATCGTAATCGCGGTTTCCGGCTTCAGAACGCGCACCGGCGCAGGAATATTCTCGACTGCGTCCGGATCGCTCCCCGGCCGTTGGCGCTGTAGCGTCAGCCGCGGCTTCACCAGCATTCCACCGTTAGCGACCACCGAGCATGCCTGCGCTAACTGGAGCGTGGTGGTGCTTAGTTCATGTCCCATGGCGATGGATCCGATGGAACTTGGGATCCACTTGTCCAGCTTTCTCAACATCCCGGCGGACTCACCCGGCAAGGGAATTCCCGTCAGCCGGCCGAAACCGAAGCGCCGGACATACTCATAGAGATTCTCTTCCCCTACCTTCAAACCGACTTGAATGGCGCCGATGTTGCTTGATTTTGCCAGCACGTCGGCCATGGAAAGGATCGAATACGGATGCGCGTCATGGATGACCCGCTTGAACAGCGTCATCCTCCCGCTGCCGCAATTGATCATGGTGTCGGGCCGGATCCTGGTTGTTTCAAGCCCCGCCGAAAGAGTGACTACCTTGAACACCGAACCGGGTTCAAACGGACTGGAGACAGTTAGATTCACCCGCTTCGAGACATCTTCGCCGGGCAGGGGCGGCTTGTTCGGGTCGTAGGTGGGATACGCCGCCATCGCATAGATCTCTCCGGTCTTCGGATTCATTGCGACTACACTGCCGGTTTTACAGGAGTTTTCGATGACGGCTTTTTTTAGCTCTCTCTCAGCGATATATTGAATTCGCTCGTCAATGGAAAGTGTCAGATTTTTGCCGGGCTGCGGGTCGGAGAAGACCTGCAGATCGATCACCCGCTGCTTCACATCGGAGGTCGTGCGCATCACGCCCGACCGGCCTTGCAGCTCCTTGTCGAGACTCAGCTCGATTCCGGCATTCCCTTTTTCCTCGTGATTCACACCGCCCAGAACATGGGCCGCCAGTTGCCCGTTGGGATAGAAGCGCCGGCTCTCCGTCCGGAACTCCACCCATTCCAGGTTGTAGCTGCGGAGCCGCTCGGATTCTTCCGGCGTGATTTTGCGCTTTACCCAGAGGAATCCGCGGTGGTCCTGAACAGCGGCGGCGATTCGCCCCAACAGCTCGTTCGCATCTAGATCGAGTATTTTCGCCAGCAGCTCTGCCGCCAGCGGCACATCTGCGATGCGCAACGGATTGATACAAACGGAATCCACCGGCAGACTCAACGCCAAGTGCTGGTGGTTACGATCGAAAACCGCGCCCCGGGGAGCCTGGATTTCGACCTGCCGGTCCTGTTGCTGTTGCGCCAGTCTACGAAGGTCGTCGTGGCGATAAATTTGCAGCCACAGCAGACGCACCAGAATCAGGATGCCCCACAACAAAGAGAGGCGCGCGAGAATTCTCAACCGGTCGTTGGCTAATAATTCCGCGCGCGCGTCCAAGGAAACTCCTGTTATGACCCTATCGCTAAGGCCGGTTCATAGCCAGCGAACTATCGTTCTTCGGGGTGAGATAGATTGTCTGCTCCGGCGTGGGATCGACAAACTTTTCCTTCGCCAAAATCTGCAGCCGCTCCGGGCTGACCAGCCGCGCTTCTTCCAGGTCCAGCGTGGCGCGCTCATTCACCAGCTTCTGGTTCTCCGCCTGCAGATGGTGCAACTGGTAACCAGCCATCAATCCGTAGGCGCTGGGCAGCAGCATGCCTACCAGCAGAACCGCGGAGGCGGCGGCGCCCATCAGGAATTTCCAGCTCTTCGAGCGCGAGCCCGCGTCCACTTCGCGCACTACGCGCGAGTTGTCGATTTTCTTGACGAAGAAATAGACGTCTTCGTTTGGAAGCGCCCGCAGCTTATAGCCGTCCGGCATATAGCGCTGTTCTGCATAGGGAGCCGCGTCGGCCATGCTCCCGGCCTCCGTAAATGGGTTGAAAAAGTTTGCTCGTGTTGCCATGTTTACTCCCGCCCCTCAGATCACTTCCACTGCCCGTAGCTTCGCGCTCCGCGACGCCGGGTTCTCCCTCACCTCCGCCTCACTTGGCGGCACTACATGTTTCGTCAAAATCCGCACTCTCCCGTCACGCGCCAGTTGCTGAAAACTTTGCTTTACCTTGCGGTCTTCCAAAGACATGAAGGTGATGAACACGATCCTGCCGCCGCTCTTCACCAGCCCGGGAGCCGCCGCCAGCAGACTGTCCAGCTCGGCCTGCTCGTCGTTCACTGCCAGCCGTAAAGCCATAAAGGTCTGGGTCGCCGGGTGCAGCCGCCCCGTTCGCGGCGCAGCCTCCTCGATGACACGCGCTAGATGAGCCGTGCTCCGGATTGGCCGCGCACGAACGATTGCTCTGGCTATTCTCCGCGCCCTCCTTTCTTCGCCGAGTTGAAAGATCAAATCGGCTAGTGCCTTTTCGGCGGTAAAGTTGACTAGATCGCCCGCCGTCGTTTCCTGACTGCGGTCCATACGCATATCCACCGGACCATCGGCCATCAGCGAGAAGCCCCTCTCGGGCTCCGTCAGCTGGAAACGGCTCACTCCAAGATCCGCCAGCAACCCATCTAATTTCCCGAACCCTCGCTGAGCGAGCGCCAGCGGCAGGCCGGAAAACGAGGAATGCACAAAGTCGATCCGGTCCTGAAACTCCGCCGCATTCCCCCGGGCCAACTGCAGTGACTCCGCATCCCGATCGGCCGAAATCAACCGCCCGGCCGTCAGGCGCCCGGCGATCGCTCGTGTGTGCCCACCCAGCCCGGCGGTCGCGTCCAGATAAATTCCCTCCGGCCGTATCGCCAGATATTCCAGAGTCTCTGCCAGCAGTACGGGATAGTGCATACATAGCGGCTAAAGCAGTCCTCTGCGTTCAAATGCTTTCAATTTCTCGGCCCGATTTTCCGCCGCACGCTTCTTCCGCTCTTCATAAACCGTGTTGCTGTAAACCTTGATGTGCCCCTTGTAGTGCTCCAGGTGCACCGGTTGATTCTCCAGGTTCAACTCGCGCCTCAGCTCCGCCGGCATCATCAGCCGTCCCTGCGAATCGAGCTCTGCGCTTCCTCCCAGATCGTTCGCTGTAAACCACAAATCCTCAGCACTCTCCGCATCTTCATGCGAATCTTTCAATAGCAGCGCCGTTTCCTTCCAAACGCTGATAGGATAAATTCTCGCTATGCGCGCATCGAAGCTCGTGATAAACACTTTTGTGTTGCCTGCGTTACTCAAATACTGCTGGAAGTCGACAGGGAGTTTTAGCCTTCCCTTTTCGTCCACTTTGCCCGGATAGATACCCCAGGGCGGATCTACGGCGCTGGGCTGGGCAAGGTCTTCCACTTTTTATCCATTTGCGGCCACTTCGGGCCACTGACAGAGTGTCGCATAGCTTATTTTCTAAAGCAAGGGCTTTCTACTTAGGGAAAATACGTAAGTTGTTGTGCCCATTTGAGGAGGGCGAAGGAAAGGCGAAGCACCCCTGCCGGGTGGGAGATGCCGTTTTATTTGGCGGTGGCCGGAGCCGGTGTGACGCCGGCGTAATAGCCTTCCCGTGCCTGAATTACGGCGCCGGGATTGCGCCTCCCAGCTTCGGGGGAGAGCTCCACGCGAATCCGCCGGAAGGTGCCGGTTTCCGCCGCAGGCGCGGCATATTGGAAGGTGTAACGGGTCCGGATGGTGCCGATCAGTTTTTTAAACAAGTCACCGACGTCACCCACGTCAGCAAAATCGCCTCCCGTACCGCGCACATACTTTCGTACGTCGGGAGCCCCGGAGGTCGGATCGGCATAGCGTGACGGCCCAGACGGCCCCTGCGCCTTTCCCACAATAATCGCGCTTAGCACGGCGTTGGCATCCTGCAGCGCCCGAATGACTTCAGCGTCCTGCAGTGCCTTCCTCTCGCCGCCGTTGTCGGTCACCATCACAATGGCCCTGCGCGTTGCCGGGGGTAAAGCCCGCATTTCCCGGGCCGCGGCCAGCAGAGCTTCGTTGGTAAACGTATCCTGTCCAAGCGTCTGTTTATAAATCGAGGTCAGCAATCTTGTCCGAATCGCATGGAAGTCACTGGTGAAAGGCTCCACCAGCTGCACCCTGGAGGCGAACAGCATCAGGCCTACGCGATCGCCGGGATGCAACCGCGACAGCGCTTCCTGGGTGGACCGGACAAGCTCGGTGAGCGACGGTCTCATGCTGCCGCTTACATCCACCAGCAATATCATAGCCAAGGGGTCCGTCTCGCGATCGAACGCCGCAATGGACTGCGGCTGCCCCTCGTCCAGCACCCGAAAATCGCCGCGTTCCAGTCCACCGATGGTGCGGCCGTCGGCGCCTGCCACACTTACATCCACTTTTACCAGCGAGACCTCCGACCGGAATAGAGGGATGTTTTCCGCGGCTTCCTGCGCCTGGCCAAAGCTGGATACGATCAAGATCAGCAGCCCCAAGGTGCGCCCGAGTCTCAATTTATTCATCGCCGCTCCTCAATAACTCCAGACGTATAACAACACAAATAAGACGGCCCAAAGTGCGCCCATGAAATGCCAATAAACGGAAACCACACCTACAATGGCACGGAACCGGCGAAGCTGATGCTCGGTCCATGCCTCCAGGTTACGCCCGTGATGCAGCACGTAGCCGACTCCGCAAATACCCCCGAACAGGTGCACGCCATGGGCGCCGGTAAATGCATAAAACATGGAGCCGTGCGGATTCTGCTGCACATAAACGCCGGCGCGCCGCAGCACATCCCAGGATAAAAGCTGCGACACCAGAAAGGCGATCCCTAACAGCATGGTAAGCCGTACGCCGCTCTGGAAACTATCGAAACGCGCCCGCCGCAATGCAAAGCGTGACGCTTCGAACGTCGCGCTGCTGAATAAAAGAATGCCGGTGCTCACCCACAGGAGCTTTGGCACGTCGATACGCTGCCACTGCGATTGGGCCCGCACACTCACGGAATAGGCGATGATGAGAGCGGCGAAAAAAACCGTGATGGATAACAGCGCAACCATCATGCCGATCTGGTAGGCGCTCCAAGAGAATCGCGGCTCGCGCCGGAAGAGCTTCATGGTACTGATATCGTAATCCTCTCGGGTATGTTCGACTACAAATCGGAGTTCCAAGGCAAGCACGCCCTGATTACGGGCGGGTCCACCGGCATCGGAAGCGCGATCGCCGCTGGATTTACCCAAGTAGGTGTTCAGGTGATCGCGCCGGATCTCGCGGCGCTGGACGTAACCTCACAGCCCCAGGTGGACCAACTAATTGGATCACTGGAGAACCTCGACATACTCATTAATTGCGCCGGCATCATAGTGCGCGATGAGGAGTACAGCATGTCCACTTTTCAACAGGTCCTGGATGTGAATCTCCGCGGGACCATGAGACTCTGCGTGGCCGCGAAGCCGTTGCTGGCAAGAAGCCGGGGATGCATTGTGAATACGGCTTCGCTGTTAAGCACCTTCGGCGGACCGCGCGTACCGGCCTACAGCGCGAGCAAAGGCGGAGTGGCGCAGCTCACCAAATCGCTCGCAATAGCCTGGGCGGCGGAGGGGATTCGCGTGAATGCCGTCGCGCCCGGGTGGATCGCAACCGCTTTCACGCAGGCTCTGCAGGACGATCCCGACCGGTCGGAACAGATTTTGAATCGCACGCCCATGCGGCGCTGGGGCCGTCCCGAGGATATCGCAGCGCCGGTGATATTCTTATGTTCTTCGGCGGCCTCTTTTATCACGGGCGCTATCATTCCCGTGGATGGCGGCTACTCGGCCGTATAGACACTTATGATTGGAAAATCCAGCGGCACCACGCATCCTTTCTCGCCCGCGCAAATTGTAGTTCCAGCGGTTCCCAACGACGAGCGGGTGTGGGTTCCGCAGGCGCCCGATGTCTCCTTTCGACCGCTCATGCTGAACACGCTGGCCGGCGGCTGGTGCAATCTCCTCCGGGTCCGCCGCTCGGGCGTCCTCAGCCGTCACCGGCATCCCGCTCCCGTACACGGATTCGTAATTAAGGGCTCCTGGCGATACCTCGAACACGACTGGGTAGCACGCGCCGGAGATTACGTATTTGAGCCGCCCGGCGAGACGCATACCTTGACCGTCGACGCCGGCGTGGACGAGATGATCACTTTTTTCAACATCTCAGGCTGCATGTACTATGTGGACGAAGCGGACAGGAACATTGGCTATGAGGACGTCTTCACCAAGATCGACATGTGCCGGAAGCACTACACGGCATGCGGCCTGGGCGAAGCCTACGTAGACCAGTTCATCCGGTAGCCCTCACAGCTTAATTTTAACGCTGTGCAAGCATTTGATAGCATCACTACATTCGGGGTTGGATGCTACCGGGAGGGTCCATGTTGTTTCAACGGTTATTTTTTCTTCGATCGGCATTGATGGTATGGTGGCTCGCGGCAGCGATGCTGCCGGCGCACGCGCAGGAGACTCGCGGCGCCATTCAGGGCCGCGTGCTGGATAACAGCGGCGGCGCGATTGCCGGCGCCGAGGTCCGGGCTATTAATATCGCGACCGGAGTAGAGGTCACCGCCAAGAGCAATGAATCCGGGAATTACGTGTTGCCCTACCTGCTCGCAGGCAATTACACGCTGCAGGCCCAGGCCGCGGGTTTCAAAAAATCGATCCGCGAGGGCATTGAGCTCCGCATCAACGACCGTGTAGACGTCAATATTGAACTGCAGGTGGGCGCCACCAGCGAATCCATCGAAGTGCGCGCCGACACGCCGCTTCTGGATACCGCGACGGCATCCCTGGGGCAGGTGGTGGACGAGCGGCGTATTACCGAACTTCCCACCTTTGGCGGCAGCGTGATGGTCCTGGTGCAACTCGCGCCGGGAGTCATCAATACCACCGACATGCGGCTCGCCAAGTCGGGCTCCTTTTCCATCAATAAGAACTCGCAGATTTCCACCGATGGAGCAGGCCAATACAACAATGAGTTCACGCTCGACGGCGTTTCCAACACTCAGGCCGAGGGCGGCTCAACCCGCGTCGGCTTTATTCCTCCCTCCGCCGCTGTCGCTGAGTTCAAGGTGCAGACCGCACCCTACGACGCGAGCGCCGGGCATACCGTTGGATCGGTGATCAATGTAAGCACGAAGAGCGGAACAAATCAGATTCGGGGTCAGGCGGAGTGGGCTTTACGCAATTCGATGTTCGACGCTCCCAACATTTTTCAGAATCGCTCCGGCCAGGGCATTCCACACTACACGGATAACCGTTGGGGCCTTGTTGCCGGCGGCCCCGTCGTGTTTCCGAAGCTCTACAACGGCCGGAACCGCACGTTTTGGTTCTATGGCTACGGCGGGAACAAGTTTGGTTCGCCCCAGTCGTTCTTGAGCACGGTGCCTACGGAAGCCATGCGGCGGGGAGATCTATCCGGGCTGTTGGCACTGGGGCCGCAGTATCAGATTTACGATCCCGCAACAACAGTGGCCGTGCCCGGCGGACGCTTCCAGCGCCAGCCTTTCGCCGGCAACATCATCCCGCCCAGCAGGCTGGATCCGGTGGCCCAGAAGATCCTGGCCTACTGGCCCCTGCCGAACCAGCCGGGGAATCGCGACTTCAGCAGCAACTACTTCTATACGCCTTCGGCCAAGGAAGAGACATGGGATCATCTGGCACGCTTCGATCACGCCTTCAATTCCAACCACCGTATGTTTATTCGCATGCATAAGGATTTTTGGGAAGAGAACAAGAACCATACGTTCCCCAATACCCCCGCTGTAGGCATCATCCTGAACCGCCATAACAAGGGCATGGCCTTTGACGATGTTTACGTCATCAACCCCGCCTTCCTGTTCAATTTTCGTTATGGCCTCGAATTTGGCGACTTCATCGAACGGCGTGGCAGCCGCGGCTTCGATCTCAGTTCGCTGGGCTTCTCTCCCCAGTTGGCCGGATTAGTGGACAAAGAGCTCGCTACCTTTCCGAATGTGCAGGTCGGCAATCTTACCCAACTGGGCAACTGGGAAAGCGGCGATGGCGGAACGTCATCCTTAACCCACGCGTTCGCGGGCACGTTACTCGCCTGATTGGAAACCATAACCTGCGTTTTGGTTCCGATTTCCGCGTCTACCGTCAGAACCTGCACCGCTTTCCGCTCGACACGGCTCCGCAACTCGTGTTCTCGAATACGTACACCCGTGGTCCGCTGGATAGTTCCGCCGCGCCTACCGTCGGCGGTGAGCTGGCTTCGTTTCTCCTGGGCATTCCCGGCGGAGAGCTGGACCGCACCGCGAGTTATGCGCAGCAGGACAAGTGGTTCGGAGTTTTCATTCAGGATGATCTGAAACTAACCTCCAGGCTGACGGTCAACCTCGGCTTGCGTTACGAATACGAGACTCCGGTGACCGAGCGATACAATCGCTCGGTCGCCCATTTTGCCTTCGATCAGGCGAGTCCGATTGCAGCCCAGGCCCAGGCAAACTACGCACGAAATCAGATTCCGGAGCTTGCCGTCAGTCAATTCAAGGTGATGGGAGGGTTAAACTTTGCCGGCGCGGACGGCAATCCCCGGACCTATTGGAAATCAGACAAGTTGGATTTTATGCCGCGCTTCGGGCTCACCTATCAACTCTTCCAGCGCACAACAGTCCGCGGCGGTTATGGAGTTTTCTTCGACACGGTCGGAGTGAATAAGACGGGCGGATTGCAAACCGGTTTCAGCCAGGCTACGCCGATTCAGCCTTCGCTGGATAGCGGCTTGAGCTTTGTCGCCACCACCGCCAATCCGCTGCCATCCGGATTGCTGGCTCCCCGAGGCGCCGCCGGCGGGCTTTCCACGAATCTCGGCCAAGCCGTCACTTTCTACCCGGCTGAGCGCAAGCGAGCCTATATGCAGCGCTGGTCATTAGGTTTGCAGCAGGAGCTGCCGGGTCAATTCCTGGTGGAGGCAACCTATGTGGGCAATCGCGGCACACGCATCGGCATCAATCACCAGCTGGATAATACTCCGGCGCAATATCTCAGCACCAGCCGGACGCGCGATACACAGACCATTAATTTCCTGAACCAGTCGTTTCCTAATCCTTTTCTAGGAACTAACCCCATCTATACAACCAACATCACTCGCGCGAATCTGTTGCGTCCGTGGCCTCAATTCACTGGAGTGACGGTAGAGCAGCCGATCGGCTACACCTGGTATCACGCCCTGCAAGCACGAGTCGAGAAGCGATTCTCCCACGATTACACCCTGCAGTTGTCCTATACCTGGGCCAAAGCCATGCAGGCCACGGAATTCCTGAACCCTACCGATACGGCGCCGTACCGTTCCATCTCCGATCTCGACCGCACCCATCGCGTGGTCGTAAGCGGCATTTGGGATCTGCCGTTTGGAAGGAGCAGGCGTTTTGGCGGCCAGCTCCCCCGGCCAGTAGACTTCTTTGTGGGCGGGTGGCAATTGAACGGCGTGGTGCAGCGGCAGAGCGGCGCTCCGTTGGGCTTCGGCGATGTCTGGACGCTGTTCACGGGCAATCCAGAGGATGTGGTCCTGCCCAAGGACAAGCGCAGCGTGGATCACTGGTTTAACGTCAACGCCGGGTTCAACCGCAACTCCGGCGACGCCCTCGCGAATAATATCCGCGTATCTCCCCTGCGCTTCAGCGGCGTCCGCGGCGATGGCCAGGCGCGATGGGACTTCTCGCTGATCAAAAAGTTCCCGATCACGGAAAGCGTCCAGATGCAGTTTCGCGCCGAGTGCATCAATGCTTTGAATCACCCGAATCTGTTTGTACCGAATACGACCGTAACGAGTGCGGCATTCGGAACCAGCAGCAATCAGGACGTTCCACGCCTCTGGCAGATGTCTCTTACATTGAAGTTCTGACATGAAGAATCGAATACTGGCAGTTTTTTTTGGTGTGCTCTCGCTGGCGGCGGGACAACCCGCAGCCCCTCCTCCCGCGAAATTGGTCGAGGCCGGACAGAAATCTTTCGCCGCGCACTGCTCGGCCTGTCATGGCGGGGACGCCGAGGGTACCGATATGGGTCCAACGCTCTCCGGCACGCGCCGGCTGCGTAGCCGGTCCCTACAACAGCTGCGCAACACCATCAGCCAGGGAATGCCTTCCGCGGGTATGCCCGCGTTCCACCTCCCCGGGCCGGAGCTCGACGCTCTTGCCGCGTTTGTCCGCTCGCTGAACGCCACGGCGGCGGAAAGCGGCGCGCCCGGAGATGCACTGGCCGGCCGTCAATTCTTTTTTGGCGCCGGGCGCTGCGACACCTGTCACATGGTCCGCGGCCGGGGGAAAGCCGTCGGTCCGGACCTGTCCAACGTGGGCCGCGAAATGACGCTGGGCGAAATTCGCCAAGTGTTGCGCGATCCCAGCTCGCGTGTGACTCCGGGATACGAAATGGTCTCCGTCCAACTGCGCAATGGCACGACCGTGCGGGGCTTCGCCCGCGGTAGAACCAACTTCGACCTGCAGCTGCAAGGACTCGACGGCCGCTTCCAAATGCTGCAGGAGCATCAGATCGCCGCTGTCCGCATCGAAAAGCAGTCGCTGATGAAGCCGGTGAACGCCAAACCGGAAGAACTGCGGGATTTAGTCGCCTATCTCAGCAACATCCATCGCGTGGAGGAGAGTGCCCCGGCGCTTCCCTTCCCGGACGCCCCCGGCATCGACTTCGCGCGCATCAGCAATCCCAAGCCGGGCGACTGGCTTACCTATAACGGCACTCTGAGCGGCAACCGGTATAGCACTCTTAAACAGATCAACACCGCGAATGTGAAGGATCTCGGAGTGAAATGGATTTTTCCAGTGGACCACTTCGGCCTCGAAGTCACACCCGTCGTGGCGGACGGCGTGATGTACATTACCGGGCCCAATCAAGCCATCGCGCTGGACGCTTTGACGGGCCGGCAGCTCTGGAAATATTCGCGCCCGCGCACGGCCGGACTGATTGGCGACGCCTCCCTGGGCACCAACCGCGGAGTTGCCATTTTGGGTGACAAGGTCTTCATGACCACCGACAACGCCCACCTGATCGCCCTCAATCGCGTTACCGGCAGCCTGGTGTGGGATGTTTACATGCCGGACGAGCCGATGCACTACGGCTCCACGGTGGCGCCCCTGGCCGTAAAGGACACCATCGTAGCTGGTGTTTCGGGCGGCGACCGTGGCATTCGCGGCTTTCTCTCCTGCTATAAGGCATCCACGGGAGAGCGTTTGTGGCGGCACTGGACCATTCCGTTCAAGGGCGATCCTGGAGCCGAGACGTGGGAAGGATCACAGCCCATCTTCGGCGGTGGCGCGACCTGGCTGACGGGCGCATTCGATCCTGCGAGCGACACACTCTACTGGCCCACCGGGAACCCGTTTCCCGATTCCGACGACAAGGATCGCGGTGGCGATAATCTCTTCACTAACTGCATTCTGGCCTTGGACCCGCAGACGGGCAAGTTGAAGTGGCACTATCAATTCACGCCGCACGATGTGCACGACTGGGATGCGACCGAGCCGCCCTTGCTGGTGGACACGAAATACGCAGGCAAAGATCGGAAGCTGCTGCTGCACGCCGACCGGAACGGCTTCTTTTACGTACTCGACCGCACCAACGGGAAAGTGTTGCTCGCACAGCCCTTTGGAACGCGGCAGACGTGGACACAGGGCATTGGGCCGGATGGCCGCCCGCTGCCGCCTCCCGCCGTGGAATCCCCGCTGGACTGCCCCTCGGACGCCGCTAATTGGGATTCGGCTGCGTACAGTCCCGTGACGCGGCTCTTCTACGTGCTCACCATGGAGCAATGCAGGGCCCGCCGTACCGGCAACTGGAAGAACGCCCAGGAGAGGGTGCCTACGACGGAAAAACTTCTGCGGGCAATCAATATCGACACGGGGAAAGTCACTTGGGAGATTCCGTTCATTGGATCCGTGTATCCCAAAACCTGGCCTGGTGTAATGGCGACGGCGGGCGGTCTGGTCTTCTACGGCGACCCCAACGGCGCATTCGCGGCCGCGGATGAACGCAATGGAAAGACGCTCTGGCACTTCCCCACAAACGTTTACATGAAAGCCTCGCCGATGACCTTCGCGGTGGGCGGCAAGCAATTCGTGGCCACAGTGGCAGGGCCCAATATAGTGTGCTTCGGCTTGCCGTAAGGGAAGACAACCGTATGACGAACTTTACTCGCCGTAATTTCAGCAAGACTGCCGCAGCCATCACCGCGGCCAGTTACTCACGCATCCTGGGCGCAAACGATCGCGTCCGAATGGGTTATATCGGGGTCGGAAATCGCGGCGACCAGGTGCATGACGCGTTTCTCGAATTTGGTGACAATGAGACCGTCGCGGTCTGCGATCTGCGCGACGACTACATGGATTTTGCGGTCCGCAAATCGCGGGCTCATCCGGCAAAATATAAGGATTACCACGCGCTCCTCGGGGATAAGAACGTGGATGCGGTCGCCATCGCATCGCCGGATCACTGGCACGCTTTGATGTTTATCGACGCCTGCCACGCAGGCAAGGACGTTTACGTGGAGAAGCCGCTGTCGCTCACCGTCGTCGAGGGGCGGAAGATGGTGGAAGCGGCGGAGAAGAATCATCGCGT
>DATLBY010000004.1:0-27350 GCA_035526665.1 Bryobacteraceae bacterium
GTACCACGAACAGAGGCTTCAGATGCGCCACCTGGCCCGCGGTTAGCAGTGAGAGGGACTCGGCGGCGGCATCCGCCTGCAAAATAGCGCGCGCCCGCCCCTGCAGTTCGTTCAGCCCGCGCGTATGCATCACCTCGCGAACAGGCACCCGGATCCGGCCTATGGACCCCACGTTCAGGACGGATCCGGAACGGTCGCGCACATTCTCAAATATTTTGCTGGCAACGTACTGGCGCTCCAGCGGGGAGGCGATGGCGCCCAAATACGGAAGCAATTGCTCGCGCCGGTCCACTACTGAGAGGTTCAATGCCGTTTGCGGCTGATCGCCCATACGTGACAGGCGGGCTTGCGTGGTGAGAATGAGGGCGGACAGTACGAGAACAGAAGCGAGCAGGAGAAGCGTCAGCTCCCGGCTGCGTCCGGAGAGTACGCGAAGTTCCGCTGGAGCGGTTCGCCGGCCTCGCTCACCGGCCGTACTGCGGGTGACTGCCACTCAGTCCTCCCGCCCCCGTGACCTGGCCTGCTGCATATGATCCAACGCATCGGAGGTCTTGCGCAGATTTGCGGCAGCCGCGCCCCACGGCACAATCGACTCATACATTTTGCGCGCACGCTCGAAATCGCTTCGCGCTCTATCGTAGTAGCGGCTGGCCTCCGCCTCGGTGTCCGCGCGGTCTCCTTCCCTCAACGTACGCTCGGCGCGGTCGCGATAGCCATCTGCCAGTTGCGCCGTTTCCCGCTTGCCGATGTCATGGCCACGCCGCTCGGCCTCTTTGAGAGCGGACTCGGCCCGTTCAACGTCGTGAAACGAGTAGACGTACAGGCGGGCCAGGCCGAGCCATGGATCAGGCGATTTGGACAACAGCGCCGCGGCACTATCGAAGTTCTCACGCGCCTCCTGCAGCAGGCGCGCGTCATGGCGTGCCCCGCCTCGGATTCGTGCCAGATGGCCCTCAATCAAGCGAAGTTTTCCCCGGACTGTTTTGTCCTGCGGCGCCAATTCCAGAGCGTGCGCGGCGTTGGCGCGAGCACGGGTCCATTCCGCCTCGGAGACCGAGGGTGCATCCGACGTACGGTATTCATTGATCGCCCGGTCGGCCAGGGCTAGCAGCCGGTTACGCAGCGAATCCTGAGCGGCCCAGACACTGACGCCAAAGTTCGCTCGTGCCGCCAGCGTCTGATATTGCTGCCATGCCTCGTCGACCCGTTGCAGCTTTTCCGAATCGAGATCGCGGGCAAGTTGATGCGAGGCCCGCCACACGCTGTATTCGCTAAAAACTTGATAGACGACATAGGCGCTAAACAGTAGAAATCCAAGTAAAAACAGGCGTCCTATCCGGAGCCTTCGTCCGGGAGCCCGCGGGATTGCGCTTCCTGTCTTGGCAGGCGCATGCGCGGCGAACGGCGGATTTCTGTGGGTGCGGCGCGTGGCTTCCACGTCCTCCCGCGCGGGATTATTTCCAACCGCCGGCATCGTTTTCGCCGTGGGAACATTTTCGTCGGGCGTCCGGGAAATCCGGCGCGTGGCCTCGTTGTCGTAAACCGCCGGGATCTCATCGTTGCGGAATGCATAGAGGTCAGCGGCAAAATCCGCGGCCGCC
This sequence comes from Bryobacteraceae bacterium, assembly GCA_035526665.1. Lineage (GTDB taxonomy): Bacteria > Acidobacteriota > Terriglobia > Bryobacterales > Bryobacteraceae > DATLBY01. Next base: position 1,602 of record DATLBY010000004.1, read on the forward strand.
TGGTAACGTACCGGGGCATCCGGATCGAGAGCCCGCTCCAGAATCTGGCGCAGCGGCACAGGACAGTCGTCCGGCAATGGCTGCCGCTGGCTGTAATTCCGAATGACGTATTCGAGCTTGGGGCCGCTCTCGGCCGCAAAGTACGGCCGTCGGGCGATCATTTCGTAGAGCACCACCGCGACTCCCCACAAGTCGGAGCTGATGGTCACCTCGCCGGTATTTAGGCGCTCCGGTGATGAGTATTGCACGCTGCCGAAGATGTTTTGGGTGAAGTTGCGGGTCATGGAGAGAGCTTTCGCAATCCCAAAGTCGAGCACCTTCACTTGGCCCGTAGTCGTAAGCCGGATGTTTCTGGGCTTGATGTCGCCATGCACGATCCCGCGGTACTCGCGGCCCTCGATATTCGTGCGGAAGTTGTGCGCCTGGTGGAGCACTTCCAGTACATCCTGCGCGATGCGGGCGGCGAACAGTGGGCCGATGCGTTCCTGAGCGCTCAGCTCAGACAGGTCCTGCCCCTCGACATACTCCATAACGATATAGAAATAGTCGGGCAGGTCGCCGAATTCATAGACAGCCGTGATCCGTGGATCGAGCGCGCACAAACGCTGCTGCAGCTCCGCTCCCAGGCGTTCCGCTTCGATAATCTGTAAGCTGTCGGTGTCGCTGCCGTGGTCGATCAGCTTCAAGGCGACGCGCCGTCCGTTCGGCGGATCGTCGGCTTCAAAGACCCGCCCCATGCCCCCGGCCGGAAGCTTACGGAAAAGAGTGAAACGGCCGTAGGAGTGCGCCGTCACCGGGTGACCACCTTCCACTGGCGCGCGCGATCCTTGACTCCCCCGGCAATCGCGTTCTGCGAGAACAGACCTTCGGCGTTGAAGAGCGGTGAAGCCCAAATCTGCTCTACGCCATTCTCCGCGATAATGTTCCCTATGATTTGCGGAACTGCCGTGCCGGCGATATGGATGCCCGGGCGGGGCTTTCCAGGGCTGCGTCCGTTTCCCGAGATGACGTTGTGGCGAATCTCCGGCCGGGCAGCGCCATGTATGTAGATGCCCGTCCCAGGGTTGTTGTTAATGGTCGAAGCCGCCAGCAGCGGACGCGAAGCCTCGTCGATTTCCACCCCAGCCTCATTCATTCCGGAAATTTTCAGGTTCGTAACTTCGATCCCGGAGTTTATGATGCGCACGCCCACGTCGGCCGGTCCCACGATCTCAAACCCGCTAAGTCGCGCACGCTGGATATTATCGGCTTCAACCACGATTCCGGGGGCGTTCAGCCTGGCGGCGTTACGCTGTACACTAATCACCGATACTCCGCTTTTCAGGCGCACATTTTCGTGATACACGCCCGGAGAAACCAGAACTGTATCCCCGTCCCGCGCCTGCGCGATCGCATCTGTGATAGTGGGAATCCCGTTGGCTCCCACCTGCCAGGTAAGCGGCGCCCTCACGTTGCCGAAACCGAGCGAGCGTCCAGCGGTGGTTTCTATCAGGTGCGGCCGGATCGCGAACAGCAGAGCTGTCGCGGCTGCCAAACCGAGCAGGAACCAAATGGCGGCTGGCCAACCACTGCGTCGTTCCGGCTGGGGAATGGTAGGAACGGAGGCTGCGCGATATCCCCCGGTTTCCACCAGAATGACCGAAACATTGTCCTTGCCTCCAGCCGCGTTCGCCGCGGCGATCAGGTCGCGAACGGCCGCCTCTGGATTTCCCGCGTGTTTTTCGACCGTTCTGCGAATCTCCTCGGACGTTAGCTGATCCGTCAGACCATCCGAGCAGAGCAGCAGGCCATCGGCCCGTTTCAACCGGAAGCGGTGAATGTCGACGAATTCCTTATCGTTGGGAGTATGCGATTCACTGCCGAGATCGCGAAACACTTCGTTGCGCCGCGAATGCGCCATGGCAGCAGCCTCGGTCAACTCGCCGGCGTCCTCCTGCTCGCCTACGGGGGAATGGTCGCGCGTGATCTTGCGAATGCTGCCGGGCTCCAGCAGGTACAGACGCGAATCGCCCACATGGCCGACCGTCACTTGATCCTCTTCCACGAGCGCCAGTGTCGCTACGCTGGCCATGCCCTCCCATTCCGCATGCCGGGTGCCGAGTTCGTGAATTTCATTATTGGCGAGCGCGAAGGCCTCACGGACCCGCTCTTCGGTCGTTCCCGTGTGCCGGGCAAGCCGCGTCGTGATCATGCTGACAGCGATTTCCGCCGCTCGTTCCCCCGCGGCATGTCCTCCCAAGCCATCCACGACCAGAAAAATCCCGCCCTCCGCGTCCACGTGAATGCGATCTTCATTTTCTCGCCGCTGGCGGCCGACATCGGAGAACCCGGCCGCCAACAGCCTTGAGGTCACGGGCATAGCCTCATTCGCTCCTGCGGACCAGCAGCCATACCAGATAGACGGTAAAACCAGCCAAGCCGATCAGAAACGGAATGCGAAGCCAGAAAAGGGTTCCGGTCATCCTGGTGGGTTTGCCTCAAATTCGAGAGAGATGACGTCGGCCAGGGAAATGACGGCCCGCTCGGCCAAAGCGACCTCCAGATTCCGGTCCGCCTTGGCGCCGGAGGCATCACGCTCCAGGCTGGAGGGAATTGCCGTACCGTTCACCGTAGTGCCGTATTGGCTCAAGTCTTTGATAAAAAACCGGCCGGTGGCGGGATCACGCCGGATCCGGCAATGTTCCCGGGAAATATCAGCCGGCCCTTCCACTTTCAGGTCCACCCATACGGCCTTTCCACCCCGCCCGATGACCGTTTGGTCGTGAGTGATGGGGAACGTCTTCTGACCAGCCGCATCGCTGTAGCGAATGGCTGCGTGTACCGGGCGTTCTGCTGTTGTCCGGGTAGCGTCGGTGTTGGGTGGTGCCCCGGCCGGCCGGCGCGTGATGAATGTGGTCATCGCGCCAGCCCCTAACCCGGCCTTTTGAGCGGACCCGAGATCGGAATAGATCTCAAGATCACCGCGCCGCAGGCGATCTTCCTCGTCTCTATGAAATTCCACGCTCCAGTCAGTTTCGAGGATCTTGTATTGATGCCGGTTTTCGGAATCCAACCCCAGCCAGCGTGTGAGTGATAGCCCTGCGGGCGATTTATTCAAGCAGGCCAGATGATCGGCCAGCGCCAGCTTCGCTTCCGTCCGGATAAAATCGGCGATTGGGTGAATGATGTCATAGTCTTCCGGGTGCAGGTAGACGTTAAACACGCATGGAACCAGGCTGGTGTAGCGAATTTTGAAAGCTCCAGCATCCAGATTCCGCAGTAACTCGGAGATAATGTCGTCGCCGGTGATCTGATGTATGCTGCTGGGATCCGCCATGGCTCTCCCACACCATCGTAACGCCGCCTCACCCCGGGGCGGCAGAGATCTGCTGGCGCGGTGTGGTAAAGATTGGCCGATCCGGATCGATAAGCAATACAGGCGGTAGAGGCCTGTGGCAGTAACGTCCCGCTATCCAACTCATTCACAATGCGACACACGCTTACCGTTCTCTTGATAGAAGATAGTCCAGATTACGCAAATCTGGTGCAGCGCTGGCTGGGAGAACAAGTCGCTATCTCGTTCTCTGTCCAATGGGAAGATACGCTTGCAAGCGGTTTGCGGCGGCTGAGCCAGGGCGGCGTGGACGTTGTTTTGATGGATCTTGGCCTCCCGGACAGCGCGGGTTTGAACACTTTCTTAAAGGTGCGGCCCCATGCGGTGGGCCTGCCGATCATAGTGATGAGCGCCGCCGAGGATGAGGGATTTGCGATCCAGACGGTCGAGGAGGGAGCTCAGGATTATCTGATCAAGAGCTCCAGCAATGCGGAAACCTTACTGCGCGCCCTGCGTTTTGCGGTCGCGCGGCAGGACAAACAGAAGGCCAGTGTCCAAACCGCATTGGACAAGACGCGGCTCATCGGAGTGGTGGGCGCCTCCGGGGGTGTCGGAACCACGACCCTAGCCTGCCATCTTGCCCGTGAACTTCGCCATCAGACCGGAGACGAGGTTCTGCTGATGGATCTGGATTTATCCGGCGGACTGGTGAGTTTCCTGATGAAGACAGATACAGACTCCTCGGTGTTCGAGGCCGCAGCCAATGTCGGCCGCCTGGATGAAAGGCTCTGGACTGCGCTGGTGCGTCCCACTCCGGATGAGATCGACATTCTTGGGTCGGTAGTTTTGGATCGGGACGCCATCCCCACCTACGAAGAGATTGGCCTCATTCTCAACCTGCTGCCTTCCAGGTACAAATGGGTGGTTGCAGATTTCGGCCGGCTGCACTCTCTACATCGCTCCCTTCTGACAGGCGCCACTGCTACGCTTCTGGTAACCAGCCCGGAGGTTCTTGCTTTGGTCCAGGCGAAACGGGCGATCGCCTATTTGTCCAGTGATTCCAGCCTGAATACTCTCTGTTTGATCGCCAACAACGGATCGGAGCGGACCGATGTCACTCACGATTCCTTGGAAGCGACTTTGGGCGTCCCGGTATATGCAACGCTGCCATACGACCCGCGAAATCTGCGGGAAGCTCATCTGGGTGGAGGCGGTCTCCGGAGTGCGAGTGCGCTGCGGAATGCCATTGCTGGAATCGCGCGTAAACTGGCGGGCGTAGAACAACAGAGGCGCCGATCCACTCCCATCCCGGCCGGCCTGAGACGCGATGCGGAAATCAGATTGAAGCTGCCGGCGCTGCGTGCCTGAAGCAAACCGCTAAGCGGCAGTCCTCAAAACGCCCCGCTCGCCTGTAATTCTTCGACGTCCTTAAGGAAACTAGACAGAAACTGCACTTGCTCGGCTGCTTCTTTTTCGTTCGACTCCTTAGCAGCCTTTTCTAGCAGTCTCCCGATTTCCGTGATCTGCGGGAAGCCATAGCCCATGCCCGTACCCTTGAGGTTGTGTGCCAGCTTCGCGATGCTGGTGAACTCGCGCTGGGACATTGCCGCATGCAGGGTTTGAAGGTCACTACGCCTGGCATTGAGGTAGCCCGGAATGAGGTCTTCCAGGCCTTCCGGGATATGCAATTGCAGGCGCTTGGGAGCATTTTTTGCAGGCGGGCCGGGCATCTCGCTCTCGGCCGTGGACGCCGGCGCCCGCATGGCCGGCAAGCTGCCCCAGTCGGTCCCGATGGCGTCCAGCAGAGTATTCTTTTGAATCGGCTTCAGCAGATGAGCGGTGCACCCGGCGTCCAGGCTCCGCCGTATGTCCTCTTGCAAACCGTCGGCCGTCAAGGCTAGCACCGGAGTCCGTTCCAGCTGCTGCTCCCGTTCCCAAGCGCGTATTGCCCGGGTGGCGGCATAGCCGTCCATCACCGGCATCTGTACATCCATCAGCACCAGGTCAAACTTGTCTCTTTGAAACTTTCGGACCGCCACCTCGCCGTTTTCCGCCTCCTCCAAAACGTAAGCGGAATTTTTCAGATAATGCCGTATCAGGAATAGATTGTCTTGCGAGTCATCCACCAGCAGGACCCGGGAGGCTTGGATGGGTCGCGGCTTGGCGCCCTGATTCACAGTGGCCCGATCGCTCTCTATTTCCAACTGCTTGCCCTCCTGGCCGGCCGCGCAAGGTAGGTGGACGGTGAAAATGAAAGTGCTTCCCTCCCCCACTTGACTCTCCACTCTGATTTCGCCCCCCATCAAAGTAACCAGGCGTCTGCAGATTGCCAAACCCAGCCCCGTGCCGCCGAACTGCCGCGTGGTGGAGGAATCGGCTTGCGAGAAATTCTCAAAAATCATGGCTTGTTTATCGGGAGGAATACCCACTCCGGTATCGGAGACGGAAAACTGCCAATGTCCAGGTTCCGAAAAACCGGCCGCCGCGCGCACGTCGATCGTAATCTGGCCTGCCTGAGTAAACTTGATGGCATTTCCAATCAGATTGACGAGAATCTGTTTCAATCTTCCTGAATCCCCGACCAGGGTCGCAGGAACTTCCGGCTGTATGCGGTCCACCAGTCTTAACCCTTTTTGACGAGCGCCGGACGCGCTTATCTCCATGGCGTCTCGCACTAGAGCGGCAAGGTCAAAGGGACAGGATTCCAGTTCCAAGCGCCCGGCTTCCACTTTTGACAAATCGAGAATGTCGTTGATCAGCTTAAGCAGCGTGGCCCCGGCTCGCTGGAAGAGCCCGACATACTCCCGCTGCAGGGCAGTCAATTCTGTTTCCGCAAGCAGCTCGGTGATTCCCAGGATGGCGTTCATCGGGGTCCGGATTTCGTGGCTCATGCTGGCTAAAAAATGGGTCTTTGCCCGGTTGGCCGCTTCGGCCCCGAGTTTGGCATGGCTTAGCATCTCCTGCGCTCGCTTGCGCTCGGTGATGTCCTGGGCCACGCCGGTAATGCGAACGATCTCGCCGTTTTTATCTCCGACTGGAAATGTACGGGCCAGCACCCAGCGCAGGGTCCCGTCGGTGTGGAAGATGCGGAACTCCTCATTGAAATACGGCGAGGCGCCGGGCTCCATGGCCTCGAATACCAGCGCCCGGTCATCCGGGTGAATCGCTTCGCCCCAGGACATTGCATTCTCGTATAGGCTTTCGCGTGTCCGGCCCCAAAGCTTCTCATATTCCGGGCTGATGTAGAGTATTTCACTCCGGTCGGCATTCGATATCCAGAACACTTCGTCGATACTGTTGGCGAGTTGCCGGAAAAGTTCATCGCTGGAGCGCAAGGCGTCTTCCGTTCGCTTCACGCTGGTCATGTCCCGTGAGACGCCGACAATGCCCGTAACTTCGCCGCCGGCGCTTCGCATGGGCACCTTGCTGGTGGAGAACCAGCACGTGCCTCCGTCGGCTTTACCAGACTCTTCCATCTTGTCCAGCAGAGGCTCTCCGGTCTTCACGATGCTAAGCTCATCCGCGCGTGTGGACCGGGCGTACTCCGGGTCGAGGTAATCCGAGTCCGTATGCCCGAGGCTTTCAGAAGGATCCTGCAGTCCCAAGTAACGCGCCTGCGCTCGGTTGATCCGGGTGAACCGCGACTCCACGTCTTTGAAATAGATCCTGTCCGGGATGTTGTTCATGAGCGCTTCCACCAGCACGCGCTCCCTTTCCACGGCGCACGTCAGGGTGTAGTGCTGCACAGCCGTCCCCACCATCCGCTTCAGGTCGGCCGGGTTCCACGGCTTGGGGATGTAGGCGTAGATCTGCCCGTTATTCACTGCGCGAGAGAGACCTTCCATATCCGAATATCCGGATATGAGCAGCCGGGTGGCGGCCGAAACCAGTTTAGCTTTGGCCAGAAATTGATCTCCAGTCAGACCGGCCATCCGCTGATCCGACAGAACCACCGAGATCTCGCGCTCCTGCATGGTTTGTAGAGCTTCCTCGGGATTTCCGGATGTCAGTACTTCAAACTCATCCTCAAAGAGATCTTGGATCGATTGCAGGATCAACGGCTCGTCATCCACCACCAGAAGCACTCGTGTTGGTTTCATGCGGCGCTCTTGTTCTTTAGATCCCGTCGGATTCTAATCGTAAATTTAGTACCCACGCCTTCCTCGCTTTCCACTTCGATGACGCCGCCGTGCGCCTGTATGATGCCGTAGGAGATGGCGAGCCCCAGGCCGGTGCCTTCCCCGACGGGCTTGGTTGTAAAAAAGGGCTCGAAAATTTTGTGGCGAATATTTTCCGGTATGCCCTTGCCGCTGTCCTGCACTGTGATAAAAGCCGCTTCCTGGGACTGTCCCGTGGTGATCCAGATGGTGCCGGGCCCATGAATCGCATCGATCGCGTTTGCCACCAGGTTCATGATCACCTGATTGAGCTGGCCGGCAAAACAGGCCAGTTTTCCCACTTGGCCGTAGCGCTTCTCCAGTTGGATGCGTCCGCGCATCTTGTGCTGCAGGAAGAGCAATACCGAGTCAATGCTTTCGTGCACGTCAATATCCTTGAACTCGCCTTCATCCAGCCGGGAGAAGGTGCGGAGGCTGAGGACCAGCTCTTTGACACGGTCCAGGCCCTGCTCCATTTCGTGCAGCCGGAGCCGGACTTTTTTCAGCTTGGCCGTGCCGGCCTCGGACAGGTGAGCCTGCGCTTCCCGGGTGATCCCATCCAGAGCGGAATTGATGGTGAATAAATGCGTCAACACAAAGGCGAGCGGATTGTTGATTTCATGCGCAATGCCGGCAACCAGCTGTCCCAAGGACGCCATCTTCTCGGTCTGGAGCAGATGCATGTGCGTCTCCTTCAGCTTGCGATTGGCGTTTTCGAGTTCCTGGTTGGTCCGGGCGAGCTCTTCCGCCATCGCGGCCCGCACTTCCGCCGCTTCCTGATGGGAACGGGCGCGCAGCGTCTCCAATTCCTTGAGCTTTAGCTCTTCGATGATGCGGCGGTTCTCCTGTTGAAAAAACCCGCGGCGAAGCAGCGCCCGGATGCGCGCCCGCAGCACCGAGAGGTCGCTCGATTTGCTCACGAAATCGTCCGCCCCGGCCTCCAGACCCCGCGTCATGTCCTCTTCCGTCTCGCGCGAAGTCACGATGATTACGGCCAGTGGATTTCGGAGCGTCTGCCGCATGGCGGTGATGCGCCGGCACACCTCGATGCCATCCATATCCGGCATCACCAGATCCACCAGCACGCAATCGAGGTCGTCCTGTGCGATACGCACCAGACCCACGGCTCCGCTGAGTGCCTGTTCCACTTCGTAGCCCTCCTGCGTCAACGTCGCGCTCAGATACGCGAGATGGGTGGGGCTGTCATCAATTGCCAGCAGCCGCCCGCCGCGAAAGCCGGGGGACGGGCCTCCTTCTCTTTCCCGCAGCAAAGCCCGCACATGCTGGACCACAATCCGCGATCCCTCGGATTTGGACACACAATCGTCTGCGCCCACCTCCAAAGCTCCTATGCCCCCTTCCTCAGCGGTGAGCATCAGGATCGAAACGCTGCGTGTATGCGGGTCGCCGCGGACTCTCCGGCACAGCTCGTCGCCGCGTATTCCGGGAAGGTAATAATCCACCACAAGGAGGTCAGGCCGGCTGCGAGCGATTTCCACCAGGGCCGATTCGCCGCTGGAGGCGCAGGTGACCTCCCAACCCTCTGCCTCCAGCAGCAGCTGCAGCTGCAGTGCCTGCGTTTCGGAATCTTCGACGATCAGGATGCTCGATGCCTTTGCCATTAAAGTGCCTGTGCTGACAGGAGATAGATTGCATTTTGGTTCAGTGCGATCAGTTCGCGGAGCCGCACACCGATCGCGGGAAGCGGCAGAGACTCACATACCGCGCCGAGCTTTACGGCGGCTGCCGGCATGCCGTAAACCACCGCCGTGGAGGCGTTTTCCGCGATGGTATAGCCGCCGGCATCGCGCAGTTCCCGCAGACCGGCCGCACCGTCATCCCCCATGCCGGTCAGAACTACCCCCAGCCCCGTGCTCCCGAGACTTCGCGCCATGGATCGAAACAGCATGGTTCCGGAAGGACACTGGCCGGAAACCGGGTCGCCGGGCTCTGCTTTTAGCTGGCTGCCATCGGTGATCAGGTGTCGGTCGGCTGGCGCCATGTAAACTACTCCGGGCAAAGGCGTGGCGGTGTGCCGTACGATTACCACCGGAAACCCCGCCGCCGTCTGTAGCCAGGCGGCAAAACCCTCCAGAAAACTGGCGGTGATATGTTGCACCAGGAGAATAGGCAGAGGAAAGGACGAACCAAGCGAGCCCAGCAGTTGCAGCAGGGCCGCCGGCCCACCCGTGGAGCTCGCCACGCCCAGCATCGCAAATGAGCAGACGGCGGGGGAATGGGTTGGCCGTGCCAGCGTGTTCCGCATCAAATGCTGCCGCACCACCTTCACCTGGCTCATGATGGTCAGCTGCGTGCAAAGACGGTTGGCGATGTCCTGATAATCCTGATTCGTACGTCCCACCGGCTTTTCCAGCACGGTCAACGCTCCTGCCTCCAGCGCTTTCATGACAATGTTGAGGTCGTCGGACTGCACACTAGCCGCAACAATCACAATTGGCGTCGGCCGCAGCGACATGATGCGCCTGGTGGCCTCCAATCCGTTCATTCCGGGGAGCCGGATATCCAGCGAGATGACATGCGGAGCGACCTGGTCGACGATTCGCAACGCCTCTTCGGCAGTCTCTACGGCCGCCGCCACCTCCAGACGCGGGTCGCGCTCGATAATGTCGTGTAGAAACATACGAACAGAGGCCGAGTCCTCGACGATCAGCACTCGAATTTTTTGGGTACACGGCTCTCGTTTCATATCATCTGCTGGACTGCGTCCAGTAGCTCATGCTGATCAAACTTGCGCTTCACAATATAGGCGTCAGCTCCCAAATGCAGCCCCCTCTCCTTATCTTCGGCACGTTCGAGCGAACTCACGACGATAATCGGAATTTTCCTTAGTCGCGGGTCCGCCTTCAGAGCCTCTACCAGCCCGAAGCCGTCCATGCGCGGCATTTGCACATCCGTGATCACCAGGTCGGAGGGCTCCACCCGCAGTGATTCCAGGGCGTCGACCCCATCCACCGCTACCCGCACCCGGTAGCCGTGGGCTTCCAGAATACTTTTTTCCAGAGAGCGCGTCGTAATGGAGTCATCCACCACGAGGATGCTGGAGACCGGCTTCCCGGCCGGGGAATCCAAACTGGGCGCCGGCAGCCCGCTGCCCTGCGAGCAAGCCTCTATCAGGCTGACCGGATTCAGCGTCAGTGCCACCTTTCCGTCGTCCAGCAGCACTCCTCCGGTTATGCCGCGAGCGGCTCGATGCATCCCAAGATCCTGTATTGGCGCGTCTTTGCCGAAAAGAAATTTATCCACGACAACAGCGCCTCGCCGCCCGCCGGCACCCAGCAGCAGAAAAACAAGTGTGTCCCGTTCCACTGGATTTTCGGGGGTCGCCAGGCCCAGAAGCTGAGCCAGGCTGAAAAGAAAGTGCTGGGCTCCATCCACCGTTACCGCCAGCCTGCCCTGGAGCGTCTGTACTTCTTTTCTTTTGACGTGGCAGAGACGTACAATGCCGTGACTCGGTACCGCGAATGTTTCCGATTGGGAAGATACGAAAACCAAGTGGCAAGTGGAAATGGAGACCGGAACCGTGAGCGTCATCGTCGTGCCGCTCCCGTCCGCGTGCTGTACATCCACGTTGCCCTGTAGCCGCCGCGTGGTTTCATACACCACCGACAGGCCCATCCCGCGGCCCGACAGATCGTTTACCACTTTCGCTGTAGAGAATCCCGGTTCGAAGATTAGACGGGCAATCTGCCCGGGTGACTTGCGCGACAGGTCCTCGCTGGAAAACAGGCGCCTCTCCAAGGCCGCCTCGGCAACGCGCTTGAGATCCAATCCGCGTCCGTCATCGGCCACCGTGATCTTCAGGCTGCGTTCATTGGATTCGATGCCGAGAGTAAGGGATCCCCCGGGCGCCTTGCCGTTCCGAACGCGCTCCGCAGGCGGCTCGAGCCCGTGGCTGACGGCGTTGCGCAGCAGATGCATGACAGGATCTTTCAGACTCTGCAGCACCAGGCGGTCGGCATGCACCCCACCCCCATGCATCCGGAAAGCAATCTCTTTCTGTTCGTCGCGGGCGAGATCCCGCACCATTTTCCCCAGTCCCTCGAAAAATGCATCCGCCGGCACCAGGCGCGCCCGCCACACATCCTGCTGCAGCCGGCCGGCCAGGTGCCGCATGGTCCAGGCGCTGCGCCTATGGCCCAGCTGGATGCTGCGGGACTGCTGGCTCAGATTGCGCACCCTCTCTCCGATGCCGTCCATGGTTCGGATCAGCAATGGAGTGTAAGTTGGGGCGTCCCCCCCGCGGACCACTAGAGCGGAGGTCTCTCGAAACTGTTCCCAAATGCGATTCAGTTCCTCCAGACCGCGGCTGGTTTCCCGCAGCTGTCCGGTTACCAGATCCAAACCGGCAGCTTGCGTCAGCATCTGGTCGGCCGATCGCATCACCTGGTCCAGGTTTTCGCCGCTGATCCGAACGGTTTCGACCGGCTGCAGCGAAAAGCCCGGCAGCGCCTCGCTCGGTTGCGGCTCACCGCCGGAAGGAGCGCTCTCCAGGCCCAGCAACTGCTCGATTGCCCGCAACGCCCCGGCGGGATCGCTGGGTAGCTTGTTTTCGCCAATGGCAGCCATGCAGTCTTCGCTCGCATCCAGCACCTGGTGAATGACCCGGATCACCGGCGGGTCCAGACGGAGCGTGCCATCCCGTATCCGCGCCAGCAGGGTCTCCAGACGGTGCGCCAAGCCTTCCACGGGGCGTATATCCACCGCGCGCGCCGCGCCTTTTAAGCTGTGCGCCCGCCGGAAGGCTTCGTCCAGCTGCCCGCCGGAGGCGCCGCCCTCCACCTGCTCGGCCATCGCCAGAATCGAGCGAATATGCTGCAGGTGCTCGGCGTGCTCGGCGCGGAAAATGCCGAAGAGCTTTTCTTGAAGGTTGCTCAAGTGCGATACCGGTCGACTGACTTTCGCAGCTGCTGTCCCAACGCAGCCAGATGAGAGGCGGCCCGCTCCAGTTGTCCTGTACTCGAAGCTGTCTGGTGGCTGGCTTGCCCAATCTCCTTGATCGCCCGCGTGATCTGCTCGAACCCGATCTGCTGCTGATTGGTGCCGGCGACGATCTGCTGAAAGGCCTGCACGCTTTGTTGAATATTCTCGCTCATGTCGATGATTGTGCGGGCGGCCACACCGGCCTGCTCCTTGCCCGAGTCCACTCGTTTCACAGCTTCTTCGGTCAACATCACCGAGCTATTGATTCCCCTTTGGATGTCTCCCAGGATGGAGCGCACCTGGACCGTAGCGGTTTTCGATTGATCGGCCAGGTTCTTGATCTCGCCCGCCACCACCGAGAAGCTGCGGCCATGCTCACCGGCGGCCGCCGCCTCGATGGCGGCATTCAGCGCCAGCAGATGGGACTGCTCGGCGATGTCATTCACGGTGGCGATGATGTCTCCGACTGCCTGGGTTTTCTGGCTGAGGGAAATCACGTTTTCAGCCACCGCTTCGGCCTGCGCCCGAATGCCTTCCATCGTCAGATTGGTGTTTCGCACGGCCTCCACCCCGGACCGGCTGGCGAGCGAAGTGGCCTCCGCTGCCGTGGCAACCTGCCTGGCCCGCTCCGAGATTTGCACACCGGATTGGCTGATTTCCTGCATAGTGACATTGGTCTGCTGGACAGCGGCCGCCTGTTCCCCCGTGCTAGCGGCCTGTTGCTGGGCGGCCGCCAGGATCTCGGCCGCCGCGCCGGTGAGATTCTGGGTCGCGGCTCTGGTCTGGGTCGCCACCTCCTTCAGCCCGCTAACCATCGTATTCAGGCTCTCCGCCAGGTCTCCCAGCTCATCCCCGCGCGGAACGGTGGAACGCTGCGTCAAGTCTCCCTCGCCGACTTTAGCCACAAACTCTTTGAACTGCGCCAGAGGGCGGGTAATCGACCGGTGAATCAGCAGGCCCACCAGAGCCACCGCGACAAAGGCAATGCAGATCCCGTATACAATGACGTGCAGCAGAGTTTGGGCGCTGTTCTTGGCATTCTGGTCACGTTCCTTCAGCAGCCTGCTTTCCTCTGCCTCCATCAAATTGACGGTGCTGCGAATTTCATCCATCAGCCCTTTGCTGCGTCCGCTCTGCACCAGCGCCACCGTGTCGGCTAAGGTCTGTTTTTTGCGGGTATCAATGGTCAACTGCAGGATATTCATCTTGCTTTCGAGCAACCGTCCCAGATCATCCAGCCGGCGCTGCTGCACCGGGTTGTCCGCAGTCAGGTCTCGTAGGGTTCGCAACCCATCGGCGGCGCGCTTACTGTCGGCGGGGTACGCCTCCAGGTAACGTTCCATCCCGGTAATGACGAAGCCGCGCGTTGCAGTTTCGCAATCGGATATGCGGGCCACAATACTCTCCAAGGTCTCCAGCACGAGATGCGTGTGGGAGACCAATTGCGCCGTCTCGACCAGCCGTTCGGTGCTGCGGTAGGAGGTGGCTCCGATTATTAATAGGAAAAGCAGTGCCAAGCCAAAACCTGCTGCGATTCTCATCGCAATCGTCATCCTCATCGGGGGGAAATCTCCTTTGTAAACACTGTGAGCAACGCCTGCGTATCCAGGAATGTCAAAGTCCCATCCGCAACCTGCGTAAGCAGGCGATGGCCTGCATTTGGATCCGCCTCCTCTGCCACGGGACTCGACCGCAGGATGGATGACAGGCCCTCCACCCGGTCCACGGTCATGGCAAAGCGGGACCCTGGAACACGCAGCAGCACCGTATGTCCCGCTGGGGTGTTTTGGCCTGCGTCCTGGCGTTCGGGAAGTCCGACGATTCTACGCAAATTCATCACCGGCAGAATCTCTCCCCGGACGGCAATGACGCCGAGAACCTCGGGCGCGGCGCCGGGGATGCGAGTAACGGCCGCCGCGGGAGTGACCTCCCCGACATCCGTCAATGCGACGGCATAACGCTCTTCTCCCAGCAGGAACACCAATACTTCCAGGACATCCGGCGGCGGGACCAAGTCGGCCCGCCTCGCGAGGCGCTCTGCGCGCGCCGTATAGCGGGCTTGGAGACACTGGGTGGCCGCTGGATCGGCGGATGCAGGCCCGTTTGCACTCAATCGTTGCGGGGGAGCCGTGGCTGCTTCAATCATCCGCCAGCACCGTCAAATGCGCATCGGCCAGCCTGCATAGTTCGTCTGCTCTCATGCCATCACTCCCGGCCACCTGCTGTTCCGGCGGCAGCGCACGCAGAAGTTTCAATACATTTCCAAAGGATTGTGCCGCCTGCCGGTTATTGTTCTCTCGCTTTCGCAGGAGACCTAAGTGGTAATGAGCCAGAATGAACTTTCGGTCCATGTAGATGGCCTGCTGAAGGCAGCGTTGCGCTTCCTGATACTGGCCGAGTTGCTCCAGCTCCAAAGCGCGGTAGAAATAGCCATCGGCCTGGACCGCGGGGCGCGCCGGCGGCTTTTGGCCGTGACATTGGAACTGCGCGGCCTCGATCCCGTTGGCAAGTGAGCGCACTCCATCCAACTCCGGCAATGCGCTGGGAGACCCCATAGCCGCGCCTGCCTGCAAAAGCGAACCGCTCTCGACCGGAGCGCCCATGTTCAGGAGAGGGCCTAGCGTGGGCAGCCAGAAATCCACTACGCTATCGGGCGCGGCCTCGGCGGCACGTCTTTCGAGAGCAGTTGCAGTGGCGGGCTCGCGGCTTTTTTGATAGCAAGTCGCCGCCTGGAAATTCACTGTCCGAAAAGAACGGAACGTATCCAGGTTGGGTTCCACATGGCCCACCAGCAGCCAGCCATCCTCATTCAGGCACTCGTGAAAATGTCCCACGACACGGCGTGTCACTTCATTTGCGAAGTAGATGGTCACGTTCCGGCACAGAATAATGTCAATGTCCGCCATGGGAGGATGAAACGGAGTTTCCACCAGATTGTGGTGCTGAAACGTAACCCACCGTTTTTGGCTGGGATGAATCGCCCAGCAGCTGCCGTCCCAAGAGAAGTATGCATTTTTCACGCTCTCCTTCATGGACCGGAAAGCCCACTGGGCAAATCTCCCTTCGCGAGCCTGCGTCAGGTAACCGCGGTTGATGTCGGTGCCTACGATAGACACTTGCCAATCGGATAGAGAATCACCGAAGGCGCGGTCCAGCAGGAGAGCGATGGAATATGCCTCAGCGCCGTTGGAGCAGCCTGCGCTCCAGATATTCAGTCTGCGCCGGGATTGATTTCTATCAATGACCTGCGGCAGAATCGTCGTTTCCAGCACATCGAACACCTCGGTGTGCCGAAAGAAATAGGTTTCTCCAATCGTGAGTTGTCCGATCAGCCGGTCCATCTCCGGATTGCCGCCGGATTTTTCCTGTAGCAATACGAGGTAATCCTGGTAATTGCGGCAACCCGCCTCTCCCAGTCTTCGCTCCACTATCTCGGCGAATTCCGGGTCGCGGGTCTCGTAAAAGGAGAGGCCCGTAGCCTGGATCACGAACTCCTTGAGCGTCGTGTAGTCAGACACCTGCTCGGGCGTCTCGGGACGCGCGTAGTTCAGTTTTGTCACGCGGCGGTTTTCTCCAGATCCAGCAAACGCTGCTGCTCCATCGCCTGGAATTCTGTCAGCAAGTGGCGCTCCTGCTCCAGCAATAATCCCGGGAGCGAAAGAAGGTAGACCGATACTCCGGCAAAATTCAGGATGGCCTCCACGCATTCCTTGAAGATGTGCTCCTCCGGCACAGGCAAGTACACCTCGGGTCCGCAGCATGCCAGATGGTCCACACTTTGCACCAGCAGGCCGAGCGCGGGTTCCGTACGAAGAATAATCAGAGGGGTGTATGCCGATGGCTCGCTCTCGGGAAACGCAAACATCCGATCCAGTTTTAGAACGGGAATCACCGAGCCTCGCAGGTTCAGAAACCCTGCAAGCACTTTCGGCAATCCTGGCGGACTAGACAGATCGGCCATGTGCAATAGCTCTTTGACCGCGCTGGCCGGTAACGCACAGATCAGCTCCGCGCAATGGAAGAGCAGGAACTTTGTTTCAGGAGAACCGCTTGGCGGGTGCATCATCTCTTACTCACAGAACGGAAAATTTCAGCTACTTCGCTAGATCAGATCTTTCTGATTGCCCTGCCAGCCGCCCGCCCGCGCATTGGCTGCGAAATGAAGCCATTAACAAAACTTATAACATTGGCCTCTTGCATTTGCGATGTTTCTAGCTTATTCTTTGGGTAGTGCTACATATCGAGAACAGCCGGCCTGTCTCCGTTCGATCCATACAGGTAGCAGTCCTTATTATTGGGGTCATCGTTACCGGCCCCGCCTAAGTGAGCCAGCGAAATCTAAGGGCCACCGGCGGGGAGCAGCAACCCCGGTCCGGTGGCCTTTTTGCTATCCAGGCACAATCCCGAGGAATTCACCCATGTCCAATTTAATTAGCGGCTCCAAAATGTTGCTCGAATGTCTCGTTCAGGAAGGCGTAGAGGTAATCTTCGGCTATCCCGGCGGCGTTACATTGCCCTTATACGATGCGCTGTATGATCATCCGATCCGCCATGTGCTGGTACGCCATGAGCAGAATGCCTGTTTCGCGGCGGAGGGTTACGCGAAATCGACCGGCCGCATTGGCGTCTGCTGCGCCACGTCCGGCCCGGGCGCCACCAATCTGGTAACTGGTCTGGTGGACGCGATGATGGACTCGGTTCCGGTGGTCGCGCTTACCGGACAGGTCACCTCCAAGCTGATCGGCAGCGATGCCTTCCAGGAGGCGGACACATTTGGCATCACGCGATCCTGCACCAAGCACAACTTCATGGTCAAGACCGTGGAGGAGCTGCCGCAGATTATCCACGAGGCGTTCTACATCGCAGGTTCCGGCCGGCCGGGTCCGGTGCTGGTGGATATTCCGAAGGACGTGTTCCAGGCCCAAGGTCACTATGAACCCGTAACCTCCATTCACCTCCCCGGATACAAGGTGTTCACCGAAGGGCACAGCGGCCAGATTCGACGGGCGGCGCAGATGATGTGGGAATGCGAGCGTCCCCTGGTTTACGCGGGCGGGGGAATTATTCTCGGGAAAGCTTCGGGCGAACTTCGCGATCTGGTGGAAACACTCGACGCGCCCACCGTTTGCACGTTAATGGGCCTGGGCGGGTTGCCTTCCGACCATCCCAATTTCATCAGCATGCCTGGAATGCATGGCAGTTATGCGGCGAATATGGGCATGATGAACGCGGACCTGTTGATTGCGCTGGGCGTCCGGTTTGACGACCGCGTTACCGGGCGGCTGGCTGCGTTTGCGCCGCACGCCCGGGTGATTCACGTGGACATCGATCCGGCGGAGATCGGGAAAAATAAAACCGCCGATATCCCGATCGTCGGCGATGTAAAGCGGGTTCTGAACAAGCTGACTAAAGTAGCGCAAGAGCTGAAGCCTGCCTTCTCGGGTAAACACAGTGAAGCGCGCAAGGCCTGGTGGAAGCAGATTCGCGATTGGAAAGAAGAGCATCCCCTAACTCCGACCCGGTCCACAACGGAGATCAAACCCCAGCATCTGATGGCCGAAATCGACCGCATTAGCGGCGGAAACGCGATCGTCGCCAGCGACGTCGGCCAGCACCAGATGTGGGCTGCGCAATTTATACGCTTCAACGGCCCGAACCAATGGCTCAACTCGGGCGGTCTCGGCTCCATGGGCTTCGGCGTCCCGTCGGCCCTGGGAGCACAGCTGGCCAATCCAGACAAGCTGGTGTTTGCCATCGTGGGCGACGGAGGCTTCCAGATGTCCATTCCGGAGCTTGCCACCATCGCAAATTATGGATTGAACGTTAAGATCGTCATTATGAACAACGGTTACTTGGGGATGATTCGCCAGTGGCAGGAGTTGTTCTACAACAACCGCCTCAGCTCTGCAACGCTGGACGGATTCCCGGATGCAGAGATGCTTGCCGGCGCTTATGGCTTCAAGGGACGCACCGTGGATAAGGTGGAAGATCTCGCCTCGGCTCTGCAGGCGGCGGTAGACGAACCCGGGCCTTATCTGCTGAACGTCCGCGTAGCTCCGTACGAAAATGTATATCCAATGGTCCCGGCTGGCGGCGCCGCCAATGAAATGGTGCTCGGCCCGCCGCAACCGGTGGAGGTCGCCTAGGAAATCCCATGCTGCAAATTATTTCAGTCCTGGTTGAGAATAAGCCCGGCGCACTGATGCGCATCACCGGCCTGTTCACACAACGCAACTACAACATTGAGAGCTTGACCGTGGCAAGAACGCTGGACCCGGCCCTGTCACGCATGACGATCGTCGCGGACGTCGAACCGAAGCTGCGCGTGCAAGTCATCAAGCAGATCAATAAATTGATCAATGTTCTGCAGGCGGCGGATCTCACTGACGGCCCCGCGGTGGCGCGTGAAATGGTTCTCTTGCGTATCAAATCCACCATGGAAAACCGTACCGCGATTCTGAAAGAGGCGGAGATCTTCGGCGCCCGGGTGGTGGACTCGAGCGTGGAAGGCTTCGCGCTGGAAGCCACTGGCGATCAGGAAAAGATGGACGAGTTCGTCAATGTGATGCGCAGCTATGGCGAAATCCAGGTGACCCGTTCCGGGCTGATCGCGGTATCGCTCGAGATGAAGAAATTACGCCTCGCTCCGCCGGTGTCCACCAGCACCGAAGCGATGGTAATCAGCTAAATTTTTGTAACTGGAGCTCTCATATGGCAAAACGATTTTATGAAAAAGACGGCAACCTGGATGCGCTCAAAGGGCGCACGGTGGCCATTATCGGCTACGGCAGTCAGGGACACGCGCACGCGCTGAACCTGCGCGACAGCGGGGTCGACGTCGTGGTCGGCCTGTATCCCGGCAGCAAGAGCTGGCAGAAAGCCGAAGCCGCCGGGTTGAAGGTCCTGAATACAGCCGATGCCGCCAAGGCAGCGGACACGGTGATGATCCTGGTTGCGGATCACATCCAGGGGGACCTCTACAACAAAGAGATCGCACCCCATATGACTCCGGGCAAGACGCTGATGTTTGCCCACGGGTTTAATATTCATTTCGGCGAGATTACCCCGCCCGCGGGCGTAGACGTCAGCATGATCGCACCCAAAGCTCCGGGACACCGCGTGCGCGAACTGTTCACTGAAGGCGTCGGCGTTCCGGGTCTCATCGCGGTGCATCAGGATGCCACCGGGAAGGCTCATGAAAAGGCGCTGGCCTATGCCGCGGCGCTGGGCTGCCTAAAGGCGGGCGTGATCGAAACCACCTTCAAGGAAGAGACGGAGAGCGATCTGTTCGGCGAGCAGGCGGTCCTCTGCGGCGGTGTCAGCGAGCTGATCCGCGCCGGTTTTGAAACCTTGACGAATGCCGGTTATGCTCCGGAAATCGCCTATTTTGAGTGCCTGCACGAGCTGAAGCTGATCGTCGATCTGATTCAGGAAGGCGGCCTCGGCTACATGCGCTATTCGGTATCGGACACGGCCGAGTATGGCGACTATTCGCGCGGACCGCGCATCATCACCGAGCAGACGCGCGAAGAGATGAAGAAGATTCTCGCCGAAGTCCAGTCCGGCCAGTTTGCCCGCGAATGGATCAACGAGAACAAGACAGGACGCAAGAATTTTTTGGCTACCCGCGAAGCCGCCCGCAACCAGCCGATCGAGAAGGTCGGCGCCGAGTTGCGTGAGATGATGACGTTCCTGAAGAAGAAGAAAGAAGCGGGCGTACCCGAGGACCAAACAGCCAAGGTAGCCGCCAAATAACAGAGCTATGCGCATCCAAACCTTCGATACAACTCTCCGGGACGGCACGCAAGGCGAGTCCGTCTCCTTCTCGGTGGAAGACAAGCTGATTATTGCCCAAAAGCTGGACGACCTCGGGATTGACTATATCGAAGGCGGATGGCCGGGCTCCAACCCAAAAGACAAGGAGTTCTTTCAGCGTGCGAAGGAACTCCGTCTGAAACACGCCAAGCTGACGGCCTTCGGGTCCACGCGTTTTGCCAAAAATACCGTCGAGACGGACCCGAATGTCCGGGCTCTAATCGAAGCGGAAACTCCCGTCATTTCAATTTTCGGCAAGAGCTGGGACCTGCACACGAAAAGAGCTCTGGGCATCACGGAGGCGGAGAACGTCAAGCTGATATCCGAGACAGTAGGCATTCTCAAGGCTCAGGGCCGTGAAGTGGTGTACGACGCGGAGCACTTCTTCGACGGGTACACGGCCAATCCGGATTTCGCTCTCCGGACGCTGGAGGCCGCGAAGAAGGCAGGCGCCGACGTTCTCTGCCTGTGCGATACCAATGGCGGCACGCTTACCACGCGAATCGCCGAAATCGTCGCGCTGGTGCGGGCGAGATTCGACGGAACCATCGGCATTCACGCGCACAACGATTCCGATGTGGCGGTGGCGAACAGCCTGGCGGCCATCGAGGCCGGAGCCACGCACGTGCAAGGTTGCATGAACGGCTATGGCGAGCGCTGCGGCAATGCGAATCTGAGCTCGATCATCGCGAATCTCGAGCTGAAGCTCGGCCACACTACCATCGGCGCCGACCGGCTGCCCAATTTGACCGCGGCGGCGCGCTTCATTGCTGAGATTGCCAATCTGCCTCTGCGGAATGACCAACCTTACGTGGGGCAGTCGGCGTTCGCGCACAAGGGTGGCATTCACGTCAGCGCCATCCTGAAAGACTCGACAACCTACGAGCACATCCAGCCTGAGAAGATCGGTAACCGGCAGCGCGTCCTGCTGAGCGACCTGTCCGGCCGCGGCAACGTCGCCTACAAACTGGATCAGCACGGCGTCGGCGCCAAGCTGAGCGACGAAGCCCGCCGTGAATTGCTGGAGAACATCAAGCACATGGAGTATCTCGGCTATGACTTCGAAGCCGCCGAGGGTACCTTCGAGCTGATGGTGCGGCAGGCCATGCATCCCGGTGTCGAGCTGTTCGAGGTTGAGAATTTCGAAGTCACTTCGCGCATGGTAGGGAAGCAGGGCCCCCAGGCCGTTGCCTCGGTGACGGTTCGCGTCGGCGGTGACGTTCACTCCTCCACCGCGGAGGGAGAAGGTCCGTTCAACGCTCTCGACCGCTGCCTGCGCCAAAGCCTGGCCAACTTCTACCCCGGCGTCAAGGAAGTCAGACTCACCGACTATAAAGTTCGTGTACTTGACTCCAAGCGCGGCACCGGAGCCCGCGTGCGCGTTCTGATTGAATGGTCCGATCATCGCCAGAGCTGGACCACCGTCGGGATTTCGGAAGATGTGATCGAAGCCAGCTGGCATGCTCTGGTGGATGCCATCCGTCTCGAGCTGATGCGTCTCAACGAAAAGAGCCAATCCTCCGAACACCCAGTGGAAGCCTACGGCTGGGGCGTATAACCTAGAGAGATGGTGATTTCCCGCGGATCGCCGATCCGCTGCGGAGGTGTGGCATGCGTTATCTGCTAAGTAAAGCCACGCCCCCGTTCACGCGTCTGTTATTTGTCGAAAGCGGACCGCGCCATCTCACCGAGAGCCTGCTGAACGGCCTCTACAATTTTTTCGGGCCGGAGCTGGTCATCGATATCGTCACCTGCTATGCCGGCGAGCCCGCTGGCTTCCGCCACGCGACCGGGCAGATCTATCGCGTCGGGGAATATGGCGGGGCAGAGGGCCGCGCGCGGCTCTACACGGGGTTGGCGGCGCGCAAATACAACATCATCGGCATCATCTGCTCCGGCGACCCCATCATGACAAAGTGGAAGTGGGTGCTGGCGCTGAAGATTCCCGCGAAGCTTTTTATCCTCAATGAAAACGGCGACTACTTCTGGTTCGATTACAGCCAGTGGCGCACGCTCAGGCACTTCATTCTTTACCGGGCGGGCCTTTCCGGCGCGGGAGCGGTGAAGACCATTGTGCGGCTCCTGCTCTTCCCCTTTACGGTACTCTTTTTAATTCTTTACGCCGCAACTCTCCATCTCAAACGAAAGGTGCATATATGAAAGCGATCATCGTCCGTCAGAACGGCGGGCCTGAGCAGTTGCGGTATGAGAATACCGATCAGCCGAAACCGGCCGCCGGGCACGTGCTGGTCAGGCTCGCAGCCGCGGGCGTAAACTTTATCGACGTGTACCAGCGAACCGGGCTCTACAAGGTGCCGGTTCCCTTCACACCGGGGCAAGAGGGCGCGGGCGTAATCGAAGCGGTTGGCGATGGTGTCAGCGGCTGGAAGGCTGGCGATCGCGTGGCCTACGTCACCGCTCCCGGATCGTATGCCGAGTACGCTACGGTACCCACTGCCGCGCTCGTGAAGGTGCCGGACGGTATGGACCTCAAACAGGCCGCGGCCGCCATGCTGCAAGGTATGACCGCCCATTACCTCACCCGGTCCACGTTTCCGCTAAAGCGCGGCGATACCTGCCTGGTGCACGCCGTAGCGGGAGGCGTTGGCTTGATTTTGACGCAAATGGCCAAGGCGTTGGGCGCAAAAGTGATTGGCACTACATCGACCGATTTCAAGGCGGAATTGGCTAAAAAGGCCGGTGCCGATGAGGTCATTATCTACACAGACCAGGACTTCGAAGGCGAGGTAAAGCGGATCACCAAAAATCGTGGCGTGGATGTGGTTTACGATTCCGTCGGCGCCACTACTTGGACGAAAAGTGTAAACAGTCTTCGGCCACGCGGCATGATGGTCAGCTTTGGGAATGCCAGCGGTCCCGTCCCTCCTGTGGAACCTCTGCTGCTGACTCAAAAAGGATCACTTTTTCTCACCAGGCCTAAGCTGGCGGATTACATGGCGACTCCGGATGAGCTGAAATGGCGCGCCGGCGACGTCTTGGGTGACGTAGCCGCCGGAAAGCTAAAGCTTCGGGTGGAGCACACGTATCCCCTGGCGGAGGCCCAGCAGGCCCACCGCGACCTCGAAGCGAGAAAAACAACCGGCAAGCTATTGCTGCTCACGGATAGCAGATGATCCAGCAGATCGAGTATGCCAACCGCCGCCGGCGTGCCGGGGCACGGCTGCCTGAGTGGAAACTCGAATCCCTGCTGATCACGGGACTTGCCAACATCCGCTATCTCACTGGTTTCACGGGGAGCAACGGGTTGGTACTGCTTACCCCGGAAGCCGCGACTTTATATACGGATCCCCGCTACACGATTCAGGCAGGCGAGGAAACCGATTGCGGCGTCAAAATCGTTGCCAAAGGCTCGCTGGTGGCAGCAGCCGCCCATCAGATCAGCCGCGCTAAGCTAAAGCGCATCGGGTTTGAGAAGAACAGGCTTTCCTATTCCGGATATTCCGAACTGCAGCAATTCCTAAAGCTGGGCGAGACGCTGGAACCAGTAGCCTCTCCGATCGAGCAGCAGCGAATGATCAAATCCGAGGCCGAGATAGAACTCATACGGCGCTCAGTGCTTACAAATTCCAAAGCATTCGATCAGGCAATCCGGAAAATCAAGCCGTCGACGACCGAATCGAAACTCGCGGCGGAGTTGGAGTATCAGATGCGCCGCTTCGGAGCCGAGAAGCCCGCGTTTGAAACGATCGTCGCGGCCGGAGCGCGCACCGCCCTGCCCCATGCTCAGCCAAAGCCGGTGGCCATAGGGGATCGGTTACTATTAGTAGACATGGGTGCGATGCAGGATGGGTACTGCAGCGACATGACCCGCATGCTGCATGTCGGCCAACCCCATGGAAGGGCCCGCAAGCTGTTTCGCGCGGTGCTGGAAGCTCAACTTGCTGCTGTAGATGTTGTACGCGCGAACGTGACGGCGGGTTCCGTCGATGGCGCGGCCCGTAAGGTGTTAAAGGCGCACGGCTTGGATAAGGCGTTCGTTCATTCCACCGGGCACGGACTGGGGCTTGAGATTCACGAGCCCCCCCGGTTGGGCAGGAGCGATAATACAGTGCTACGCGCGGGTATGGTGATTACAATTGAACCTGGCGCTTACCTGGAAGGATTGGGCGGGGTTAGGATTGAAGACACCGTGCTGGTCACCAGCCGTGGGTGTGAAGTTCTGACGTCTACTGAAAAGATTCTATTCATTGTGTAGAGGCGATGACTACAGAAGAGATTAAAGAACTTATACAAGTGGTAAATGAGAGCGGCATCGCCGAGCTGGAAGTGCAGCGCGGTGAGAATCGTGTCCGGATCCGCCGCAGCCACAATACCCCTCCTCCCCAGGAGATCGTCATGGCAGCCCCGGCGGCAGCCCAAACAGTCATCACATCGGCAGCCAGCCCACAGGGCTCTCAATCCCCGGCCAATTTTTTACAAGCTGCGATTCAGGCTCCCGAGCGGGCCTCGAACGAGACGCTGGTAAAATCCCCCATTGTGGGCACCTACTACGACGCCCCGTCGCCCGGCGCGCCAACATTTGTCGCAGTGGGCGATCGTGTGAAGCCCGGGCAAGTGCTGTGCATCATCGAGTCCATGAAACTGATGAACGAGATTGAGTCGGAAATGGCCGGGGTCATCACCGCCAAGCTGGTCGAGAACGGCCGCCCCGTCGAATACGGCGAGGCTCTGTTCAGCGTGAGACCGAGCTAAGGGATGTTCGAGAAAATCCTTATTGCAAACCGCGGCGAGATTGCCGTTCGGATCATCTGCGCGTGCAAGGATCTCCGCATCCGTACTGTCGCAGTCTACTCGGAGGCCGATCGCAACAGTCTGCACGTGCGATTTGCAGACGAGGCCATCTGTATTGGGCCCGCCAAAAGTGCCCGCAGCTATCTGGATATTCCGTCCGTGATCAGCGCGGCGGAAATCACAGACGTCAACGCCATTCATCCGGGCTACGGGTTCCTCAGCGAGAATGCCGAATTTGCCGAGGTCTGCCAGGCATCGGGCATCACCTTCATCGGCCCGCGTCCTGAAGTCATCCGGAAAATGGGACTGAAACAACTGGCCCGGGCCGCCATGGCGGAAGCTGGAATCCCGATTCTGCCGGGCTCGAAGGGCATTCTGAAAACGGCCGAGGAGGGGATCGAGCTCGCGGATAAGATTGGCTATCCCATTATTTTGAAAGCCGCTGCGGGCGGCGGCGGGCGCGGGATGCGTATTGTGCGAGAGGCGGGCGAGCTCGAGGCCAATCTCACACAGGCGCAGTCGGAGGCAGGAGCGGCATTCTCATGTGCCGATGTGTATCTGGAAAAGTTCATTGAGGCTCCCCGGCACATTGAGTTTCAGGTCATTGCGGACGAGCACGGCAATGTCGAAATTTTGGGCGAGCGCGAGTGCTCCATTCAGCGGCGGCATCAGAAGCTGCTGGAAGAGGCGCCGTCGCCGGGAGTCAGCCAGAAGCTGCGTGAAACGACCGCGAAGAAGTTGAAAGAGGCCATGAAAGCGGTGGGTTATACC
>DATLBY010000005.1:0-9743 GCA_035526665.1 Bryobacteraceae bacterium
TGGATGAAATCAAGGTCTATACGCTCCATGGTGATCCGGCCGTGCATGCGGCGGCGTGCGCTCTGATTAAACCGGGGCTGTTTTATCAATCGGACTGGGATCCGTGCAGGCACTAACTGCGTGGCTTATGCAACGGCCCGATTGCCTCCTTTCACATACTCACGACACCAGCCCTGTTCACCCCCCTTGTCTTTTCCGGCGGGACTGCATATACTTCAACCAAATCGACCTCGTCTGCTCAGGAGGATTTCGAATGCTCTGTCGCTTCATCTCCCTTGTTGGGTTCCTCATCTTCTCATTTCCGCTCTTCGGCCAAGGTACGACGTTGGGCTCCATCGTTGGCAATGTATTTGATTCCTCGGGCGCGGCAGCCCCAGCGGCCGCGGTGACCGTTCTGAATACGCAGACCGGCGTTCCGCGCGAAGTCACCACCAATAACGATGGCTTCTTCCAAGCACTATCGCTGATCCCCGGCATCTATAAAGTAGAGGTTGCTGCACCCAATTTCAACAAGCAGGTGCAAGACAAGCTGACGTTGGAGGTGGCCGGCGTCATCTCCTTAACGTTCCGCCTGAGCGTCGGCCAAGTAACCGAGACCATCCGGGTAGAGGCCGAGGGCGAGCAACTGAAATCGACCGAAGGCGTCATCTCTACGACCATCGACAACGCCAAGATAGTTGAAATACCCCTGAATGGCCGAAATTTCAACAACCTAATCCGTTTGATGCCCGGTGCGACTCGCGGCACCAATGGCGGCGGGGAGACCCTGAACTCGACTACCTTCGCCGTCGCCGGGAGCCGAAGCGATAGTTCGAACTACACGCTCGACGGCACCTACAACAACGGGACGTTTTTCAAAACAGCCGCCATCGCGCCGTCGATCGACGCCATCGCGGAGTTCAAGATTCAATCCAATATGTCGGCCAAATTCGGAGCAGCCGCCGGGGCCAACATCGCCGTCTCCATTCGCTCGGGCACGAACGACTACCATTTCACGGCCTATGAGTTTCTCCGCAATTCCCAACTGGACTCGCGCGATTACTTCGCGGCTCGGCGCCCGCCGTTTAAGTTTAACCAGTATGGCTTCACGCTGGGCGGTCCGCTGTCAATACCCAAGATCTACAACGCCAAGAATCGCACGTTTTTCTTCTTTAACTATGAGGCCTTCAAGCAGCGGCGGGGCGTCACGCAGCTCGGCACCATTCCGAATGCTGCCTGGAAGAGCGGCGACCTTTCCCGGAACCTGGATGGCCAGACGCCGTTGCCCCAATTGTTCGATCCGTTGACCGAGCGCCGTGTTGGCGCCGATGCGCAGGGCCGGCCCATCTATGCGCGGGACCCTTTTCCCGGCAATCGGATTCCGCTAGCCCGAATGCCCGCCTATGTTCGGGCCTACATGGACCTATGGTTCCCCGCATCTCTTTCGCTGAACCCGGGCGTCAACAACAGCAACTTCATCAACTCCACCAGCCAGAAGCGGGACGATAACCAGGTCCACACTCGCATCGATCACAAATTCTCCGATAATAACAACTTCTTCGGGCGGTTTTCCTGGACTGACGCGTTTCAGTCCAACCCGCAGAACCTGCCGAACGCCAGCCAGGCAACTTACAACAAATATCTAGGTTTGACGCTAAGCGACACGCATATCTTCAACCCCACGACGGTTCTCGATTTCCGGGTGGGCTACTTGCGGGCGAACCTGGGACAGGGCCCGATTCATAAGTTTATCGACACGTACCGGCAGAACGGACTGCAGAACGTCCCGACCAATTTTCGGGACTTCGATTTTCCGGTGAACTTTAACATCACCGGTGTCACAGGCCCCGGCAACGGCAACTTGGTCAACGGACCCGACTTCACCTATCAGGGTTCCCTGGCGCTGACAAAGATCGCTGGCAAACAGACCATCGCTTTCGGGTATGACTACACGCAACTGCGCATCGTCCACGACTCCGTGTTCGTGAACTTTGACTTCAACAACATCGCAACTTCGGACCCGCAAAATGTTTCTAGCACCGGCCATCCATTCGCCAGTTTCCTGCTTGGCCTCAACAACGGCGGCGGCCGGATCACGGGTGAAGCAGATCTGGACATCGCCCAGAAGCTGCACCACCTTTGGGTACAGGACGATATCCGCGTTACCAGTAAGCTCACGGTGAACGTGGGGATGCGCTGGGAGTACAACGAGTGGCCCCATCATCGCCGCGGCCGTATGGGGGGGTTCGATTCGATCGATGGCAAATTCTATTGGACCGGGAAAAACCCGATCACGGGTGCCCCGCCGAACATCCGCAATACCATTGCGGAACCGCAGTACCGCAACTTCGCTCCACGAATCGGATTTGCCTACCGGCTGCTCCCGAGCACGGTTGTCCGCGGTGCCTACGGGATCTTCTTCAATCCGCCGGCCGGTTGGGAATGGTCCACGGGCCGTGGAAATTGGCCTTACTCGATCTCCGACAACCTAACCGGGATCAACATCGCCGGGGCGACTCCGACACGCGCCGACCAGTTCTTTGGATCGTTTGATCCCACCAAGGTAGTGCCCACCGCGCAACATACGATCGCGCGCGACCTCCAGACGCCTTACATGCAGAACTGGAACTTCGGTGTCGAGCATCAATTGACACAGACCTTGTTATTGGAAATGAACTACCAGGGCGCCAAGGGCACCAACCTTTCCAGCTTCCTCAGCACCAACGATCCCACGCCGGGCCCGGGCGATCCCAATCCCCGGCGGCCGTTCCCCCAGGCGGGGGCGTTTAGTGAACTGAAGACCATCGGGTCGTCTCGCTTCCACGCGTTGACTGCGAAGGCGGAGCAGCGCTTGTGGAAAGGCTTTACTTATACCGCCTCCTACGCCTATCAAAAGAGCATCGATTTGAGCTCGGAGTTTGGCGGCACGTCGCCGCAAAACAACCAGAACATCAAGGCCGATATGGCTCCTTCGGGCTTCGATCAGACGCACGTCTTCAACACAGGCTTTAGCTACCTGCTGCCGGGAGCGAAGATGCAGTCACCGCTCAAATGGTTAGTAGGGGGATGGCAAACCACAGGCCTTTGTACGCTGGAAACGGGCCGTCCTGTTAATATTACGCTTCCTTTCGACAACGCCAACATCGGCGCGAGAGGTAACTTCCAGCGGCCGAACCTTGTGGGCGATCCGTTTCCCAATGGCTGGACAAAAACTTACGGGCCGGGTGGGCTCTACTTCAATCCGGCGGCCTTCGCCGCAGCACCGCCGTTCCAGTTCGGCAACCTGGGGCGGAATGCCCTTCGCGGCCCCGGCTTCAAGAATTTCGATGTTGGACTGTTCAAGAACTTCAACTTCGCCGAGCGTTTCCGGCTTCAATACCGGGCGGAGTTCTTTAACATGTTCAATAACGTGAATTTTAGCAACCCCGGGGGATCGTTTGGCACGCCCAATTTTGGACGCAGCACGGGCACGCAAAACCAACAGCGTTCCATCCAGATGGGATTGAAGTTGTACTACTAGCGGCTGCCAGCGCGACTAGTGGCGCTCGTCACGCATTCCGCCGGCAACTGAACCAGTTCTAATCGCGGCGGCGCCTGATATAGTGAAGATCCTAATGTCTTTGGAGGATCGAATGTTTCGTTTTCTGACGCCCCTCGTCGGGCTCCTGTGCCTGACGCTTCCGGGTTTCGGCCAAGGCACAACTCTGGGGGCCATCTCGGGGAATGTATTTGATCCATCGGGTTCGGCAGTGCCCGGGGCGCGCGTAACGGTTTTGAATACCCAAACGGGGGTAGCCCGCGAAGTCACCACCAATAACGATGGCTTCTTTCAAGCGCTCTCGCTGATCCCCGGTGTCTATAGCGCGGAAGTAACAGCCCCCAATTTCAACAAGCAGGTGCAGGACAAGCTGACGCTGGAGGTGGCGGGGGCCATCTCGCTGACGTTCCGCCTGACCGTCGGGCAAATCACCGAAACCATCCGGGTGGAGGCCGAAGGCGAGCAACTGAAGTCGACCGATGGCGTCATCTCCACCACTATCGATAATGCGAAGGTGGTCGAACTGCCTCTGAATGGCCGGAATTTCAACAATCTGATCCGCTTGACTCCGGGCGCGACCCGTGGCACCAACGGGGGCGGGAATACCCTGAACTCCACCACCTTTTCCGTTACCGGGAGCCGTAGCGACAACTCGAACTACACGCTCGACGGCACCTATAACAACGGAACGTTTTTCAAGACAGCCGCCATCGCGCCCTCCATCGACGCGATTTCCGAGTTCAAAATTCAAACGAATATGTCGGCCAAATTCGGAGCAGCAGCCGGCGCCAACATCGCCGTCTCCATTCGTTCCGGCACCAACGACTACCATTTCACTGCCTACGAATTTCTCCGCAACTCCGAACTGGATGCGCGCGATTACTTCGCGGCCCGGCGCCCCGCCTTCAAATTCAACCAGTACGGCTTTACGCTGGGCGGTCCGCTGTCGATACCTAAGATCTACAACGCCAAGAACCGCACGTTTTTCTTCTTCAACTACGAGGCCTTCCGGCAGCGCCGCGCCGTGACGCAGCTCGGCACTATTCCGAATGCCGCCTGGAAGAGCGGGGACCTTTCCCGGAATCTGGATGGCCAGACGCCTCTGCCCCAATTGTTCGATCCGTACACGGAGCGTCAGACGGGCGTCGACGCGCAAGGCCGGCTCGTATACACACGTGATCCCTTCCCCGGCAATCGGATCCCGGTTTCGCGAATGCCCGCCTATGTGCGCGCTTACATGGGGCTATGGTTCCCCGAGACCCTGTCATTGAATCCAGCGGTCAACAATAGCAACTTCATTAACTCCACTACCCAAAGCCGTGACGACAATCAGACCCACGCCCGTGTCGACCACAAATTTACCGATAACAACAATTTCTTCGGGCGGCTCTCCTGGTCCGATGCGTTCCAATCGGCCCCGCAAAGCCTGCCCAATGCCAATCAGGCGACTTACAACAAGTATTTGGGCGGGACCATCAGCGACACGCATATCTTCAATCCGACGACTGTTCTCGATTTGCGGGTCGGCTACTTGCGGGCGAACCTGGGACAGGGCCCCATCCATAAATTTATTGACGTCTACCGGCAGAACGGACTGCAGAACGTCCCCACCAACTTTCGCGATTTTGATTTTCCGGTGAATTTCAATATCACCGGCGTCACCGGTCCCGGCAATGGCAACCTGATCACCGGGCCCGACTTCACCTATCAGGGTTCCTTGGCGCTGACAAAGATCACTGGCAAACAGACCATTGCTTTCGGCTACGACTACACGCAGCTGCGAATCATCGCCGACTCGGTTTTCGTGAACTTTGACTTCAACAACGTCGCCACGTCCGATCCGCAAAACGTTTCGCGGACGGGCCATCCATTTGCCAGTTTTCTGCTCGGCCTCAACAATGGCGGCGGCCGTATCTCCGGCGAGTCGGATCTGGACGTTGCGCAAAAGCTGCACCACCTCTGGGTACAGGATGATATCCGCGTCACCAGCAAGCTGACGGTGAACGCCGGGATGCGGTGGGAATACAACGAGTGGCCCCACCACCGCCGCGGACGAATGGGCGGTTTCGACACGCTCACCGGCAACTTCTACTGGACAGGCAAGAACCCAATTACGGGTGCGCCGCCTAACATCCGCGAAACCATTGCCGTACCGCAGTACCGTAATTTCGCTCCGCGAATTGGATTTGCCTACCGGCTGCTCCCGAGCACTGTCATCCGCAGCGCCTATGGAATCTTCTTCAATCCGCCGGCCGGTTGGGAATGGTCCACGGGCCGCGGCAATTGGCCTTACTCGATCTCCGACAATCTCACCGGGATTAACATCGCCGGAGCGACTCCCACGCGCGCCGACCAGTTCTTTGGGTCGTTTGATCCGGCTAAGGTGGTACCCACGGCGCAACACACGATTGCGCGCGACCTCAAGACGCCCTACATGCAGAACTGGAACCTTGGCATCGAGCATCAATTGACGCAGAGCCTGCTGTTGGAGGTGAACTACCAGGGCGCCAAGGGCACTCACCTGTCCAGCTTCCTGAGCACCAACGATCCGACGCCCGGGCCGGGCGATCCCAATCCGCGGCGGCCGTTCCCGCAGGCGGGCGCCTTCAGCGAACTGAAGACCATCGGTTCTTCCCGCTATCACGCGTTGACCGCCAAGGCGGAGCAGCGCCTGTGGAAAGGACTGACCTACATCGCCTCCTATGCCTATCAAAAGAGCATCGATCTGAACTCGGAGTTTGGCGGCACGTCGCCGCAGAACAACCAAAACATCAAGGCCGACATGGCTCCATCGGGGTTTGATCAGACGCACGTGTTCAACACGGGCTATAGCTACATGCTGCCGGGTGCGAACCTGAAGTCACCGCTGAAGTGGCTGATCGGTGGCTGGCAAACCACCGGAATCTGGACACTGGAAACGGGCCGCCCCTTGACCATCACGCTGCCTTTCGATAATGCCAATGTAGGCGCGCGGGGTAATTTCCAGCGGCCGAACGTTGTGGGTAATCCATATCCCGACGGTTGGAAAAAGACTTACGGTCCTGGTGGGTTGTACTTTAACCCCGCTGCGTTTGCCGCTGCCGCGCCCTTCCAGTTCGGCAACCTGGGGAGGAATGCGATGCGCGGTCCGGGATTCAAGAACTTCGATGTTGGCATGTTTAAGAACTTCAACTTCCTGGAGCGTCTGCGGCTGCAATACCGGGCGGAGTTCTTTAACGTGTTGAACAACGTGAATTTCAGTAACCCTGGCTCCTCCTTTGGCACGGCAAACTTCGGACGCAGCACGGGCACGCAGAACCAACAGCGATCCATTCAGATGGGTTTGAAGCTGTATTATTAGGGCGATGCTCGCTTCGCTCCTCCTGGCCGGATTGGGAATCGCTTTTTCTCCATGGCAGGATCTGGCGGCGGTCGAGCAAAACGTAGCGGAACTCGTCAGGTCCCAGCCCTCCGCCGGCAACTGGCAGAAGTTGGGCCTTTCCCGCTATCTGCAGAACAAGTATGGCCCGGCCATAGAGGCTTTTCATCAGGCGCTCGGCCGCGATTCCTCTCTTTGGACGTCGCACCTGTTCCTGGGCATCTCCATGTACCGGACCAACCAGTTCTCGCCCGCGCTGGCCGCCTTAGAGAATGCTGATCGTCTCGCACCCGCTATGGCGCAGGGCCGGGATGACGTTGACTACTGGCTGGGCGCCACGCTCATCGCGCTGCGTCGGCCGCTGCAGGGTTTACAGCCGCTGGAGCGCCTGATCGCCCGCAATCCCCGCCATAGCGAAGCGCTGCGCCTGGCCACCGAGACTTATGCGGAAACGGCCAGCTCCCTCTGGAACGGGGTCGCTGAGCGGGCCTTCGAAACGGCCGCCGGCCAGGAGGTGCATGGCTACGCGCTCGAAAGCGCCGGCAACCGCACCGGGGCATTGGAAGCTTTCCGCCGCTCCCGCCGGCAGGCGCCACAGCGGCCCGGTCCCGGTGCGGCAATCGGCCGCCTGCTGCTGAGTTCCGGCGACGTCGGCGCGGCGCAGGATGCGTTGACGAAAGAGCTTCAGACGGATCCGGTGTCCCCCGAGGCCAATCTGTACGCTGGATTGTTAGCCTTGCGCGAGAACCGGCCCGGGGAGGCCGAGAAGTTCCTCAAGGTGGCGGCGGCGTGGCTGCCCGAAAACGAGGAGCCGCCGCTGGCACTCTGTCAGGCGTATTTAGCACTGGGTAATCCGATAAAGGCCGTGGCCGCTGCACGGCAAGCGATCACCGCCGAGAGTGGCTCGCCAGCCGCGCATGAGCTTTTGCTCACCGCCCTGGCTGCGGCGGGTGATCGCCCAGCTGTTGACGTGGAGAACCACCGCTGGCAGCAGCAAATGCGGGCGCGCTAGGGCCGCTCGGCGCGGTTGCGGCGCTGTTCCAGTAGTTGCCGATGCAGGCCAAACTCGCGCTGAGCCAGAGCCGCCTTGCCCAGTTCGCGATACAGCCCGCCGAGCAGGAAGTGGACCTGATCGTCAGTGGGGTGCGCTTTTGCCACGGCCTCCCACGCTGCCTGGGCATCGGCTGGGCGACCGGCCTTACGATAGGCCTTGCCGAGCTCGCGCCGTACTTCCGTGCGGTCCGGCATCGCCGCCGCGGCTCGTTCGAAGCAGGTCACCGACTCGCCTTCGCGGCTGGTCGCCAGCAAAACCTGTCCGAGCCGGAAGTTGGCCATGCCATGGTCGGGCGTGTGCTCTAACTCAGCGCGGAGGTTCTTCTCCGCCCCTTCGTAATCGCGCATTTTCCACAACACACTGCCCATCGAATACGACAGTCCGGGCCGGTCCGGCTCCCTCTGGCGGGCGTCCTGATAGCGCGCCAGCGCGGCAGCAAAATTACCATCGTGTTCCAGGCGCCGCCCGGCTATCTCGCTTACCGCCGCCTGCCCCGCGTCACTGCGGCCGAGATCGCGGAACCGCTTCTCCGCCAGAATCCGGAGCAGCCGGCCTGCCTCCATTTCTGTATTCGGGGACGCCCCATGTCCCACCAGATAATCCAGTTCCGCTAGCGCCTGGTCGATACGATTCAACTGGATCAGCGTCCGCGCCAACAACAGGCGCAGCTCCGGATTCCGCGGCTGCTTCTGTAGCGATGCGCGCAGTTCGCGTTCGGCCTCGGGAAATTTGCGGGCGCGGTAGAGCGCCACCCCTGGCGAATCGAGGGCAAGCGCCGCTAGTGCGGCAAGAAGGATTGCGGCAAGACTGGCCACTCCTGTATTCTGTCTCGCAACCCGAAGGATTCACAAGCGTCCGGCACCGGGGCGTCCATTTCAGTCCCCGCTCCTCCTCCTGGTGGGATAATTGATGGCGCATGCGTCGTCTGCGAAGACAATCGCGATTCCTGCTCTGCTTGGCTCTGGCCATCACTGGAGCTGCGGACGCACAGGACCCTCCGTCGCCCGCCGCGGCTGAGGCGCTGATTGAGCAGGAACGCTTTCCCGAAGCCGAGCAGATGCTCGCACAGCTCCGGCGCGAACCGGCAACCGCCGCCGCCGCCGAGTTTCGCCTGGGCTATGTCCAGTTCCGGCAGCGGAAGCTCGCCGAGTCACGGCAGCAATTTAGTTCCATCGTCAAGACCGCGCCGCCCGCTTACAACTCGCGCTACTTCCTGGGGCGCATCGCGTTGCTGGAAAACCAGCCGTTGGAAGCCATCACGTGGCTGGAGCCGGTAGTGGCATCGGGACAGAGGATCTACGATGCGGCAGCGCAACTGGCAGCCGCTTATCAATCCGCCGGGCGGCCGCGCCGCGCGATTGAGCCGCTCCGCTCCGCCATTCAACAATCGCCCGGCGATGGAGCGCTCTACTACAGGTTGGGCAGGACATACCAGCAGCTCGGCCAGGCGGATTTGGCCCGCGAGGCGCTCAGCACGGCAGCGCGGCTGAAGAGCGCCAACGCCTCCGATATCCAGACGTTAATGGAGGCCTCGCGCAGCATCCAGGAAGGGCGTACCGCCGAGGCGATCCAGCTCGCCCGCGACATCACCGCGCGTCCGGACGCGGACTCCTCCACGCTGGTCGCCGTCGGGCTCTTATGGGTGAATGCCGGCCTCCAAGCCGAGGCCCTGGAGGCATTTGAGCGCGCCGTCCGCGGGGATGAGAAGCACTTCGCGGCACAGTTCAATTACGGCTTGACGTTACTGCGTCTGGGCCGCTCTGCCGATGCTATCCCGCCATTGACGCGCGCCGTGGCGCTGCTACCCCAGTCGC
>DATLBY010000006.1:0-20199 GCA_035526665.1 Bryobacteraceae bacterium
CCGTACAGGCCAACCTGATGCTGCAGATCGAGGAACGTCGTGGGCTCATCCAGCAGCAGCACCTGAGGAGTCTGCGCCAAGGCCGAGGCGAGAATCACGCGTTGCCGCTCGCCTCCGCTGAGCGATCGAAAATCGCGGTCCCGAAATTGGATGGTATCGGTCAGCCGCATCGCCTCCATCACGGCAGCCTCATCCTGCGGTGATTCGAACAAGCGATCCCCAAAAGGAGTGCGTCCCATCAACACCACCTGCCACGCGGTGAAAGGGAATTCCATGTAGACGGACTGCGGCACCACGGCCACCTGCTGGGCAAAAGCTTTTCGCGGCAGCAGCTTCACTTCCGAGCCGCCGAACTGGCAGATTCCTGAATATTCGTTCTTGAGTCCCGCCATCACACCCAGGAGTGTCGACTTCCCTGCTCCGTTCGGCCCGGCGATCGCCGTCAATTGCGGCCCTGTAAAATCGATGCAAACATCCTGCAGCACCGCACGCTGCCCATAACGCATGCCGGCGCCCTGCAGATGAAATCCTGCAATCAATGAATTGCCTCGGGGTGCAACAGGCGGGCCAGTTGGCGCGCCAACTCGACCACGCGCGGACCAGGAACAACGAAAATATCCGAGGCAATGGCATGCACACGCCCGGACTGGACCGCACGCAAAGGAGCGTACTGACCCCATAGAGCAACCACGGACCGCTTATGCTGCTCCGTCACCCCGCTGGTTTCCGACATGTCACCCATGTCCAGAATGACTTCTGGATTGCGCGTCAGAATCTCCTCCCGGGAGATTTTTGGATACGCATTCGAGGCATCGGAGAAGATATTGCGCCCGCCGGCCAATTCGATGACTTCGGTAAGATAGGAGGTCTTTCCCACCGCGACTAAACCATCCAGGCTGTTGGGAGTTCTCCCCACAACGAACATGACGCTGGTAGGCTTCAGAGCCTTGACGCTTTGCTTCACTGCATCGAGCTGTTTCTCTATGGAAGCACTGAGCGCTTTGCCTCGCTCGGGAACACCGCCCGCCGCCGCGATCGCGCTGATGGAATGGTAAATATCGGCAATCGAATCGTACTTCACCTCAAGAACATTCAGTTTGACCGCGTCATAGGGCGCGCGAGTGTGTAAGGGAGTCTTCGGAATGACCACCAGGTCCGGCCGCACCACCAGAATGCGTTCGATATCCGGCTTGATATAGGTGGCGACCTTCGTGATTTTCCGGGCCTCCGGAGGATAGTTGCAGTACGTGGTGACGCCGACCACGCGCTCTCCCAAGCCAAGCGCGAAGATCATCTCCGTCGCACTGGGAGCGGTGGAAACAATTCTCCGGGCCTCGGCCGCAGAGAGCAGGCCGGTCAACATCAGCGCAATCGCAGTGCGCTTGTAGAATTTCCGGAAAATAGCGCTCATAAATACAATTCCTCGAAAAGCGGTATGTCGGCGTTTGCTGCAAACCAGTCGGCAAGCCGGTCGTAGACAGCCGTTTTCGGCTGAGCCGTGACGCGGATACCCAGCAGATCCTCCACTACCGCGGGGCTTTCCAGAGCACCGTGCAGATAGGTTCCGATACACCGGTTATGACGGATACCCTCGTCGCCTTCCGGAGTGATCGCGAAGGGGGCGGCGCCCGCTGGACGGCTGGTTATCCCCAAATGGATTTCATAGGCAGCGAAGCGCGTACCAGACGGCAGCAGCGCATCCACCACACGGGTTGTCTTTTCCGCCGCCAGTACGGTTGTGACCGGCAGCAGCCCTAGACCTTCGGCGGAACCGGCCGTGCCTTCCAGGTTAGCCGGATCCTCGATTGTCATTCCCAACATCTGATAGCCGCCGCAGATACCAATGATCTGCGCGCCGGCCCTATGCTGAGTCAGCAGCCATTCATCCAGCCCGGTGTCTCGCATCCACTGCAAATCCCCGATCGTGTTTTTGCTGCCGGGAAGAATGATATGGCGATACAACGTCCGGTTAGGCCGTCGCACCCAATCGATTTCGGGCAGCAATCGCAGATCCGTAAAGTTCGATATCCGGGGAAACTGAATCGCGGCGACCTGGCTCCCGGTGGCGCCGGCGTTATCCAACGAGACGCTATCCTCATCGTCGATGCGGGTATCTTCAAGCATGGGGAACACGCCCAGGCAGGGACGCGAGGTACGATCCTGAAGAAACTGTACGCCGTCTTGAAACAGCGAAACGTTCCCGCGGAACCGGTTAATGGCAAAGGAGCGGACCAGCCGGCGCTCGGCATCATTCAACAGGCAGAAGGTCCCTGCGATGGCTGCAAAGACACCACCCCGGTCGATATCGGAGACAAGCATGGCCGGCGCCCCAATTCTCTCCGCCAGGCCGAAGTTCACCAGGTCTCGCGATTTCAGGTTCATTTCGGTTACGCTGCCCGCGCCCTCGACCACTATATATTCGTAGTTCTGGGATAGCCGCTCGTAGGCTTCGAGCACGATTTCCAGCAGCTTGTCGAAGTGATCCTGATAATCGCCGGCACTCAGGTTGCGCCACACTTTTCCGTTCACCACCACCTGGCAGCCTTGGTGCGAGGTAGGCTTCAACAGAATGGGGTTCATGTCAGCAATGGCTTCGATCCCGCAGGCCTCCGCCTGGGTTGCCTGCGCGCGTCCAATCTCGCCGCCGCCGGCGCAAGGGTACGAATTGTTCGACATGTTCTGCGCTTTGAAAGGAGCCACGCGTAGGCCGCGGCAATGGAGGTAACGACAGATCGCCGTCGTCATCCAGCTCTTGCCGGCATGCGAGGCGGTGCCGCCGATAAAGATGCTTTTAGCGCGCTGGTGTGTAGGAACCGGCATTCGGCGTTCTCCCTCGGAACGCGCAGCAGTGCATAAGTTATCCCGGAATCGGTCTCCTGACTTACGGCTAGGCTCCTAAATTCCGGCGATCTTCCCGTTTTCACAGTGATCACCGAAGCCAAATTGCATGCCGTTCACAGTTGCGGGGCAGTGGCGGTTTTTCACCGCCTTCCCGGAATTCCAGAACGTAACTGATTCAATATAACATCCACGCGATTTCGCGCGGTTCACGGTTTACTGCAAGCCGGCGGAGTGAAGGAACCCCGCCGCCACCTCGGCGGGCTGGGAATGCTCCACGTCTACCGCATAGTTCATCTTGCGCATGGTTTCGGCGCTGATCTTCCCTGATAGCTGCAGCAGCACTTTTCGCAGTTCAGGGTAAGTCTCCAGCGCCTTGCCGCGGACAACAAGTGCTGCCTGATAGGGAGGAAAAGCATGCCTATCGTCAGTGAGCGTCTTGATCGTGTCCTTGCTGAGCTGTCCATCCGTGGCATTGGCGGCAATCATATTTACCTGCTTCTGCTCCAGCGCTTTGTAAAGCAGTCCAAGATCCATGGTGGCGGGCGCGCCGTTAAACGGTAGCCGGTAGGCTGTGTTGAGCTTCGGCATACCGTCGGGACGCGACTCGAATTCGTAGCCGATACCCAGCTTCCACCCGGGCTGATAATTCTCCGCATCGCTCAGAGTGGCAATATTCTGAACATCGGAATCGTTGCGGCGCACCGCCATCACGAAGGAGTTGTCGAAACCCAGAGGATCGAGCCATTCCATTTGATAGCTGGACCGGTATACCTCCCGGACACGATCGAAAACACCCTGCGGATCAGCGGTCATGTTCAACTTCAGAATGGAAGACAGCCCGGTGCCGGTGTACTCCGGATATACATCGATCTGACCGCTCTCCATGGATTGATGGACCAGCAATGTGCCCCCCATGTTGAGTTTCTTCTCCACGTTAATCTTTAGCTTCTGAATGACGTGCTGGGCGATGATCTCTCCGAGGATGACCTGCTCTGTGAAATTTTTTGAGCCGACGCTTAGCGGCGGCGTCTTCTTGCAGGCAGCCACCGTAAGAAACAGCAGAATTGTCAGTATGCAGGCGATAGTCTTCGTTCGATCCATCCAAGTCCCCCATCCGATACTAACGCGATGAAGGCCGCGGGCACCGCGCCGGCGAGCAGCAGCGTGCTATCCACCGATGCAATTCCGCGAAAGATGAAAACTCCCAGGCCGCCTCCGCCGATGGCGGCTGCAATGGTGGCGGTGCCTACGCTGGTGACGGTCGCCACGCGAATTCCCGAGAGAATCACCGGCACAGCCAGCGGCATCTCCACCATCCATAGAAGCTGCTTCGGCGTCATTCCCATGGCAACGGCGGATTCCCGCACCGCCCGGTCAATGCCCAGGATGCCGGTCAGTGTCCCTCGCACGATAGGCAATAGCGCGTAGAGCACTAACGCCAGAATCGCGGTCCGTTTCCCGATGCCGCCAATCCAGGGAATCGGAATCAGGAAACCAAAGAGCGCCAGGCTTGGGATTGTCTGGACAATATTGGTGAGCCCGAGCAGCCAGCGCCGGAGAGGCTGCCGCCGCGAAAGCAGAATGCCCGCCGGAATCGCGATCAATGCCGCGATGAACACGGAGATTACGACCAGAAAAATATGTTCTATCGTCAGCGTGATCAGGTCCTGCACAAGGGCCGGCGACACTCAGCGCACCTCACCGGTGGACAGGCAGGCGAGGAATTGCGCAGCAACCCCGCCTTTTTGTGATAGAAAACCTTTGGGAGTGGTCAGCAGTTCGAGCCGTCCCTCGTTTAAAAGACCGATCTTCGTACCCAGACGCAGCGCCTCCTGCACGTCATGCGTCACAAAGACAGTAGTCTTCGGGGTTAAGCTCCGCAAGGCCAGGAAGTGGTCCTGCAGTTCGATGCGTGTCACTGGATCGAGTGCCCCGAACGGTTCGTCCAGCAGTAAAATTGCCGGGTCCGCCGCCAAAGCCCGGGCAATGCCAACCCTCTGGCGCTGCCCTCCCGAGAGCTGGCGCGGATACCGGTGCGAAAACTCGCTTTCCGGCAGACCGACCGTTTCCAGAAGCTCCTTCACGCGTTCGCGGATGCGCCCGGGAGCCCATCCTTGAAGCTCCGGCACGAGTCCCACATTGCGGCCAATGGTGAAATGCGGAAATAAGCCGACATCCTGAATCACGTAGCCGACCTGGCGGCGCAGCCGGATCGGATCTTGCGATACCGTTGCGGCGCCGTTGACGCGCACCTCGCCTTCCGACGGAAAGAGCAGTGCATTGATTAGCTTCAAGGCGGTCGTCTTGCCCGATCCACTGCGTCCGAGAAGCACTAGGGTCTCTCCCGGCGCGACGCTGAGATTTAGATTTCGAAGAATCGGCTGATTGCCGATCCGGCAGCTGACATCGATAAATTCGACTGCCGCCGTCATTCCGGACCAGCGGCCCGCCAGAAGTTCTCGGCAAAG
Source organism: Bryobacteraceae bacterium (assembly GCA_035526665.1). GTDB lineage: Bacteria > Acidobacteriota > Terriglobia > Bryobacterales > Bryobacteraceae > DATLBY01. The sequence goes on from DATLBY010000006.1 coordinate 5,310, forward strand.
CGCCATTCCCGGTCGAGCCATTGATGTTCTGGCTCGAATCCCGCGTCTCGTGCCACATCGGCCAGTTCGGCCGCCACAAATTTGTGCGACGACTCGGTCCATATCGTCTCGCCGGCCAGTAGACGGACAGGCAAGTCGAGAGCGGCAATGTGCACAATCTGATCTTCCATGGATCGGAGATGCATTTCAATCCTACGATGCTCGGTGTTGTAGCGCGCCTCATGCGCGAATCTACGGATGCGGAAATCGCCGCCCAATTCCCGGTTAATCCGCGCCAGGAGATTCAGGTTGAATGCGGCTGTCACTCCGATCGGGTCGTCATACGCCGCCAGCATTTGCTGCTCGGGCTTCACCAGATCGGTGCCCAGCAGAAGTGCATCGCCCGGTTGTAGGGCGGCTCGCACGCCTGCAAGAAAAGTTGCCCGGGATTCCGGATCGAAATTCCCGATCGTGCTTCCCAGAAACAATACGAGGACCTTTTGGCCGGGACGCCGCCGGGCCGTTACCTCCGCGAGCCCATCTAAATAGGTGTTCTCGAGAGGCACTACCGTGGCGACGGAAGATAGCTCCTCTTTGCACAATTGGAGCGCCCCTGCCGAGACATCAACGGGGTAGTACAACGGCTTGCCTCCCCGATTCATCGCCCGCAGGATGTGACGAGTTTTTCTGCCGCTGCCGCTGCCCAGCTCGACAATGAACGCCGGTGGCGGCATGGATTCCTTAACCGCATGCGCATGTGTCTGCAGGAGCCGTTCATCAGCGCGTGTGAGTCCATATTCCGGCAGAAGGGTAATCGCCTCGAAAAGCGCGCTTCCAATCCCGTCATACAGGTAGGTGGAGGGGATTGTTTTCTGGCCCGCCGTCTCCAGCCCATTGCGCACATCTAGTGCGAACTGCGTTGTGGGTGACTTCAGCTGGAAGTTGGAAAGAGCAGCCCGGACAATTGACATAGATCAGTTCTCCACACAGCGGAATGAGGCGTACACGTAGGGATAGTCCGGACGGAACCAGTTGCGGAACGATCGCCGCAGAAAGCAGGACGCCGTCCGCGGAGATGCCCCTTTCAGCACGAAGTGCGCTCCATCGAAAAAGTCCGCCGAATACCCTGGGTAGGTGGGCGAAGGATGAAATCCCGGGAAAGGCTCAAATGGGGTACACGTCCATTCCCATCCATTCCCCGCCAGTTGCGCAACCCCGTAACCGCTATCGCCGCCGGGCGTGGCATTCACGGGCACGGGATCCCAGCGCTCAAAATCGAAGTTTCCGTGGACCGAAGGCGTTGGCTGCATTTCGCCCCAAGGGTACCGCCGCTCAATTCCCGTGCGGCTACCGAAAGCGGCCCGATGGATTTGAGCCTCTGTGGGAAGCGCCAGGCCTTTCCACTCAGCATAATCGGACGCCTCGCAATGGTTCACATACACTGGCGCATATAGTGGCAGCGGCGTCAGGCCGGCCATCCCACGATAGAACCAGCGTCCATTCAGCCGTTTCCAGAAATGCGGCGGCTTGGCGCCCGCTTTTACGAACTGCAGATAATCGTAGTTGGTGACCTTATTCTGGTCAATTACAAAACCCGGCACTCGTACCAAGTGCTTCTCGAATTCGTTATCCCAGCCGAAACCCTTCTGCCGGTCCTTGCCCAGCGTCGCGATCCCCGCCGGTATCTCGCACCGGGTGAAGGCGGGAGGGTAGGATTCCGGCATATCGGCAAGATCCGCCAGCGGCGCTCGCTGCTCGTACGGCATGTTATGAATCAGATACGCAAGCGTCTCAACGTGCATCAACCGGTGCTCCAGGGCAATATGCAACACCTCGGGCGAGGCGGCTGCTACCAGGTGATCCACGCGGTTCCGCGCTTCCCGGCAATACGATCGAATTTCCTCTACCCGCGGCCAGTCGGAAGGTTGATCCGACGGGAGAGCCCCGGGCTCTGGATCGATACCCGCCTCAAAGAGCCTGTCGAAGCTCGGGTGCAGCTCCGACAGGCCCAGATGAAAACGGCCAACCTGGTTCCAGTCGAAGCCATCCAAATGACCCAGATAGAATACCAGCCGGTGGCGTTGGGCCACGGCCCGTTCGTAGAGGAACTCCGGCCGAATCAGCCCGAAGAGCTCGTCGCTGATTCGCCGTGCCTCCGCAAACCGGTGCAAAAACTCCTTTGCGGCGGCGGGTGCAATTGCCCGATCTTGTCCATGGGGCTCTGGAAACACTCTGCCTTTTAGCATTGGTAGATAGATTCCATTAAGAGTACTTAAGTTTCCAATGTTCCAGCTCTGCTATAAATAGAGTTCCTCGCCCTGTAGCGATCACCTATACCCAAAGATGGCGTTTTCCATTACACCGCATAAAGAATTTCTCGTACGCCCCGCCCTTCCTGCCTCGTTGTCGCGGATGTCCGAACTCGCGTACAACCTGTTGTGGAGTTGGGACCATAACCTCCGTTCACTTTTCCGGCGGCTGGATCCGCTGCTCTGGAAGTCTTGCGGAAATAACCCTATCCTCATGCTGGGCAGGGTGCAACAGTCCACGCTCGAGCGGATGGCCTCGGATCCACGGTTTCTGACGCTCTATCGTCGTGCCTGTGAAAGCTACGACAACTATATGCAATCGCAGGAGTACCCGGGCAAGGACGGGAAGCTGATCGCCTACTTCTCCATGGAGTACGGGCTGACCGAGTGCCTTCCCATCTACTCCGGCGGTCTCGGCGTGCTCTCGGGTGACCACATGAAGGGCAGCAGCGATGCCGACCTGCCTTTAATCGGCGTCGGCCTACTCTACCAGAAGGGATATCACCAGCAATTCCTGAATCCCGATGGCTGGCAGTTGGAGCGCTATCCCATCAACGATTTCTACACGCTTCCGATTGAACCCGCGCTGGATAAGAACGGAAATGAGGTGAAGGTCAGTGTCGACCTTCCGGAAGGCCTCGTTCATATCAAAGTCTGGGTGATTCAAGTGGGACGTGTGAAGCTGTTCGTCCTTGATACCAACATCAGCGACAATCCTCGTCCGGAAGATCGCGACATCACCGATTCGCTCTACGGGGGGGACATCCACACCCGTATCAAGCAGGAGATCGTGCTGGGAATCGGCGGCCTGCGCGCCTTGAAAGCTCTCGGCCTCGATCCCACCGCTTTCCATATGAATGAGGGCCATTCGGCATTTCTGGCGGTCGAGCGGATCCGCGTATTGATTCAGGAAAACGGGCTGTCATTCGAGGAGGCTCTGGACGCCACCCGGCATAACAATGTGTTTACGACGCATACCTCCGTGCCGGCCGGCATCGATCTTTTCGACCCGGGCCTGATGTTCGAATATTTTCACCGCTACTGCCGTGACGCCGGAATCACGTTCGAGCAGCTACTGACGCTTGGCCGCTGCAATCCATACGATCCGCAAGAGCGGCTCTCCATGGCAATACTGGCATTCAAAACCTCGTCGTACCGGAATGCGGTGAGCACGCTCCACCGGGATGTTTCCCAGGAGATGTGGCAGGATCTTTGGCCCAGATTGCCGGTCAGCGAAGTTCCCATTACGTCCATCACCAACGGGGTGCATCTCCCCAGCTGGCTGAACGGTGACCTGGCTGTGCTTTTCGACCAGTACCTGCAGCCGGACTGGCGCGAGCGTTATCTCGACCCCAAGATTTGGGAGATGATCGAAGATATTCCCGACCAGGAGCTTTGGGAAGTGCACCGCCGCCGGAAACGCCGCTTGATCGCCTTCGTCCGCGAGAGAGTGGCGCGTTTCGCGGCCGACCGTAAGGCGTCAGCCAGTGAAACGCGGCGCCTGGCGGACGTGCTGGATCCTGACGCGCTCACCATCGGCTTTGCCCGGCGGTTTGCCACCTACAAACGCGCCACGCTGCTTTTTCGGGATGTCGCGCGTTTCAAGAAACTGTTGACCAATCCGGAACGTCCCGTGCAAGTAGTGATCGCCGGCAAGGCGCATCCCAAGGATCATCCGGGCAAGACGCTGATCCGAGAGATTGTGCAGCTTTCGCGCGACCCGGCAGTCGCCAAGCGGTTGGTTTTCCTCGAGGATTATGGCATCGAGGTCGCCCGCGATATGGTGCAGGGAGTGGACATCTGGCTAAACACGCCCCGGCGCGGTGAAGAGGCCTGCGGCACCAGCGGCATGAAGGCGGGAATCAACGGTGTCCTCAATCTCAGTATTCTGGATGGCTGGTTTGATGAAGTGTACGAGGTATCCGGCGGGTGGGCTATCGGAGGGCGCGAACCCTATTCCGAAGATCAGGATGAATATCACGCCAGCGCCATTTATTCCCTACTGGAAAACGAGATTGTGCCGATGTACTACGCAAGCCGCGAAGACGGCTTCCCCTACGAATGGACCCGGCGGATGAAACAATGTCTGATCCACATTAGTCCTATGTTCAACTGCCAGCGGATGGTGGGAGAGTACGTGACCAAAATGTACGATCCGGCCCATGCCGCTTTCGCCAAAGTCCGACGGAACAATTTTGAATCGGCCCGGCGTATGGTCAGTTGGACAGCCAGTGTTCAGGAAGCCTGGAATCGAGTATCGTTCGTGGACTTGGGTCCCGGACCCGACGCCTCTGTCTGGAGCGGAGCACCCATTCCGATGCGCGCTGCAGTCGAGCTGGCCGGTCTTACTCCCCAGGATGTGCGTGTCGAGGCTGTAGTAGGGCGCGTGGGTGTTACCGGACAACTTGAGGATACGCAGGTACTGGCGCTCCCAGCAGTGGAGCAAAAGGGTTCCGTTTACATTTTCCAAAAAGAGTTTGTACCGCATCAGACCGGACGTTTAGGCTATGCACTTAGGATTAGTCCCAACCATCACGAGAACCCCCTAACCAGACCGTGCAATTCTCTACTAAAATGGGGACTAGAATAAGACAATAACTCTGCACTCCTCGCAAGGCTGAAGAGCCCGAGTGTGCCTTCGTTTATACATCCAAGGAGCTTTATCCTTCACCATGGACGACGATCGTAAGTACCGCCAGCACGGCTACCAGGACTACACCCGGAAGCCAGGCGGCCAGAACGGTGATGACCGGCCCCGCACCCCCCAGGGTCCGCGGAGCCTCCAGGACCCAAACGGGCCCAGGCTTCCACGATTGGTGCAGAGCGTGGCGGCCTCGCGCTGCTATAACTGCTCGACCCTGCTTGCTCCGGGAACAGAGTTCAAGGGCAAGTGTCCCAAATGCCATGTGGATCTCCACTGCTGCAAACAGTGCGCACATTTTGAGCCTTCCACACGTTTTCAGTGCGTAAAACCGATTCCCGCCAGAATCCCTTATAAGGATCAGCACAACGAGTGTGAACTGTTCAGCGTTAAAGTGACGGTCTCACGGGACGGATCGCATCCGCCGCCCCCGCCGGCCGCGCAAATCACCCCGGACCAGGTTCGCAGTCCCCACGACGCGCGCACCGCGTTTGATAATCTTTTTAAGAAATAATCGTGACTGCCGCGGAGCTTTACGACTTCCGCCATTTCCGTATGGCGGAGATGGATATTCCCGATCCGGGTCCGGGCGAAGTGCAGGTGCAGGTCAAAGCGGTTGGCATTTGTGGTTCCGACGTCCACTATTTTTCTGAAGGTTCCATCGGCGACACGCCCTGTGTTTATCCCATGGTGCTCGGTCATGAGCCGACCGGCCAGGTCTGCAAAATGGGCCCGGGCGTCACCGGCTTGAGCCTCGGTGACCGGGCAGCGCTGGAGCCTGCCCTTTACTGCTATCACTGCGAATTCTGCAGCACCGGCCACCACAACGTTTGCTCGCACATGGATTTCCTGAGTACGCCGGGAAGTCCCGGATTTTTTCGTGAATATGTAAATCTCCCGGCGGGGAATCTACTGCCTTTGCCGGACAACATCAGCTTTGAAGCCGGCACTCTGTTCGAGCCGCTGGCCGTGATCCTGCACTCCGTCCAACTCGCGCAACTGCACTTGGGCGAGACGGCGGCTGTGTTCGGCGCCGGTCCCATTGGTTTACTCACCGTGGCTGTATTGAAAGCTGCCGGAGCGGCCCGGGTTTGGGCCATCGATCCCATCCCGCACCGCCGCGAACTGGCCCTGCGGATGGGTGCTGACGCCGTCATAGACCCGGCTCAAGTGGATCCGGTGCGGCAAATCCTCACCGATACCGGCCGGCGCGGAGTTGACCTGGCGCTTGACTGCGCCACAAAAGGCGATACCGTGAATCAGTGCCTCGACGTCGCGCGGAACGCCGGCCGTGTCGTGATTACCGGCATCCCATCGGAACTCCAAGTGCAGTTGAACTTCCACGTGCTACGGCGCAAGGAGCTTGCCTTATACACCGTCCGCCGCTCGAATCGGGAAGAGAACATCGGAATGCGTATGATGTCCGAGCAGCCTCAGAAATTCGCCCCCCTGGTAACCCACCTTCGGCCTTTGGAAAAGATCCAGTCTTCTTTTGAACTGCTGGAGAAGTACGAAGATGGCGTGGGCAAACTGGTGCTGACCCTCTAAACTTATAGACTGACCAGGTAGGCCCGGACCGGAGCACTCATGGCCTGCGCCAGTCCGCTGGAGTAAATCTGCAGTTGCCTCTCATACTTCGCGCGCCGGATCGACAGATCGGCATCCGTCTTAAAATCCACGACGCTCCATTGGCCGCCCTTGAGCCAGGCAAGATCGGCTATCCCCTCCGCAAGATCGCCGTTCTTCAGCCGGACCATCAATGGGAACTCCCGGTGGCAGCGCTCAGACGTCCAGGCCTCCTGTATCAGCGGATGAAGAAGAGTCCGTAGAACGGCATCGGTTGCGGCCGCCATCTCCTCGGTGGTGGCGCCGATGACGCGGGCGTGAAGTTCCGCCGACGCCCGCACGTGGTCCTCCGGCGCGTTCCATTCCACACTGGTGAGGACCGCGTGCACGAGTGTTCCGAATCGCCGTCCCCCGGGCCTGCCGGCAGCTCGGGAAATAGAGATCAACTCCACGCCCCGCGCTCTGCCGCTGGCGGCGGGCGCTTCGCTCGCCTTGTGCACACGAAATCGCGGCTTGCTGCCACCGTCAACGGCCGCGTCCCGGAGGCGCATCCATTGCGCATAGAGGTCCAGTCCTTCCTGGAGTTGAGGCTGCATCGCGACCAGCACTTTCTGGTTGACCAGGCCAGGCTCGACTGTTTCACTGCTATGGAGTGTTGCCGGGTCCCACCACACGAGTTCGTGTGTGCCGGCGGATGCAGTGTGCCGCCCCGGCCGCACGGAAAACTCGCCGGCCGCATCGAGGTCGGAAGGCCTACGCAATACCGTCGCATCACCGAAGGGAGGACACCCCGAGGCAGGCTGCGGCGATCGCCAGTTCTGCTTCGTTGGATAGATCGCCTTGTTCAGCGGACTCAGCCACCCGTCTTTCCATGGCTGGTCCCCCACGGCCGTCACCACCAGCAGATCCCGCGCCCGCGTCGCCGCTACATAGGCAACCCGGACCCCCTCCTGGTTCTCCCGCTGCTTCTCCAGTTCCTCGTTTTCCAGCAGTTCCCAGGGAGCACAACGAAGAAGCCGTGTCGCACACAAGCGCCGGTCGGCATCCACAAAGCACTCGGGATCGTGACAAAGATTTGCCGTCAGATCCGCCAGAATGACGATGGGAAACTCCAGCCCCTTGGCATTGTGCACGGTCATCAATTTCACCGCATCCCCGGTATCTTCGATGATCGGAGCCTCGGCCGTCTCTGCCCGTTCCAATTGTTCGTTCAGATGCTCGATGAACGCCCGGAAGGACGTCCCACCTGAGGCTTCAAAGCTCCGCGCCAGGTCCACCAGCCGGTAGACGTTGGCCAGCACCTGATCGCCGCCCTTGCGAAAAGCAAATCCGGCATGGGCCCGCGTCGCTTCCAGCAGTTCATTGAGAGTCGCGGCGATGGGACGGTGATTTCTTTGGCGGTGAAGTTCCGCCAGCAGGGAAAGCGCCTCGTGGATCGGGGCGAACTCTTCGTCCAGATCCAAAGGCCGATCGCGAAACGGATGCAGGCGTCCATGGTGATCTCTGAACTTGAGCAGGGTCCCATCGGATACTGCGAACAGGGAGCCTCGAATTGTGGCGAAGACCGATAGCTCGTCTTCCGGCCACTCGATCGCCGATAACGCCGTTCGTAGCGTTTCGATCTCTTCCCGATCGTGGAAGAAGCGCGAGCCCACCAATATGTGAGGAACGCCGCGTGCATCCAGGCTCCGCACATAATCGCGCGTCAGATCGCGCCCATTATTTACGAACCGGCGAAAGAGGATACAGATATGCCGCGGCTCGATTGGTAAAGCTCTGCCGGCATTCGAAGGATCGGAAACTTTCCAGTGGCTGTGCTTCCACAGCCACTCGACATACCCAGCCACCGCGTCTGGAAGGCATGCGTTCACCGCGCCTTTTGTCACCTGGCGTACCCCGTATGGAGTGGGGGCGGGTAGCACCGTTACACTCGGTTGCCCCGGAATTGCCTCTCTACCGCCCAGCAGCGGGACGTAATTGGTCAACTCATTTTCAAACGCCGCATTCACGAACTCCTGAATGTTCTGAAGCGACCTGCGGCTGCTTGGCAGCTTCAGATATCCGACAGCGTGTTCCCGCAGCGCGTGGCGGACAGTCTCGTACAAGTTCGCATCCGCTCCCCGGAACTTATAGATCGATTGATTGGGGTCGCCCACCAGAAATAGCTTGCCTGGCTTGGGCGGAGCTGCTTTCCAGGAAGACTCCTCCGCGCCGGCCGCCGATAATAGCAACAGCAACTCGATCTGAATCTGATCCGTGTCCTGGAACTCATCCACAAAGATGTGGTCGAAGCGCTGCTGAAAATAGCTGCGGATCTCCGCGTTGTCACGCAGCAGGTTTCGTGCAAAGAGAAGCAGATCGGTAAAGTCGAGCTTTCCGGATCGGCGCTTCAGCTCGTCATATGCGAGCACCATCCCCTGTAGCTCCGCGCGCAGCGAGACCGCCAGATCCGCTTCGGCCTGCCGCCGGAACTGCTCAATGGCCGCTTTCAATTGATCGGTTTTTTCGATGACGGTGGCCCTGGAAATGCCCTCCGCATACGGTCCCGAGCCCGGCTGAAAATTGCGGTTCAGATCGCGTCTGAATTTGATCAGCAAAGCTTCCAGGGAATCGTAGTCGCGAGTCTCGGCACGGTCACACCGGTCCACCAGTTCGCGCGCGGGGCGCAACGCCTGGAACAGCGGATCGTACGGCCGCGGGCAGCGATCCCGCAAGCCAGCCAGCTCCCGGACCTGCGCCAACAGCACGTCGATAGCAGAAGCTCGGTCGAACGCTTCGCTCCGCCAGGGCGCATTAAAATCGCGCCATTCGATCAGTGTCCATGCCGCACGGCGCAGCTGATCCAGCGGGCTGCCGCTTTCCCACGCATCGCGCCAGGACAGCCGGGTGAAACAGCGCCGCAGCGCCGGCGAGAAATCATTCAGCCGGCTACTCAGCCAGGACCCGAATGCTGTTCCGAACAAACGCTGCGCCTCCTGGCCGGACATCTCTTCAAAACCGGGGTCCACGCCCGCCTCCACGGGACGCTCGCGCAGCAGTTGCGCGCAGAACGAATGAATGGTGCCGATCCAGGCCCGCTCCAGCTGCTCCATCGACCGCTGCAGATTCTGACGGATGGCGGCATCGGTAGCCGATTGTGATGCGGCATCCAATTCCTGCCGGAGCCGGATTTTCAGCTCCCCGGCGGCAGCATAGGTAAAGGTAACCGCCACCAGGCGCTCCACGGCGCCTCCGGCCCCGAGACAGTGCACGATGCGCTGCACCAGTTCCCGCGTCTTGCCGGTGCCCGCGGCGGCCTCCACTAGAAAGCTTTCGTCCAGCGCGTAACGGATGCGTTCGCGAGCGTCCTCATCACTGACGATGTGAGTCTGCGGAGTCGGGTTCATGGCATCCTGCGGATTCCGAAAAGAGGCTGTAGTTCAGCCCGCGATTTGCAGTTGACCCGCTCCTCCTCGTAAGGCCCGCACACAGGGCGGTAATCGCAGTGAACGCAGGCCTCTTTCCTGGGCGCCGACGGCAGGAACCCCTTGTAGATGGAGGAATTGATAATTGCCAGCGCCTCCTCCATGCTCCTGCGTGCCTCCGGCACCGCAGCGATTTGCGTTTCCCGATAACTATGGCGCTGCGTGGCATAGTAGAGCCGGCCGGCGGCGGCCTTCCTCCCAAGCAGCTTCTCAGCCGCCAGAGCGTACAGAATCGGCTGGAGAATTTCCCCACCGCCCATCAGCGACGGAGCTTTCTCGGGAGGCGCGCCCGTTTTATGATCCGTAATCCGCAGACTGCCGTCCGAAGCGTTCTGCTCTACCAGGTCAATCGAGCCGCGCAACCGGTAGCCTTCGTCAAACAGCACTATCTCCTCATCCGTACTCGCTGGATCGGTGGCGCGGCTGCGCGGAGTAAATCCGAAGCCGAGTTCAAAGCGAATCGGAATCCACTGCTGCCCGCGAGCGGCCATCGCGCGAAGCCACCCGCGCAGGTCCGACCGGATCTCCTCCACATCCGATGCCCAGATGCGGACAATAGCCGGTTGATAGGTCTCGGCAAAGCTGGAAGCGATGCGGTCCACGGCGGCATTCAGACGATCGAGGGCCATCGTCAGGTTTTGCTCTGAGAGCGGGAGAAGTTGGGACGATTGGAGCTCCCGTAGCAATTCAAACTGGACCTGGTGAAAGAGTTCGCCCCGCACCGCCGGTTCCATTGATTCCATCGTTTCGGGCTTACTGGCCGGCCTCAGCCCGTAGATCGACCGGAGATAGAAGCGGTATGGACACGCGGCGAAGTGCTGCAATGCGGACGGTGAATAGCTCCGCCTGGTCAGCAGGTGTTTGCCGAGAATTTGTAGCGTCTCCACATCCACGTCGACCAGTCCATCCGCCGCAAACCACTTTTTCAGCCACCTGCGCCCGCGTGACTGCAGCGACCGGTAGAGATGCGGATTCACCTTGGTCAGATATCCGGCACGCCCTGGCGAAGCTCCGGGATCGTCAAAGGCAGGCCGCAGCACCGACAGATCGAATTCGGCGTCGTCAATCGCAGCAAAAGGATCGGACGGAGCCGGCCAGCGGAGCTGGGAGGCGCTTCCGCTATTCGCCCGTTTCTCAAACTCCCGCAGATCCGCCGGAAGCCGGCCCTCGGCGGCACGCACCAGTTCGAAGGCATAGAGCGAAGGCACGCGCCGCCTGCCCGTCACGATGTCCATCCGGGGGTACGAGGCAACCAGCCGGCCGGACGCGCACGCAACAGCGCTTCGCAGCAACATATGCTCGCGCCGCACGCGATCGGTTTGCCGCGATAGCGCGCCCGGCAGACCTACGCGGCAATCATCCAATAAAAGCGGATCCTCAGCAGGCCGGTGAGGGAAGGCCCCCTCCGCCAGCCCTGGCAGGAACACGAGCTGGAAACTCATGCCCAGAGCCTCTTCAATTGCACCGACAAACACGCCGCCGTAACGCGGCGCCGTGTCCCGAGAAAATTCGAACCGCAGGCGGTCAGAGAGCACGGCCGTCACCTCGGCAAGCTCCACCGGACCGATATCGGACATGGGGGAAAGCTCGGCGAGCAGAGCCGTTACCGGCCCGGGCGCTCGCAGGGCCGCATGCGCGAGGTGTGTGAGGGCTTCAATCCATTCTCCCCAGCTGGCGGCCACCGGCATCACCGCAAGCAGGTCAATGACGGGAAGCGCAAACTCCATCAGTGCGGCGAGTCTGTCTATCCGTTTACTGATCCGCTCTCGCTCCTCCGGGGCATCGCTCTGTTCCAGCTCTAACTGCAAGCTGGCAGCGTGGGCGGCCAGGCGGCGAGACCAGCGCTCACGCCCGCCGACCACCGCCGCATCCACGAGGTGCGTCTCCCACCCAATGGTGCTGCGTGAGTGCTGCCTCCCCGCCGCCTGCGGCTCTTCGGACGCGAGCGCATCGTTCTCCGGTGCTGTCCAGTCGTCCGGCGCCGGACCATCCGGAACCTGGCCCAGCGACAGGTACTCGGAAAAACGCGCTGCCGAGAGATTGTCCGCGGCACAAGCCAGGAGGCACAAGAACGCCCGTCCGGCCGCGTTCGGTGTGCTGCTGCCTCGCGTGAAGTGGGCCGGAATGCGCGCCCTCCGTAGCGCCTCTTCCACCATCGGCCGGTACCGCTCCGGGTTCCGCAGCAGGATCGCGGCCTCGTCGAAGGCGATGCCTGCTTTCAGAATGCGCCGTGCAATCTCCACACACTCCAACCCTTCGCCCGAAGCCGAGAACAGTTCGAAGCTGGCATCGGCCGGCCGCGAGGCAGCCATGCCGAATAGATTGCGCTGCAAAGACGACAGCGCATCCCAGGGCTCTGGACCTTCCGGTGAGACTCCGATTTCGATTTTTAATATGGATTGGGATTGGGCACTCAAGGCGTCCAGAAACGCCCGTAGCAGACGCGTCTCGGCCATCACTGGGAGCCACAGCATGGGAAGCTTGACCAGCGGATGTGTTCCCGCCATGGCGGCCTCGATTGCCAGCTCGAGGGTGGAGGCAAAGTCCGCCAGCGAGCGCTTCCGCAACTCCGTCTCGTAGGCCGTCAGCAGCTTGGCAAGATCGCGTCCGGGAACACCGGCGGACCGCAGTTGCTTCGGGGTCACTCCGTGCAATCGAAGCTCAGTCAGTGTGGACGCGAGCGCACCGGCGAACCCCGGCATACCGGCGACAGGACCAAAGTAGCTGAGCCGTTTTTTTGTGAGCAACAGGTGTGTGACGCGCGCCGCCAGGGCCTCGGGCGCCAGGGGCGTCAGCGGAGCCCATCCCCGAGCCGCGAGAGCTGGTTTAGCCAGGGTGGCGGCAAGCTGCGCCGGGGTAATGCGATGCACGCCGCACAGCGTCGTCTGGCAGGCAGCACGCACCAGATCGTCCGCTGCTGCCCGCGAGCCGCATAGCACCAGCACTTCGCGCTGTTGCCGCAGAAATTCTATTGCTTCAGGAAAAGTAGAGGCGCACCGGTTAGCAGTGATCGATCGGTGCATACGCTGCCGCGTTAGATTACCTGCCCGCCGGCCGGATTCGCGCCTTTAGGGCAGGTATGAGGTGTATTAGAGAGGAACTTCGATGCCCATGCTGCGGGCCGTGCCCCGCACCGAGCGAATGGCAGCTTCCACGTCGAAACAGTTAAGATCGGGCATCTTGATCTTGGCGATCTCTTCGATCTGCTTTGCGGTGATTTTACCGACCTTATTCTTGTTGGGTTCCGCCGAGCCCTTCGCAATGCCCACTGCGCGCTTGATCAGCACCGGCACTGGCGGCGTTTTCGTGATGAAGGTGAAGGACCGGTCCGAAAAAATGGTTATCACGACCGGGATGATCAGCCCTTCCTGATCCTTCGCCGACGTCTTGGCGTTGAAGGCCTTGCAGAACTCCATGATATTGACGCCCTGGGGACCGAGTGCGGTACCCACGGGAGGAGCCGGAGTTGCCTTGCCCGCCGGAATTTGCAGCTTAACCTGCCCTGTTACTTTTTTGGCCATGATCTATTCCTATGTTTTTTCTACTTGCAGAAAGTCGAGTTCGACCGGTGTCGCGCGGCCGAAAATAGTAACCAATACACGCAGCGTGCTTCGCTCTGTATTGACATCGTCCACTTTTCCCGAAAAATTCGTGAACGGTCCTTCGATGATTCGTACATTCTCGTTCTTCTCGAAATTGAGCTTCGGACGAGGACGCTCGGCAGCGGTTGCCTGGCGGTAGAGGATCGAATTCACTTCATCCGGGGTAAGCGGCACCGGACTGTTGCCGCCACCGACGAAACCGGTAACCCGCGGAGTATTTTTCACCGCATGCCACAGCTCGTCGTTCATTTCCATCTCCACCAGGACATAGCCGGGATAGAGGAGCCGCTTGCTGGTGACTTTCTTGCCGTTCCGGAGTTCGATTACCTCTTCGGTGGGAATTAGAACCTGACCAATCTGATGAGCAAATCCAAACGCTTCCGCGCGGCTGCGCAGCGAATCGGCGACCTTCTGCTCGAATCCCGAATAGGTATGAATGATATACCAGTGCTTGGGAGATTCCTCCGCCACTGCCACCGCCGTTGCGGGCTGTTCGGGAGCAACCGTAAGCTCCTGGGAAGCCCCTGCCTCTTCGGCTGCGGCCTGCGGGAACTCGTTATCGTGTTCGATGGGATCCTGATCTGCCATGGAGAACCGCCTATTTGCTGAGCGTGTCGAAGAGCTTGGTGATGCTGCGTCCGACCACGTAATCGACCACGAAAAAGTAAGCTGCAAAGACAAAGACGGCGGCAATCACAACGCTTGTCGTGGCTCGCACCTGCTTCCAGCTCGGCCATGTGACGCGCCGCATCTCCTGGCGCAACTCTTCAAAATACGACTTTGTAGTCGTCGGCCACTGACCCGCACGCTGCATCCAGTTGCTTGTTTCTTCCATATTGCTCTTTGCCTGAATTGTACCCAAGTGACCTGTACCTTAAAGATGGCAGGGGCGGAGGGATTCGAACCCCCACTCGCGGTTTTGGAGACCGCTGGTCTGCCGTTAAACCTACGCCCCTATCTGCAACAGCAGCGGACGTCCGTAATTTGCTAAACCTAGTGTACTAAACTACTTGATTTCTTTGTGAACGTGGTGCTTCCGGCAGCTCGGGCAGAACTTCTTCAGCTCCAGCCGCTCGGTCGTTGTCTTCTTGTTCTTCATCCCGCTATAGTTGCGGTTTTTGCACTCGGTGCATTGGAATGTAATGATTTCGCGCGCCATCTGCTACTCCTCTCAGCTACTTAAGCCAGAATCTCGGACACCGTACCGGCGCCCACCGTGCGTCCACCTTCGCGGATGGCGAAGCGCAGACCTTTGTCCATGGCCACCGGGGTAATCAGCTCCACTTCCACGCTGACGTTGTCGCCCGGCATCACCATCTCGGTGCCTTC
>DATLBY010000007.1:0-3543 GCA_035526665.1 Bryobacteraceae bacterium
GTCGCCCCGCCATACTCGGCCTCAAATCCCGCGCTCTTCACCTGCACCTCCTGCACAAATTCAAAGGGCAGCGCATTGTTCTGCGGCAGGAAGCCGTTGACGTTGTCGTTGACCTCCACGCCGTCCACTACGTAGGTATTCTCGATCCCGCTCGCACCGTCAATGGAGATGCCGCCAACACCTGCGTTGCTCGACTTCGGCTCGAAGCGCGCTCCCGGGGCGAGCGTCAGCAGCGACTGAAACGTCCTGCCCTTAGAGAGATTCTCAAACTGCTGCTGCGTGATATTTGTCGAAGTGCGGCTGGACGTTGTGTCCAGCGAAACGCTGCTGGCGGTGACTTCCACAGCCTCACTTACCTGACCTACACTCAGGGTGGGATTGAAGCTAATCTTCGATCCTAGCTGAATCAGAATATTGTCCTGCTTCAGCGTGCTGAAGCCCGGTTTACTGACAGTGAGGCTATAAGATCCGATCGGGACGGCGGCGAATACATATCCTCCATCTCCGCCGGAGGTAGTTACAATGCCGTTCGGATTGCGCGGACCGCTTAGCACCAGGCGCGCATCCGGCACCGCGGCGCCAGTGGCATCTACAACAGTTCCCAGCACCTGTCCGCTGCTCTCCTGGCCGGCAGCTGGAGTGATCAAGGAAAAGCATCCGACGACGAGCGCGAGCAACGCCGCTGGTCTGTCAAAGCGATGAGTTTTCAAATGGAGCCTCTCTTCTCCGCATCTGTGACACTGGATGCGACATGTGGAAAGTATAGAGGGAATTTCCACAAAATCGCTAGTGAAATCCGGCAGGCTTGCACAGTATATGGGCAATGCGCTCTTATAAAGCAATGCGCTTATTCACCCTGCTCGCGGCTCCAGCCGCGCTTGCCATGCTCCAGCCGTGCTTTGCGGCGCCCAGACAGCCTGCAAAAGATATGCTCGTCTATGTAGGAACTTATACAAAAACTGCCAGCAAGGGAATTTATGCGTATCGATTGAAGGGAGCTACGGGGGAATTGACACCCTTGGGTCTCGTGGCCGAGACGGTGAATCCCTCCTTCGTGGCGCTTCATCCAAACGGACGGTATCTTTACGCAGTCAGCGAGACAACCGGTGCGGACGGTCAGAAAAGCGGCTCAGTGAGCGCATTTTCCATCGATCGGAAAACCGCGGTGCTGAAGTTTCTGAACAAGGTGTCCTCCCATGGAGCAGGGCCCTGTTATGTACGCGTGGACAACTCCGGGAAAGCCGTTGCGGTGGCCAATTACGGCAGCGGAAGTATCGCTTCTTTTCCGATAAAGGCTGACGGCACTCTGGGCGAGGCAGCTTCGGCTATTCAACACACAGGTAGCGTTGCTGATGCCAAGCGGCAGGGCGGACCTCATGCCCACTCCGTCAACTTCTCGCCGGATAATAAGTTCGCCGTCGCGGCTGACCTGGGGCTGGATGAACTGCTCGTGTATCGCCTTGATCCCGAAAAGGCGACGCTGACTCCGAATACGCCGCCGTTCACCAAAGTAAGCCCCCGATCCGGCCCGCGCCATTTTGCCTTTCACCCGGGCGGCAAATTTGCCTACGTGATTAACGAAATCAGCCTGACCGTGACCGGATTCGCGTGGGACGCCAAGGCAGGCGTTTTAAAGGAAGTGCAGACCATCTCCACGGTCCCTGCCAATTTCAAGGAAGGTTCGACGGCGGAGGTGCAGGTGCACCCGAGCGGAAAGTTCCTTTACGGTTCCAATCGGGGACATGACAGCATCGCCGTGTTCTCCATCGATCCGCGCAAGGGCACTCTGACCGCCATCGAGCATGTCTCCACCCAGGGGAAGACGCCGAGAAACTTTGGTATCGATCCGACGGGCTCCTTTCTCATCGCCGCCAATCAGGACTCCGACAAACTAGTGGTATTTCGCATCGACCAGAAGACCGGCCGGCTGACGCCCACCGGCCAAACCCTGGATGTCCCCATGCCGGTCTGCGTGAAGTTTCTTCCCGTCCAGTGACGGTAAGACATAGACCTCACGGTGGTTAGCCTTGATTTGGGTTCGTTCTGAAATTCAGTCGGCGCGGGTTGCGGCTACCCGAATATAAAGCATGTAGAGCAGAACGATCATATTGGTGGTGAAGATGCCGAGGTGCAGCCAGTTCGGCTTCTCCGCCACTTTGACGATTTCCCAGGGCAGGTAAAGAGCGCCGGATAACAGGGCAAACCATTCCGCCCAGACCCGGCGCTTCCAGAGTCCCCATGCCTCGGTAAATCGCACCGTCGCGTATGCCACCGCGCCGGCCGCGATCCCCCAAAGCCTCGCATCGGTGGTCTTGGCGGCCGCGCGCAAAAATGCGTGCGCCAGCCGGTGCTCGGGATTGATGTGAAGAAAAGTCAGGATATTCTGTGCCTCCTCTTCCAGGTCCTTGTGCAGGTAGGCCAGCACACCCAGTCCGAGTAAGAGCACGGAGATGCCTTTCACCGACTCAAAAATGGCGACCGCGTGTAATCCGGTGGCACTCGTCCGTTCATCGATCGCAGTGGGAGCCGCGTGGTGATGGTGATGCTCGTGCAATTCACCGGGCGGTTTGCTGTCTCTCAGAAATCCACTCTCAAGTTGAATTGGATCACGCGGCTTAGACCCCGCTGGCTGGTGACGCGTCCGAAATTGTTATTCGTGGGATCGGTATTCGGTTTGTCGAAGTTCGTGTGATTCGTTGCATTTAGCAAGTCAACTGCGAAGCTGGTGTTCAGCCGCTCATGCACATGGAAGTTCCGCTTCACCTTAACATCCCAGTTACGAATGCCATCCGCCCGGACCACATCTAAACGCACCGGGAATACCCGCGTCTGGAAGCTGCCGGGCTGGTTGGCCGAGCGGCCTTCAAATCCCTGGAAGCCTTGTGGGACTGCGCCGGTCCCCCGGTAAGCGATATTGGGATCGAACCACACATGGATGTCTCTCTCATGGACGGCGTCATGATTCAGAACATTTCCAAGATTGTTGAGGTCGCCGTAGAAAAAGCGGTTCCCCCAGTCAATCGGCGGTCCGGTCTGACGTTGATACACCCAGCTTGCTTGCCAGCCGCCCAAAATATGCTGCAGGACTCCGCCCTGCAGGAACTGCTTTCCTTTGCCGAAAGGAAGTTCGTAGATTGCAGTCCAGACAAATCGATGCGGCAGCACCACATCGTTCGGCCGGCTGGAGAGCTGCGAGTCGAACTCATTCAGATAGTAATCTTTCTTCTCGCTGTTCGCGTAGGTGTACAGAACCGCTGTCTGGAAGCCGCGTGAGAACCTCTTTTCAAACTGGACTTGGAGATCGTGGTAACCCACCGAGCCTCGTGAATCGTTGAAATCCACTCCAGGACGCAGTCCGTTAAAGCTGTTCATCTGTGGAAACGCGCGCAACAACTGATGCTTCCGGATTGTGGAACTGGTGAAGAATCCCTGCGTTCCCAGGTACTTGTACAGCACCGGATTGGAGTTCTGCATATCGGGATAGTTCTTGATGTTGAAAGGATTGGGCACGTTGGTATTCAGGTCGTCATCCACCGCCTGATT
>DATLBY010000008.1:0-2897 GCA_035526665.1 Bryobacteraceae bacterium
CAGAATTTGTAGGGCTCTTCGAACGCCAGGCTGTTCCGGTTCAGACTGTCGTGAATCTGAATTACATCGGCCCGTCCCGAACCGATATCGATGTAGATCACATCTGTTTTGGAAAAGACCCGGACACCAGTGATTTCTACCGAAAAAGTAGGGAAATGCTCCAGATTGTTCCGGACCACGGACGCGGCTTCCTCCGCACCGATGCTCAGGGGACGCGGGGGGAGCACCGTGACATGGGAGTGAGCGGTGCAGCCTGCCACCAGCTCCCGCCGGAGCCTGTCGAGATACTCACCTAAGCGGCCCGGAACGTAACTAACCAGCGCGAAAGAATTAATTCGATCCCTGCTGCCCGGACCGCAATCCATTACTAAACTCCACATCCAGCGGCGACGGCGTCGTACCTTCCTGGATTACTTAAGAGCCGGGGGCACGCCGCCGGCCATGGGAGCCGATTCGAGATCAGTTTTTGCCTCAGGCAGCAGCCACTGCGCCTCTTCAAACCCGACATACTTGTAAATTCGAAGTTCGCCACCCTCTCCTTCTAATATATCTCCTATCTGGAGGGAATGTCCGGTATCTTTCAATTGAACCCAGACGGCGTACACCCCAGCGGCCTCCACCGTGTTGATCTGCTCGTAGTCTTTGGGTTTGGCGACGGTAACCCCAATGGTATGGGGCGCCCAGCGAAATTGCTGGCGCACGCTATCTTTCATCCGATAGATCTTATAAGCAGCCATCAGGCGCAACCCCCTCGAGCCGTCCAAAACATTCTACAACTAAATGTTTCGCATGCCGGGCATCCTTCTGGCCCATAGCAATCCATCGCTCTGCATTTTGCCGGGTCCAGCGGATGGAATCGCGAGCTGTCCCCAGCGGTTCCGCCGGCGAAATGTCCACAACTTCCAATCGATCCACTATAGTTTTTCGTTGCCTGCTATACAACCGCCCGGCATTTGAGATTGCGCGAATCAGCAGAGGGCGGTGTTTCAGTAGATTGACGGTGATGAGCCGTGTCGCGCCCAAGTCCACGGCCGCCCAAACTGGAAGGGGATCGATCAAGCCTCCGTCGGAATGAATGACGCTGTCAATCCGATGCTGATGCAAGAACAGAGGCACGGCACAGGAAGCTGCGAGATGCTTCCAGGTAATGCCCGGAGTACGGAACAGCCTCGGCCGCAGCGTGCGCAACTGCGTGGTGACCAGGGCGTACTCCGTTTTGGGTTGGAACTCCTGGTACATGCCGCGGATCCACTCGTTCAGAGGTCCGCAGTCAATCATTCCGTCGGAGAGAGAGGCGGGCAGGCGCCAACGATGGTGAGCGGCTTTCTCGAGGGTCAGCCAGCGCTGCAGAATATCATCGGGATGGCAGCCGCCCGCGATTAGCCAGCCATTCAACGACCCGATGGAGGCGCCTACAACCAGGTCCGGCTGCACAACATCCGATAACACTTGCCAAACGCCCGCTTGATAGGAACCGAACATTCCACCGGCCGATAACACTAACGCCGTTTTGCCGAGTTTGTGATTGTGGCCGGTCTCGGTTAGTTCCTTGCTGGTTAGAAGCCCGCCCACCTGAATTCCTGTCCTTTCGACTCTCCCGGTCAACTCTAGTTTCCTTCAGATTGCCGCCTTCTGGCAGAATAGTCAGTTGGCTACCGTTTTCAATCCGAAGGATTTTGGACGCAGCATTGAGGACCTGCTGGCGCTGGACGGAGACGGGTACAGATTGATGCCTCTTTCCGGTGGAGAATGTTCCTCGCCTGCGGCGCGCGACCAGCTGAGGGCGCAGCCCGCGAGCACTTTGTTCCCAAGTGCCTGTGCACCGAAGGCAGCACTGGCTGGGTTATGGCTCTACTTCTCCTGCCACAGCGATGCACATGAGGTGGCGCAGGACGTGAAGACGGCGGATGGCAGCTTCTGGCATGGCATTGTGCACCGCCAGGAGCCGGACGCCGCCAACTCGGCCTACTGGTTCCGGCAAGTAGGGCTGCATCCGATCTTCCCGGCATTGCGCGATGAAACATTGAAAATTCAGCGCCGCTATTCGTCGGCGAAACAATTGCCGCTAACCAACGTGTGGGATCCACTCGCGTTTGTTACCTACTGCGACCTCGCCCGGGTCCGGCCGGGGTCGGCCGAGGAGGCCTTCGCAATGGAAGTCCAGCTTGCCGAATGGCAGCTTCTATTTAGCTATTGTGCGGGGCCGAAGGCGTGAGTTCCGTCCGGGCCGCCGTGTTGTGCGAATTCGGGAAGCCGCTCGAAATTCGCGAGTATCCAGTAACTGCTGACTTGGCGCCTGGCGAAGCGCTGGTACGCGTCGACATGGCAGGCATCTGCGGGACGGACGTGCACCTCTGGCTGGGGCAGCTACCAATTCCCCTGCCGGTGATTTTGGGCCATGAAACCGTGGGACGAATCGAGAGTACCGGCCCGGGTCTCACCAAGGATTGGCGCGGCCTGCCGCTGCAGACGGGAGATCGCGTCTGTTGGGCGAGTTCCATCTCTTGCGGCGAATGCTTCTACTGCCGGATAAAAAATCAGCCGACGCGCTGTGTCTCGCGCAAGGCCTATGGCATCTCTTACAGCGCCAACGACGCACCGCATCTGCGCGGAGGGTATGCCCAAAAAATCCTGCTGCGCGCGGGCACCGCGATTTTTCTCATTCCACCGGGACTGGCCACCGAGGCAGTGGTGGGGGCGGGATGTGCGTTGACAACGGCGATTCATGGCGTGGAGCGGGCGCCCATCGCCTGGGGAGACACGGTGGTGATCCAGGGCACGGGGCCGGTGGGGCTTGCCAGCCTGGCGGTGGCACGGGAAGCGGGCGCGGCGAAAATCATTGTTACGGGGGCTCCGCGCCATCGTCTGGCCTTGGCACGAGAGTTCGGGGCCGACGC
>DATLBY010000009.1:0-11104 GCA_035526665.1 Bryobacteraceae bacterium
GGTGGCTGCCGCGACTCCCGGCGTGTTAGCCGAACCTTCTCCAGTGGTCATGTTCGACCCGGGCATCACGCCGACACACATGCAGATGAAGCTGACGGTTCACGTGGCCAGCCAGCTGCAGAGGGGCGGCGTCCAATCCAGGATCCGCGTTGCCTTGCTGCACCGTTTTCGCGAGGAGAAGGTGCCGCTTCCCTCCACTGAGAAGATCGTTTTATTACGTCCTTGAGTTCCATGAGAATCGGAATTGATACGGGCGGGACGTTTACCGACTTTGTGGTGGCCCCTGACGACGGGCCGGTGCAAACGTTCAAGCTCCGCTCGGACCCGGCCGATCCCTCGCGGGTGATCCTCGCCGGACTGGCCCGCATCGCAGCGGCGCGCCGCAGCGAGGTTATTCACGGATCCACGGTGGCGACCAATGCGCTGCTGGAGCGCAAAGGCGCGCGTACGGCTCTGGTGACGACCGCCGGGTTTGAGGATGTGATCGAGATCGGCCGTCAGAACCGCGCGGAGCTGTATGTTCTCAATCCGGCGCCGCGCCGGCTGCTGGTGGAGCGCAGGCTGCGGTTCGGCGTAAACGAGCGGAGCTATTTTGACGGCGCCATCGCGCGACGGCCTTCGCGGCGGGAGCTCGGCGAGCTGCGCAGCAAGCTGCAGCGCGTGAAGGCGGAGTCGATTGCTATCTGCTTTCTGCACGCCTATCGAAGTCCGGAGAATGAGCGGGCGGTGGCCGCGGCGCTGAAAGACCTGGGCTACGTGTGCAGTTCGCATGAAATCTGCCCGGAGTTCCGCGAGTATGAGCGCACGTCGACCACCGTTCTGAATGCTTACGTGGGCCCGCTGATGGACAGATATTTGGGCGCGCTCGAGAGTGGAACGAAATACCGGCTATTGGTGATGCAATCGAATGGCGGCCTGATAACAGCGGCCGAGGCCCGGCGTCAGGCGGTGCGAACGCTGCTGTCGGGGCCGGCGGGCGGAGTAGTGGGAGCCATTGCGGTGGCCAAACAGGCGGGCATCAAAAACCTGCTGGCCTTCGATATGGGCGGCACTTCCACGGACGTGAGTCTATGCGCGGGCCGCGCCACGGCGACCATGGAGGGCTCCGTGGACGGGTTCCCCGTCAGAGTTCCCATGCTGGATATTCACACCGTGGGCGCCGGCGGCGGATCCATTGCGCGGATGGACGAGGGCGGGTTGTTGCACGTAGGGCCGGAGAGCGCCGGCGCGGATCCCGGACCGGCCTGCTATGGACGCGGAACCGAGGCCACGGTCACAGACGCGAACCTGGTGCTGGGCCGGATTCAGGCAGCAAATTTTCTGGGGGGCACGATGGCGATTGACCTCGGCCGCGCCCAGGAGGCGATTGGCCGCCTGGCGAGGCAACTCGGGTTGGGCAGAGCCGCCGCGGCCAGAGGGATTATCCGTGTTGCCAACGCGAATATGGAGCGCGCGATTCGCGTCGTGTCGGTAGAACGCGGCCACGATCCGCGCGCCTTTACCCTGGTGGCGTTTGGCGGCAGCGGAGGACTGCATGCTTGCGAGATCGCCGCCAATCTGGGCATTCAAACGGTGCTGGTCCCCAAGAATGCCGGCGTCCTTTCCGCCTTGGGCATGGTGATTGCCGACAGGGTGCGCGACTATGCGGCCGGCGTTCTAGGAAGAGAAGAGTTTGAGCAGGAGTATCGAAGCCTGGAAAAGAGGGCGCGCGCCGATATGCGTAGAGCGGCGCTCGCACGCTCCATGGACGTGCGCTACGCGGGCCAGAGTTACGAGCTGAATGTGGCTACGCAGGCAGAGTTCCATGCCGCACATCGCAAACTGTACGGCTACTCGGACCCCCAGCGTCCCACCGAGGTGGTTACTATCCGGGTGCGTGCCACAGTGCGGAGCGCGCCCGTGCAGTCTGCAAAATCCCGTGCGTCCGCCAGGACAATGCACGGACCTGCTGTCCTGGCCGAATACGGATCCACAACGTATGTGCCGGCGGGCTGGCGGTATCGCGCCGACGCGTTTGGAAACCTGCGGATTACCCGCTCTAGTTGAATTCCACCAGCCGCGCCATCTTGACGGCCTGGTTTTTCAGGACCTCGACCAGCACGGAATCCGGAACCACGTTATCGGTCTCAATCACCGAGACGGCTTCCAGCGGCTGGCCTTCGGAGAGCGGTTTCTCCTGGCGGCCGAGCGAGAAGTTGGCGATGTTGATGCCATTCTTTCCAAAGACGCCGCCGACGTAGCCAATCACCCCGGGGACATCCTCGTTTTTCAGGAAGATCACATGCCCGGAGAGTGGGGCTTCGCAGTAGATACCTTCCACCTGAACCAGGCGGGGCTTGTCGAGCACGACCGCACCCTCCACGCACGTGGCGCCGGAGTCGGTATCCAGCTCGATGCGGATGGAATCGATGTGGCCCAGCCGCTTCTCATGGCGCTCGTTGATGTCCCAGCCGCGATCGGCAGCCAACTGCATGGAATTTACCAGGTTGGCCTTGCGCGCCAGCGACCGGTTCAGGACGCCAGCAATACCCGCGTTGCGGATCAGGCTGGTGTTGGATTCGGCGATGCGTCCGAAGTAGGAGATCCGGATTGACCTCGGGTTGCCGGTGGAGACATAGGCGGCGAAGTTGCCCAGGCGTTCGGCCAGATCGGCGTACGGCCCCAAGGCCTTGTATTGTTCGGGCGAAAGCGCGGGCATGTTCACCGCGTTGATGACGATGCCGTTCTTCAGGTATTCGATCACCTGCTCCACAATGCGGACACCGACGATTTCCTGAGCCTCCTCGGTGGAGCCGCCGATGTGCGGCGTAGCGATCAGGTTTTCCTGTTTCAGCAGGGGTTCATCGGCAACGGGCGGCTCCACCGCAAAAACGTCCAGCCCGGCGCCGGCCACTTTGCCGCTGGCCATTGCTTCATTCAAGGCCGCGGTGTCAATCAGCTCGCCCCGGGCGCAGTTAATCACGCGGACCCCGGGCTTCATCGCGGCGAAGGCCTGAGCGCCCAGCATCTTCTCGGTTTCCGGCGTGAGCGCCATGTGCAGCGTAATGTAGTCGCTCTGCGCGTACAGGGTCTTGAGATCCACCAGATCAATGTTGAGATCGACGGCGCTCTGCGAGTTCACATACGGATCGCTGGCGATGATGCGCATTTCAAAGCTGCGGGCGCGCTTCAGCACTTCGCGGCCAATGCTGCCCAGGCCGACGATGCCCAGTGTTTTGCCGCGTAACTCGTTGCCTAAGAACTTTTTCTTCTCCCACTTGCCGCCCTTGGTGGACTGGCTGGCCTGTGGGATGGAGCGCGCCATGGAGAGCATCAGCCCGAGGGTATGCTCGGCCACCGAGATGGCGTTGCCGCCGGGCGTGTTCATCACAAGAACGCCCGCGGCGGTGGCGGCAGGCAGGTCCACGTTGTCCACACCCACTCCGGCGCGGCCAATCACGCGCAGCTTGGGCGCTTTGGCGAGAACGTCGGGCGTCACCTTCACCGCGCTGCGTACCAGCAGGGCATCGCACGTGGGCAGATGCTGCGCGTACTCTTTCGGATTGGATACAACAATATCCCAGTCCGGCTGGGTCTTCAGCAGCTCGATTCCCGCTGCTGCGACTGGTTCGGCAATCAGAATTTTCATGTCGTGTGATCTAGGGCTTTCCGGCGCCCACGGGGATGTTCTCTTTCAAACCGGCAACTTCGGCGAAGACACGCTGCACGGCCGCTACACCGGAGCCAAGTTTTACGGGCTGACCGTTGGCGGCCAGAATCAGCTCCAACTCGGCCACCATGGCGAACAGGTCGGGGAAATCGAAGTAGCCGAGGTGCGCGATCCGGAAGATCTGGCCCTTCATGGAGCCTTGTCCGTTCGCGATGATCGAACCGAAGCGGCTCCGGAACTCCTTCACAATAATGCTGGAATCCATGCCCTTCGGCGCGCGGATGGCCGTTACCGAGGCGCTGGGCGCGTTGGGCGCAAACAATTCCAACCCCAGCTCCTGGGCGGCCGCACGGGTCGCTTTGGCGAGTAGTTGGGCATTGTCGATCAGTTTATCCATGCCGATCGATTTGATATATTTCAGCGCCTCGCCCAGGGCGATGATCAACGACGTGGCAGGGGTCCAACTGGATTCGCCGGCCGCCGCATTTTTCTTTTCCTTCTTCAAATTGAAGTAGTAGCGCGGCAGATTGGAGGATTCGCCGAGAGCCCAGGCTTTGGCGCTGACCGCCATGAAGGCCAGCCCGGGAGGAATCATGAAGGACTTCTGGGAGCCGCCGATCACCACGTCGATGCCCCAGCCGTCAATATCCAGCGGCATAGTACCCAGACCCGTGATGGCGTCGACCACGAGAATTGCATCGGTCTTCCGTACGGCCGCGGCCATCGACTGGATGTCGTGCGCGGCGCCGGTGGAGGTTTCCGAAGCCTGTACAAACACACCTTTGACGGTCTTGTCAGCGGCCAGAGCGTCGGCCACCGCCTGCGCGCTCACCGTGTCGCCATATTCGGCCTTCAGGACGTTCGCTTCCAGTCCGTATGCCTTTGCGATTTCCACCCAGCGCTCGCCGAATTTACCGGCCGAACACACTACGACGCGATCCCCACGCGAGAACAGGTTTGAGACGGATGCTTCCATGGCGCCGGTACCGGACGCCACCAGGCACAGGACATCGTTCTGCGTGCCCATGACTTCCTTCAGATCGGCCAGAACCTGGGTGTAGATCTTGCGGAAGTCCTCCGTACGGTGATGAACATCGGAGCCCATCATTGCCTGTAACGCCTTTGGATACAGAGGAGTTGGGCCGGGAGTAAGCAGTCGTTGTTTTCGAATATGCATGGGAGTGGGTAAACATTTAGAATAGCAAACGAATGTCCCTACTCGATCAGATTCAGAAAGACATGGTCACCGCGATGAAGGCGAAGGACGAGGCTCGTTTGGGCGCTGTCCGGATGATCAAGACGGCTCTCAAGAAGCACGAAGTGGATTCCATGAAGCCGCTGGACGAAGCCACCGAAATGCAGATTCTGAACATGCTGATCAAACAGCGCCGGGAGTCCGCGGATATGTTCCGGAAGGGCGGCCGGCCGGAGCTGGCCGACAAGGAAGAGAGCGAGCTGGCGCTGATTGAAGGCTACATGCCGGCGGGCGCGACCGATGCCGAGGTGGATGCCGCCATTGCAGCCGCCGTCTCCGAGACTGGCGCCGATTCTGCCAAGCAGATGGGACAGGTGATGAAGGCGGCGCAGGCCAAGCTGGCGGGCAAGCGAGTGGACGGCAAGGCGCTCAGCGAGAAAGTACGCGCGCGCCTGACCTGAATCAGCGGCTCGAGTGGCGCTAACTCATTCCATCATTTGAACCTTGCTATCATGAGTTCCGTCTGAAGAGGGCCTTTCATGAGCGATGAAAAACTGACCGCCGCGCCACCGCAGAAGTTCAAGCCTTTCGTTCCCCCAACGATGCAGATGACGGAGTTTACGCTCCGGGCCGTTCTTCTGGGTCTGGTGATGACGGTGATTCTGGGAGCGGCCAACGCATATCTGGGTCTGCGCGCCGGAATCACAATTGCCGCGACGTATCCGGCGGCGGTAATCGGAATGGCCGTCCTGCGAATCTGGCGGGCCTCCATTTTGGAGGAGAATATCGCGCGAACAGCGGGCTCCATCGGGGAATCGGTGGCGGCGGGGGCGATTTTCACGATTCCGGCGTTCATGATCTCGCACTCCTGGGAATCGTTTGATTTTCAGCATGCCTACTGGAAATCGACGGTGCTGATGATGACCGGCGGAATTCTCGGGGTCCTTTTCGTTTCGCTGATGCGGCGGGCCATGGTGGAGGATCCGGAGCTCCCTTTTCCTGAGTCGGTCGCCGCCGCCGAGATCCACAAAGCTGGCCAGCAGGGCGCGCGGGCGGCCAAATTTCTCTTCTACAACATGGGCTTCGGCGCAATCGCCTATCTTTTGGGTGCGATGAAGCTGTTTCTACCGGATAAGGATTTCCTGCTGCCGATTGGACGGTTGGGGAAAAGCTTTGTACGCGTGGGCGCAATCGGAAGCACCAATAACGTGAATGTGGGCGGATACACGTTGTTTTCGGCCCCCAGCGTCAGTCCCGCCTACCTGGGTGTGGGATACATCATCGGCCCGCGCCTGGCGTCCTTGAATTTCGCGGGCGGAGTGTTCGCGTGGGGCCTGATGGTCCCGCTGCTCATTTACTTCATGGGACCGCAGTTGCAAGCGTTCCTCCCGGCCGGCTCGGGCACGGAGGGCTGGGAAGGCATGGCTAACGCGGTCTGGCGCTACATCGTGCGGCCGATTGCGGTGGGCGGCATGCTGGTCGGCGCGGCCTACACTCTGTTCCGCATGCGCAAGAACTTATTTTCCGGACTGAAGAGGGCCTTTGGCGAGTTACGGCAGGCCGGCGGTCCTCCCCAGGACGTCAGCCGTACGGAGCAGTATATGAGCTCTAAAGTAGTGCTGCTGGGGATTCTGCTGGTCTCTTTCGCGATGGCGGGGGTCTACATTTACTTCTCGGGACAAGTGGCCGGCGGCATCGTCGCGGCCATAGTGATGCTGATTACCGGTTTCTTTTTCGCGGCCGTGTCGGGGAGCCTGGTGGGCTTTATCGGCTCTTCCAACAATCCGATCTCCGGTCTGACTCTGTCCACGGTGATCATTGCGGCGCTGCTGATGGTGTCGCTCGGTGTCACCGGCATCCAGGGGGTGACTGCGATCTTGGGAGTCGCCGCAGTGGTCTGCGTTTCGTCGGCGGTATCGGGCGAACTGCTGCAGGACTTCAAGGTCGGCTACATCCTGGGGGGGACGCCGCGCACCATCCAAATCGTGGAGCTGATCGCCGTGGTGTGCGCCAGCCTGCTGATGTACTTTCCGCTGCTGGTGCTGCACGAAGGAAACATTCGGGCGGGCGGCACGGGATTCGGTGACCGCCAACTGCCCGCGCCGCAAGCGGGACTGATGGCATCCATCTCGCAGGGCATCGTCGGCGGGGATATGCCCTGGGCCCTTGTTGTGGTCGGCATGATGTTGGGTGTCGCCTTGATCATGGTGCAGGTGAAAAGTCCCATGCTGTTCGCCGTCGGGATGTATTTGCCGTTCGCCACTACCTTCGCGATCTTTATGGGAGGCATGGCCAAGTGGCTGGGCGACGAGTTGCGCGAGCGCCGCGGATTCAATGAAGCGCAGACGGCGCGGATTGAGAACACTGGTGTGCTGGTAGCCTCGGGCCTGATCGCAGGGGAGGCGTTGGTGGGACTACTGATCGCCACTTTCCGCTTCTTCGAGTGGCCTCTCTATGAGTTCTTCAAGTCGCCCTCGTTTGTCGCGGGCGCCTTTGTAATGGCGTTAATTTTCGGCGTCATGATCTGGACTCCGCTGGCGAATCCAGGGCATCCCGATGAACCGGCGCCTCCCACGGCAATGATGTAGCTGGAGAAGTTAGCCGAACTGCACGGAACGCCGGGTGAACGAACCCGCGAAGAAGCCTTCGATGGGAAACTTTACGGGACCCGGGTCGTCCAACGCTGCGCCCAGCGCGACCACGACAGGCACGAAGTGTTCGTGCGTCGGGAGTGCCTGCCGCACGCCCGGAGCCCGGTTGCGGTATTCCACCAGCTCGTCCACATCTTTGCGGGCCAGCACCCCGGCAGCCCATTCGTCGAACTCCGCGGCCCAGGCGGGCGTCGGCGGGTCAAGGCGCGGATCCAAAGTCCGCAAGTTGTGCGTCAAAAATCCGCTGCCGACGATTAACACACCTTCCTCACGCAGAGGCGCGAGCGTACGGCCGAGCGCGAACAAAGTCGAGGGATCCATGGTCGGCAGGGAAACCTGCAGTACGGGAACATCCGCGTCCGGATACATCGCCACCATCGGGACGTAAGCGCCATGGTCCAGGCCGCGCTGCGGTTCGTCCATGACGTCCTGCGTCTCCCCCAGGATCGCGCGTACCCGTGCGGCCAGCTGCGGAGCACCGGGCGCCGGATATTTCACGTCGTAGTAGCGCGCCGGAAAGCCATAGAAATCGTAAATCAGGGGAACGGTTCGCGTCGCCCCGATCGTGACCGGCTTGGCTTCCCAGTGGGCGGAAAGCATCAGCACCGCTTGCGGACGCGGCAAATCCCGCGCCCACTGATGTAATTCGCGCACCCAGGAAGCGTCGTCCAATAAAAACGGCGAGCCATGGGCCAGGAAAATGGACGGCATCGAAGCGCTGCCTGTGTGTCCCGGCGGAGTCATATTGAGGCCCTAGCGCGCTGAGTAGTTTTGCTGGTAAAACTCCTGGTAGGCGCCGGATTTCACGCGGCGCACCCACTCCTGGTTCTGTTTGTACCACTCGACCGTGGCGGCCAGCCCGTCCTCGAACTCGACCTGCGGCTTCCACCCCGTTTCGCGCTCCAGCTTGGCGCTGGTAAGTGCATAGCGGCGATCGTGGCCCGGCCGGTCCGCCACCGTGGTCATGAGGCTCTCGGGCTTGCCCGTCGCCTTCAGGATCATCTTCACCACTTCCTCGTTCGGCAGCGCGCGATTGCCGCCGATATTGTATATTTCGCCTTCGCGGCCTTGGCGCAGGACAGCCAGAATTCCGCGGCAGTGGTCCTCGACATAGAGCCAGTCGCGCACCTGCATGCCGTCACCGTAGATCGGCAACGGTTTGTCCTCGAGCGCATTGGAGATCATCAGCGGGATCAGTTTCTCGGGAAAATGATACGGACCGTAGTTGTTCGAGGCCCGGGTCACCATCACGGGACATTTGAAGGTGGTGTGATACGACAGCGCCAGCAGATCGGAGCCCGCCTTGGACGCCGAGTAGGGGCTGCTGGCCTTCAAGGGATACGATTCATCCGCTTCCAGCGGCTCCTCCAGGCTGCCATACACTTCATCTGTCGAGACGTGCACATACCGCGGGACCTTCTGCTGCCGCACCGCCTCGAGCAGGGTAAAAGTGCCCTTCAAATTGGTCTCGAAGACCGGCGCTGGGCTATGGATGCTCCGGTCCACATGCGATTCGGCCGCGAAATGGACAATCGCATCCGGCTTCACTTCGGCCACCAGGTCCGTCACCAGCCGCCCGTCACAGATGTCGCCATGGACGAACCGGTAGCGCGGATCCGATGCCACAGGGGCGAGATTATCCAGATTGCCCGCATAAGTCAGCTTATCCAGGTTGACGATTTCAAAATCGGTGTGAGAGCCGATCAGCAGGCGCACAAAGGCCGAGCCGATGAAGCCTGCACCGCCAGTCACAATCAATCTCATTTATGCTGCAGTTCCCAGTCGTATTGAATTTTCGGATCGTTGTAGGCGACGCGCCCTTCGTCTTTCGGATTATAGAATCTGTCGGTGACGTAGACCAGCATGGCGGGGCCGGTTCCGATGACCTTGTAGCCATGGCCGACACCGGGCGGAATCAGCAACTGCCAGGGACGAAGATTGCCTACATAAAACGTATTCTTGCCGCCGAAGGTCTTTGAACCTTTTCGGAAGTCAACCAGCGCCACCTGAAACATGCCATGCGCCGGCACCCAGAAATCCGTCTGTTCCAAGTGAAAATGGAAGGCTTTGATGGTACCGGGATAGCTCAGCGCCGTAGACACTTGCGTACTGGCCATGGGGAAGCCCGCGCTGAGCCCGGCTCCGCCCCGCATGATTTCGACAAAGTATCCGCGGTCATCCGGCCACTGCGGATAGGCGGAAAGTTTCACGCCATCGATCAATTTGGGAGAGTCGACGGTCAGGACGACATCCCCTATGCCCTTTTCGCAATCCGGGATGGAGAGCGGCAGCGATTCGGATCCGAAATCGCTCATAGATGCTTGGCTGCTTCCATGAGGACCTCTTCCCGCTCCTGTTTGCGGCGGACGGTATCGGCCACCAGGTTGGCGGCGCGCAACAGCGACTCGAAGGTGCCGGCATCGGTCCACCAGCCTTCCAGATGATCGAACGTCATGCTGCCCTCGCGGATGTACGCGTTATTCACGTCGGTGATTTCCAACTCTCCGCGGCCTGAGGGAACCAGGGTTTTGATCTTCTCAAACACGCTTTGATCGTACATATAAATGCCTGTCACGGCCAGGTCCGATTTGGGATGGGAGGGCTTCTCTTCAATGCCCACAATGCGATCGCCTTTGAGCTCAGCGACGCCAAAGCGCTCGGCGTCCTGCACTTTTTTCAGCAGGATTTTTGCGCCGGCGGCCTGTTTCCGGAAACTATCGACGGCATCCTTGATGGTGCCTTCGATAATGTTGTCGCCGAGGATGACACAGATCTTTTCTCCCCGCGCGAAATGCTCCGCCAGATCGAGTGCCTCGGCGATGCCGCCTTCGCCTTCCTGATAGGCGTAATTGATGTGTGCCCCGAACTCCTTGCCATTCGCGAGAAGACGGAGAAAGTCCCCGGAATTGCGTCCGCCGGTAACCAGCAGGATGTCGTGAATCCCCGCGTCCACCAGACACTGGATGGGATAGTACACCATCGGCTTGTCGTAGATCGGCAGAAGATGCTTGTTCGTGATTTTCGTCAATGGGAACAGCCTGCTGCCTGTTCCCCCGGCCAGTACTACGCCTTTCATGCAACGCCTCCGGTTGTTCGTGTACGGGTAATTCACATCGTACTATGGAGCCGCTCAGCTATTTCGGCCGCCAGAGAGAGACGTTGTCCGAGCCTACCGAGAGCAGTTGTCCCGATTCCAGCCTCCAAAGAGCAAGGACGTCACGTCCGCGCGCAACTTCCCGCACTGGCGCGTCAAATGGGACCAGTAGAATACGCGAGGCCGCACCGGCGTGCTCTCCGACGTAAAATGCGAACTCTCCCTTACCCTGAGATTCGGCCGCCAGCAGGCCGTGGGGCCGAACCAGATGGAGGCCATCCTCCAGCCGCCGCTCTTGCCACAACTGCGTGGGATCGGCGGGCCTTTGAAAAATTGCGAGCCGCGCCTCCTTGCGGTGTCCCTGAGCTACTGCCAACGTGTCACTCCCGGACGCCACAGCCAGGCCGAGCATCGCAGAGTCGGGCTCCTCGCTGTACAAATTAATCGCGAAGAGACGCCACGGGAGTGCGAAGCGCTCCGGGCTCCTGATCCAGTAGTTACCGGCGAAAATATCC
>DATLBY010000010.1:0-13295 GCA_035526665.1 Bryobacteraceae bacterium
CGAAAATCCGGGGTGACGCCATAGAGCACCGTAAATGGGGGCAGCGGACCGGACTGCGGAAAGCTGATTCCAAATTGGGTGAGGTCGCGCGCCTGAATCGCCCGTGACGGCGTAGGGATTCCAATTATTCCTTGGTTGCGCAGGACGGTGAACACGTTGTTCGCCGCCGCCGGACCGGGAGTTAGAATGGACGTGAACGCCTGCCCGATCTGGCGCCTGCCATCGATATTGTTGAGCGCAGTGGCGGTCCAGTCGATCTGGTAATAAATAGGCGAATAGTAAAGCCCGTAACCCCCTCGGATCACTGTTCCACGGCTATGCAGTGGGCTCCACGCAAACGATACCCGAGGAGCGAAGTTGGTTTTGCTGGTAGGAACGGGCGGCTTTCGTACATCGAGTTCATAGCGCAGGCCAAGGTCCAGGCGCAGACTGGCGGAGACCTGCCAGCTATCCTGGATATACAAGCCGGCGGAAGGTTCCAGCGATGCTACCGTCGGATTCCCGAAACCCTGCAGGTAGGTCTGAGCAAGTCCGAGATTGAAGGCCTGGAGCGAGTTGATGGTGAAGCTTGCCGGAAGGTTCGGGTCCAATAGCGCGCCGGGCAAATCTCCGAAAGTAAAGCGCCCGCCGAAGAAGACTTCCGACTCGCTGTGGGTCCCGCGAAGCAGCGCCTGCCCGCCAAGCCTCGTAGTGTGACGGCCGTGAAGCCGGGTCAGGCTGTCGCGCAGCTCAAAGCGGCGCTCGAAATTTCTGCTTGGAAGCAGGTAATCGTGATTAAAGATGCCGAACCCGGCGATCCTGAGCTCGGGACCGTAAGGATCAAGCGAATCCAAGCTGAATTGGCGGTAGGCGCCCTGGAAGCGGGCTTCATTCACGACGTGCGGACTCGCCATATGAGTCCAGCCAATCACCGTGGTGGGATCGAACTGGCGGAGGCGGTTGCCTCGTGTAGCTCCTACGAGCGCCTGGAGGTTTGCGTTGCTTTCATCTATGTGCGAAAAGTTATGACGAAGCAGGAAATAATTCCGGTCCCCGCGGTGATGATCAAACCGCGCGGAGAAACGCCATGCATCGGTATCGAAGGGGAACACGCCGCTGTTACGGGCGAACAGGTCCCTGGTGTTCTGCGATAGCCGGAGCGCGCTCCTCAAACCCGCTGCCGCAGCCGCCGGAAGCACATTGATTACTGCCAGCTGATTCGGCGTGAGCTCGAAAATCGAAGGATTGGTGAGGATGGAAACGACTGAGGATTCGCGGCGGATCAACCCCTCAAATGCCAGGAAGAGGAACATCCTGTCTTTCCGTATAGGCCCGCTGAAGCTCCCGCCGAATTGATTGCGCTTGGAAGGCGGTTTGATGCGCACCAGGCGGGAGCCGTCAAAAATCCGAGCGAATGGATTGCCGGCGTCCAAGGCCTGGTTTCTCAGAAAGTCAAACACCGATCCATGCAGCTGGTTGGTGCCGCTCCGGGATACGATGTCGATCGCCCCTCCGCTGGCGCCCCCGAGTTCCGCCGAATAGTTGCTGCGGTGAATCTGAAACTCCTGCACCGCCTCCTGGGGCAATGTGGAACGCGCTCCACCTCCGCCGTCGTTCGCTTCGCTGCCGTCGATGGTGATGGTGTTTCCTCGGCCGTTCGACCCGCCGAAAGACAGGCCCGTATGCGGCGCCTGTTTGACGCGAAGGTCCGTATTATCGGCAATGGCCGTCGCATCCACCACTCCGGGGACCAGCAGCGCGAAGGTTAGATAGTCGCGGCGGTCGATCGGGAGATTTGCAATGGACTCCTGCAGAATGGTAGCCGATTGCTGTGTCTGCCCGGTGTCGATCAAGTCCTCTTCTCCGGTGATCAACACGGAATGCTGGGTGGTCCCCAGCCGGAGGCGTACATCCTGCGTGGTCGCCTCGCCGATGACAACACGAACGCCCTCTATGATTTCCGTCTGAAAAGCGGATTTTGTGACCTCTACGGCATATTGCCCGGGCGGCACCACGATAAACGTATACTCGCCCTCGTTTCCCGAGACGGTTTGGAGCTTTAGGCCAATGGATGCTCGCGTGAGAGTGACGGCTGCGCCTGTCACCACAGCGCCGGACGGATCGTACACCCTGCCGTGCAACTCGCCGGACGCCGTGTGTGACTGTGCCCCCAGATTGGCTGCGAGAGCCAATACCCAGGGAATACATTGGCGCATGAACGAGAACGGTAACACCGACTCCAGAGCAAGTCAAGTAATGATTACTGCAAGATAGCGGACTTTAGCGGGCAGCAGTCCGGAGAGGAACAGGAGCCCACTTTTCTGGATACTGGGTTACAGTACTGGGCTCCAGGTTGGGATCTACCACCCAAATACGGCGATTTGCGAAGTAGGAGCGGAGCTTTTCATTCTGCTCGGGGCCAAGGTCGCGCGCCCATACGATTTTCGCGCCATCAATGTCGGCCCCGTTGTAAACCCACTGGAACAGATTCATCTCGTCTAGTTTGGTTTTGACGAAAACCAAGTGCGTTCCGGGAGTCTGTTGCAGCAGGCTGGTGATGCGGGCCTTATTGTAGTTTCCCTGCACTTTGCAGCACCAGGATTGATAATTGACGAACTGCGTATACGGCAAGCCGGCGGTCTGCGCTGTGATGCGGAGCCCGAGCACCAGCAGCATCACCAGCGGAGCAGCGCGCCTGAGAAATATACCCATATGGATGTGGTACTTGGGTCGCAGGCATAACTCACGGCAGCAGGCAACGATGAGCGCGACCAGGCAGGCGGCGGCCGGGGCTAAATAATGCGGCGAGCTGGCCCCCTCCAGCGAGACCGCCAAGAGAGCCGCTCCGGCGCCAAATATCAACGGACAGTAGCGCGGCGTCCTCCAGACCCCGGGAAAGCCCAGCAGCGTGAGACTCAGAAAAGGGCCCAGGTAGAAGCGCCAGTACTCTTCCACGCGCAAGGTGCTGTAGCCCAGGAAGTGTGCCGGACCATCCACTTTTTCGTGCTCCGCGAGCTCGTAATCGTAATAGCGCTGCAGCTCGACATGGCGTAAGACAACAGGCTTCGGAGAGACCCAGGCCAGGGCCATGGGCCAACCATACGTTTGCTGGCTGATTGCATAGGCGGTCACAAACGGACTTCCAGTCACCCGGGAGAAGTAGAACCCGAGACCTGCAGCCGTGATTGCGACCAGCAGGATAATGGGCGCGGCGAGTTTCATCAGGTTATGCAGGCAGGGCCGGATTCGCCGCTCGGCGAGCAGGCACACCAGCGTGGCCCC
The DNA here is from genome assembly GCA_035526665.1 of Bryobacteraceae bacterium. Classification (GTDB taxonomy): domain Bacteria; phylum Acidobacteriota; class Terriglobia; order Bryobacterales; family Bryobacteraceae; genus DATLBY01. The sequence continues at coordinate 3,262 of DATLBY010000010.1, forward strand.
GGCAAAGAAGGCGCCTTCAAAGGGCCGCGTCAGCAGCAGCAAGCAGCACCCGCAGCCGAAGAGGAGCGAATATTTGAGCCGCACCTTTTGGCGCAGCCGCGGATACGCGCCCGCGATGAGCGCTCCGCCGATGGCCGCCAGAAATCCTCCGTGATGGCCGTTGATCCAGTAGCTTGCCAGTCCGAATCGAAGAATCGCCAGTAGAGTTCCGAAGGCGGCCCAGCGCGTGGTGAACCAGCCTCGAAGCATCCAGAAGAGTGCCGCGGAAAATGCGCCGCTGAGAGCCAGCACGCCAACCCACGGATTACCTGTCAGCCAAATGGCGGCAGCCAGCACCATTGCATGTCCCGGAAAATAGTTCGACACATAGCTGGGCCGCTGGATGATGTGGAGGCTTTCAAAGTGCATCCAAAAAGGATGCGTCGGATTTGCGAGTCTGCCGTGCAGCAGAGTGTCGGCCAGAAGAAGGTGGCTGAACTCGTCGGTTACCACAGGTTTGGGCGCCGGCAGCACGGGTAGCAGCAAAAGCCTGAGGGCGATGGCAGCGACTGCAAATGACAGCAGCGGCAACCAGCGGCGGCGGCGGAACCGGAGGAGCAGGGCCTCAAATCGGCCTACCACGGCCAGTGCGGGAAGCGCCCCGCGGGCAGCAAGCCAAAAGACCACTCCGGCCAGCAGGAGTTCGAGGACATTAAAGTCCTGAATGAAGCCGAAGTAGATGCCGGACAGAAACATAACGGCGGTCTCCAGTATCCGGCTGATTACGCTCACCATCATTCTTCCTGGAGATCGGCGTTTTAGCGCCTGAACTGTATGAAATCAAACTCGGAAAGGCGCCGAAGGGAATTTCCTGGCAGGCAACGCGGATGTCTCCTACAATGAGGACACAAGGAGCTTCCGGGTGAAAATTTCCTCGTCAGGCGCGGCGATGGTAGTCCTGTCGGCGTCCTTCACTTTCGCGCAATCTCCGGCTCCTTCGGGGCAACCGGCACAGCCTCCAGCGCCGGTTTTCCGCTCGACAACACGCCTCATCCAGCTGAATGTAGTGGTGCAAAACCGGAAGGGAGAGCCTGTCTCCGATCTTAGAAAAGAAGACTTCACCGTTTTTGAGAATAAAAAGCCGCAGCAGATTGCCGTATTCTCGATGGACTCCACGGCGAAGCGAATCGCTTCGGAGTCTAAGCTTCCACAGAACATTTTTTCGAACCGGCTGGCGGCCCGGACGGGCGTCCCGGGCAGTGTGACCGTCCTGCTGATCGATTCGCTGAATACCCGGTGGCAGGATCAGGTGTATGCGAAGCAGCAGGTACGGCAGTTTCTGCAGCAGATTCAGCCGGGGGATCATATCGCGGTCTACTCGCTTGGGCGCGGGCTCAAAATTTTGCACGACTACACAACGGATGCCAGCACGCTACTCCAGAAGCTGGCAAAGTTCCAAGGAGAGAATCTTCCCGACCTGGCGGCCTCCGAGCGGCCTTCCGATTCCGGCACTACCGGGGATGTGCTGGGTCTCGCCTCATTAGGCGAGAGCTCCGCCGCAGCCGATTTCTACACCGCCAATCGTGTGGTCAACACCCTGAAGGCTCTGGAAGCCATTGCGGCTCATCTCGCCGGCATTCCCGGGCGCAAGAACCTGATCTGGTTGTCCGGCGGTTTTCCGCTGAACATTGGATTTGACGAGATTCCCGAGCCCGGCAAAGTGAGCGAGAAACGCAGCTTCAGTGACGAAATGGATACTGCCATACGCGCCCTGAACAACGCCAATCTGGCCGTGTATCCGGTGGATGCACGCGGCCTCATTACTCTTTCTGAGTTTTCCGCCGACAACCCCAGCACCGCCGGCGCCCAACCGCAGCCCTCGTTAAAGCCAACCGTGGAAAACCTGGACACGATGGAAGAGCTTGCGAGCCGGACCGGCGGACGCGCCTCCTACAACAGCAACGACCTGAAGAACGCCATCCGCCGCGCCATGGAGGATTCCCGAGTCAGCTACACGATTGGATTTTATTCGGCGGATCCAACCCCGGATAACAAGTTCCGTGAATTGAAAGTAAAGGTGGACCGCCCCGGCGTCAGCATCCGCCATCGAAAGGGCTACTTCGCCCTGCGGGACGTCAAGCAGGATGACAAAACTCGCCAAAAAGAGGTTCGGAATGCGGTCTGGAGCCCGCTGGATTCAACCGCCGTCGGCATGAATGCGCGCGTAGACCTCTTCGATGTTCCCAAGCCCGATACGGTCCATGTTTATACCCAGATTGATCCAGCCAATGTGACGCTGACCGAGCACGGCGGCCGCTGGTTGGGGAAGCTGGATATCGTCTTCGTGCAAAAAGATGCCCAAGGGCATGAATATGCCGGTATCGCCGATTCCCTGAACCTGAACGTGACGCGGGACAATTACGCGAAAATACTGAAAAACGGAATCATCTACAGCCGGAGCTTCAGCCGGCAGCCGCAGGCAAGCACGCTGCGGATCGTGGTCCGGGACGCAGGCTCCGGATCTACCGGCTCACTGAGCGTCCCCTTCCTCAATGTGGCGAAAATCATGCTGCCTCCCGCTCCCGAGCGTCCGCGCTGAGTCAGGGCATTCACTGGATGGTGCTGGCGCCTTCGGTGCCTAGTTCTGCATCCACGTTGCGGTTGATGTGATTGTCCAGATTGATCACATACGTTTCCTTCGCCTCAATCAGGATGGGCGAATGGGTGGCGCAGATAATACGGAACTTTTTCTGATCCACCAACTCCAGCAGCATCTTGAGAATGCGGCGCTGATTGGAAACTGAAAGAGCCATCTCCGGCTCATCCAGCAGCAGAATAGTGCCGTCGGGAAGGCTGGGAAAATTCTCTTTGAACATGGACAGCATCACCTGGCCGTGGCTGGCCATCTGCAGGAACTCTTTCATCTGCGGCTGATCCTTAAAAAATTCCAACTGGGTCCGCGGATTATGCTGCTCGGCATCGAACAGAAATACCTTCTGGATCTCCACAGCTCCGCGATCCAGGCGATAGACATAATTCTCCACCTGTTCGCCGCGCAGGGCGTAATAGAGGGAATGCAGGAGCGTGGATTTGCCGGACCCGTTCTCGCCTTGCAGCATGATGAGTGGGTGGGACAGGTCCACGATCATGGGCATGTGGAAGTTCAGGTTGGTGAAAACAGGGTGAGCCAGTATTTTGAGGAACATGGGGCGAATCTCCAGTGTACGATGTATTTGCTTTCACACCCCCGCGCCTGCCGTCGATAAGGTGCTTGATGGCGGAAGCTGAGAGCGCGGAAACGATCCTGATTCGTTTCAATCGTCTGATGGAATGCCTGGTGGAGGGCTGTTTCGAAAGAACTTGTTTCCAGCCCTGGGAAGTGGCGCTCCTGTTGGATATTGAAAGCTGCACCATACAGCAGAGGACGCAAAAGCGGCTGCTGCTGCGATACAGAAAAGCGGTGAATAAGCAGCTTGAGAACGGCGCGACCAGACCCCTACGGCTTTCCGAATACCTGAGCCGGCGGCGTGCGCGGACCGTCGTAACCTCGCCTGTTCTTCGCGCGGGATGATATCCTGAAGCTGTAGCGGTACGCAAAAGCCGGAGAAGACTAATGAGTTGTGGCAGCAGCGGCATTCCGATGAGCCCCCCGGAGCCCACGGGCGGCCGGATGGTGATGTGTGTAAAGTTCCAAAAGGAAATGCCGGGTCTCGAGGAACCGCCCTTCGACGGACATCCTCTGGGGCAGAAGATTTACGAAAATGTCTCGAAAGAAGCCTGGAAAATGTGGCTGGAGCAAATGAAGATGATCATGAACGAATATCGTCTCAACCTCGGCACTCCGGATGCCCAGGAATTTCTGCTCAAGCAGATGGACGACTACTTTTTTGGCGAAGGCGCTGCCCTGCCCCCGGGCTTCGTTCCTCCCAAATCGAAAAGCTAATTAGCTCTTCCAGACAACACGGGAAGCTCCGTCACAATCTCAAACCGCAATTTCGCATGGGCACTCCGCAGGGCGATTTCAACCGCTTGTGGCGATTCCGCCCTGGCAAATAGGAAGCCCAGATAGCTATTTCCTTCGGGCAGCTGTAGCAGCCGTTGGCCCACTTTCGCGGTGATGATCACCTCTTCGATGGCGTGGATGCGCGCGGCGTCCTCCGTTCCAGTTACACCGGCATAGACGCCGCTGTTCGGGATGGGGATCATCATGACTCCGGCAGCGCTGGCTTCCCGGCGAATGCCGCGCACGTCTTCCCCGATGGCATGGCGCAGCACCAGCTCTTCCAGCGACACGCCATCCTGAAACTTCAGCGCCTTGGAGCACAACCCACCGATCGGCCGCGCCGCAACCTCCAGAATCCATACGGTTGTGCCGTCGGGCGAGACACGCATCTCGGCGTGAACGGGTCCCTGCGTCAGGCCGAGTGCCTGGATGGCGCGTTCGGTCGCATCCACCAAGTTTTGCGGGACATCCGCGGCCGTGATGTAAAGCGTCTCCTCAAAATAGGGACCATCCAGCGGATCCGGCTTGTCAAAGACGGCGAGCACCTGCAGTTCGCCATCCCGCAGCAGACCTTCCAGCGCGTATTCCCTGCCTGGAATAAAAGTTTCCACCTGGATGAATCTGTCCAATCCCTCGTGCAGCCGCAGGATTTCCGGACCCAGCAGGAGCGCACGAATCCTGTGGAACGCATCGCTGAATTCGTTCTGATTGTTTGCCCGGATTACTCCCCGGCTGCCGGAAAGTCCAAGCGGCTTCAGAACGCAAGGGTAGGTGGCTCGCCGCCTCCATTCCTCAGGTAGGGACTCCAGGGGGATCTGAAAGAAGTCCGGCGCCGGCAGTCCGGCGGCACGCAAGCCTTCGCGTGCCCTGTGTTTATTCCGGCACGTCTGCACGGACTCGAAGGAATTGTAGGCAATCCCCAGACGCGCGGCGGCGAGCGCGGCGATCCCGGTAGGCCGGTCCCCCAAGGCCACGATCGCCTGGGGCTGAGGGGAGAGTTGGGCCAGCAGCATGGCAGCCGCTTCGGGCTCTTCGAACCGGACGGGGACGGCCCGGTCGCCCCACGGGTCGTCGAGCACATGGCAGCGGTCGGTGGCGAGAATTAGATCCAACCCCAGGCGCTGCGCGGCCTCTGCAAAGGCGCGGGTCTGATACCCCGTGGTGGCGGCCAGCAGCAGGATTCGTTTCGAGAGCAATCTACGACCATCCTACGATACCGGCCTGCCGCTGCCTCGACAAATGTAAGATGGATACGTGGTGAAGTACGAAACCGACTTTCACGCATGGACATTCGAACAGGCCCGCAGGCTCAGGGCCGGCGAACCCGTGGACGTGGAAAATGTCGCGGAAGAGCTGGAGACTTTGGGGCGTTCGGAACAAGAGCAACTCACTAACCGGCTCGCCGTGCTGCTCCAACACGTACTGAAATCCGAGTTCCAGCCCGAGAAGAAGACCGCCGGATGGGACGCAACCATTAAGGAACAGCGGCGGCGTGTAAATCGGTTGCTGGAGGAAAACCCCAGCCTGAGGCGCAAGCTGCCCGAGTGCATCACACGGGCTTACCAGACGGCCGTGACCTTTGCCAGCGTCGAGACGGGGATGCTGGAAGAAGACTTTCCTGCCACCTGCCTGTACACCGAACAGTTACTTCTCAGCGGCGCCAAATAAAGTTAAATAAGAGCCAACTGCTCTTCGGTTGGCTCAGCTCAACAGTACCAGGGCTCATTTAAATAAGGGACCGCGGCACGCGGCATAATGCCGAAATCCTGGTACATCGGGGCCTCGTGCGCCAGTTCCCAAATCTCGCGGAAAGTCTCGCGGCGCGGCTGGTTTGTCTTCTGCGCCGCGTTGGCAATCCTAAGAATGCCAGCCGCCAGATGATCCACCGCTGAATCAGCGTGCTCCCAGCGGTACACCAGAGCGGTTTGGTCGAACGGACCAGTCACACGTCGAATATCGTCCAACTCAAGCAGCCGCGAGCCGGACGTGATCAGCAGCCGCAGGGCAAGTTGTACCGGGCTTACGGAATCGACCAAATCGAGATCCAGCAGAACACGCAACAACTCGCAATAGCTCTCCCGGGTCGTCCACGGAGTAAATGGAATAAAAGTGGGCGCCAGCGTGAGTCCCATCTCTTTGAACAGGTGCACGACTTCGATAAAGTCCGCCCGTGTGTGCCCCTTGTCGAGCTTCGCCAGCACCTCGTCGTCGATCGATTCCGCCGCCGACGTCACGAAAAGACAGCCGGTTTTTTTCAGGAGCGGCAGCATCGCGCGGTTCGCCAACAGGTGCTCGATCTTAATGGTCACATCGTAGCTGACGCCGGGATGCTCCTGGTGCATGGCCTCCAAAATGCGGCGGGCGTGGGACGGCCCGTTCCAGAAGTCCGGATCGCCGAAGGTGATGTGCTGGGCTCCCGCGCGCACCTGCCGCCGGATGTCTTCCAGAACTACATCCTGTTGCACCACTCGGAAAACACCGTTGTACACGGGGACCACGGGACAGTGACGGCACAGATGTTTGCAGCCGCGGCTCGATTCGGTATATCCGGCCCGCCGGACTATCCCGTCGAACTGAATGCCGGCATAGCGGGCCAGAGCCGGGAGGCCGGACCGGTCGGGCGGAACAAATCGCAGGCGCTCGAGCGAGATCAGCGGCTCCCGTTGGCTGAGGGCGAGCGGGCGGCGGGTCAGGCTCAGCAAGCCGGCTTCGAACTCTCCGCCCAGAATCGTCGAGACACCCAGCGCGCGGAGATGCTCCTCGTTCAGCGGCGCATACAGCCCGTAGCAGCAGAGATGCGCTTGGGGATTCAATACCCGGATGCGGGCAATAGCAGGAATTGCGAGCCGGGTCGCAGTATGCATCGGGAGATAAAGAGCGACCAGGTCAGCCTCGCGGATCGGACCCGGGGGCAGAGTCTCAATCGACAGGTCGACGGGGACGACTTCATGGCCGTCCGCACGCAGCCACGCTGCCGGGGAGGCAATCCCGAACGGCTGCCGGCCCAGTTCATACGCCGATATGAGAACGATCCGCACCTGTACTCAGTGTAAACACTGCGGATCGTCCAGGCTGTCAGGATTTAGCGAAGTAGAGCATGGAGGCGCGTTCAATATCGCCTTTGGTCATCTGAATCGGCCGATTCTCGTATTTACTGATGGATTCGAGAATGTTGCAGATGTCAGTCGGGTAGCAGGCGCGAAGCTCTGTCCGGCCCTGCCGCAGGCAGACTTTCCGCAGGAATTCAGCGCTGTCGCTTTCGCACGGGATGCCGCGGCCCGTCACCACGTTGTGGAAAATCTGATCGAAGACGTTCTGCTCGCACGCCTCGATGTAAATCTTGTTGTGAATGCGGCGAAGGAACGCTTCATCGGCCAAATCGGAAGGATCCAGGTTGGTGGAGAAGACCACCAGCAACTCGAATGGAATCTGGAATTTGACGCCGTATCGGAGCGTGAGATAGTCCACCCGCCGGTCCAAAGGCACAATCCAGCGGTTCAGAAGATCGCGCGGCGACATCAACTGGCGCCCAAAATCATCGATGATGAAAATGCCGTTGTTGGCCTTCATCTGCAAGGGAGCCGCGTAGATTCCCGAAGATTCGTCCAGCCGGAGCTCCACCATACTGGGAATCAGTTCTCCGCCGACGACAATGCAGGGCCTGCGGCAGACGAGCCAGCGGGGATCCACGCCGGGATCTTCGATATCCAGCTTCTGATGTACCACGGGATCGTACAAGCTGATAATCTGCCCGTCCACCTCGACTGCGTAGGGGATCAGCACCGTATCCTCATACACGCGGAGCATGCGTTCGGCCAGGCTGGTCTTGCCGTTTCCGGTGGGCCCGTAGAGAAAGATGGAGTTTTGCGAGATCAAGGCCGGTCCCAGCTGATCGAGCAACTTGTCGGTGACAATCAGGTCGGAATACGCGCTTCGCAGGACCCGCCGGTCGATTGCGGGGTGAGCCGCCTGGGCGTTGGTCGCCGCATGATAATCCTTGAGGCCGACCGGGCACGCCCCGGCATACTGGCTGATCTGAAAGCGCTCACTAGCAAGATTCCGTCCCGCCTGCGACAGCACGAAGCTGTAGTCGTTCCCGACCATCCCTTTCACTTCAATCAACTGCTGCTGGCGCATGTGGTTGAAGACAGTACTAATAATTTGTATCGACAGCCGCAGCTTGCCGCTTAAGATCTCGAGAGTGCTATAGCCCTCCATCAGGAGGCGGCGCAGCATCAGGTCGAGCACGATCGTCTGCGAAACACCAAGCTCCTCAATGGTTTGCGGAATCGACGGCGAGAAACACGGTTTTAAAGCGGCGTAAGAGCCCATTACTAAGAAATCGGCCTCGTAGAGGGCAAACTTTATGCACGGAACCACTCGGCCGCGCGTCAGCTCTGTTAGTGTGGCGTGCCTGGTTATCGCTGTATCTGCTTATAAACCTACCTCTTTTAGCCCAGGAGCCGAGCGCGTTTGAGATGTACCAGCGGGGCCGGCAGTTTGAGAAAAAAGGCAATGTTGTCGAGGCGTACCTCCTCTACTCGCAGGCGGCCGCGGCTGATCCCAAGAACAAGAAATATTGGCAGCGTAGCCAAGCGCTGCGGACGAAAGCCGCAATGCTGTCCAAGGCGGCGCCCGCTCCCGGCGCGCCTCCAGACACTGCGGGAGTTGAGGCTACGGAAAACTTAGACCCGGGAATCGATTCGAGCCCGGCAACGCCCAAGGATCTGGAGCAGGCGCGCATGTTGCGCCCTCCCGTGGAGCTTGCGGCCGGTAAAGAGCGTAAGAGTTTCGATCTCCGGGGAGATTCCAAGTCTCTGTTTGAACAGCTGGCGCGCGCCTACGCATTGGACGTGGTATTTGAGGGCGATTATCAGCCCGGACCTTCGCTCCGCTTCGTTGTTGCCGACGCCGATTATCGCGAGGCATTTCATGCGCTGATGGCCGCCACAAGCTCCTTTATCGTGCCAATCTCACCCCGGGTCTTCATGGTGGTGAAGGACACGGATGCCAAACGCCGGGAGGTGGAGAATACCGTTTCCGTCACTATTCCCATTCCGGAAGCTGTCACTTTGCAGGAGGCGCAGGAGCTCGCTCGCTCGGTGCAGCAGGTGATGGAAATCCAGCGCTTTGCAATCGATGGCGCTCACCGGCTGGTTTTTTTGCGTGACCGCGTTTCCAAGGTGCAGCCTGCGCTCGCGCTGTTCCATGACCTGATGACGCGCCGCGCCGAGGTTTCCATTGAACTCCAGTTCCTTTCCGTCACCCGGGGATCCTCGCTCGGCCTGGGGTTCGCCGTTCCCTCCACATTGCCGATCACGGCCATTAAGCAGTTTATTTCTCTGGGCGGCGGACCGATGGCGTTTGGTATCGGGGTCTTGAGCGCGGAACTGCTGGCGCAAGCTACCCGCTCGACCGGAACAACCCTCCTGAATGCGGAGATACGCTCCACGGATGGTCAGGCCGCTACGTTTCATGCCGGGGACAAGTACCCGCTGGTGACGGCCGGCTATTTCGGCGCCGTGGCGCAGGCCGGGCAGCAGGCCTTTACCCCTCCGCCCACGTTCAACTTCGAGGATTTAGGGCTGGTGTTGAAGATCACTTCGAAAGTACATGGGGCCGACGAGGTGACGCTCGAGATCGAATCCGAGTTCAAGACGCTGGGCGCCGGCAGTTTCAACGGAATCCCGGTCATCTCCAACCGCAAACTGGCGAATCGCGTCCGGCTACGCTTCGGCGAGGCTGCCGTGGTAGGAGGGCTGGTCAGCTCCACCCAAGCCATTTCATTGAGCGGAATCAGCGGGCTGTCGGGCATCCCGGTGCTGGGACCACTAGTGAGCAGGACGACGCGCGAAAAGGACGATACCGAGGTCCTGGTGGTCATCCGGCCAAAACTGTTAAGTCTTCCGCCCTCGGAAGCTGCGACTCGCGAGATCTATATCGGCACCGAAAGCCGTCTCGTGAGTCCGCTCTGATATTCTCAACTAAGAATGTCGAAAATGTTAGAGGAGATCCGCCAGCAGCCTGCCGCGCTGGAGCGGACGCTGCGAAG
>DATLBY010000011.1:0-6099 GCA_035526665.1 Bryobacteraceae bacterium
TGGCCATAAGCTGATTCCGGTTCTCATGGAGGAGTTGCAGACTCTGAATCCATCCAAAGCCGCTGTTGTCAAAAAGAGAAAGGCGTCGTAAAGTGGATCACGCGGGAGTCGTTACTTTCAACGGAACTCCGGGCATTCCCCGTCCAGGGGGCTGACGATGCGACGTAGGATGGGAAGATATTGCTATGACGGCGACGGGCCAGTTCACCTCCAAAGAACGAGATGCCGAAACAGGACTGGATTACTTCCTCGCACGCTACTACAGCGGGGCGCAGGGGAGGTTTACGTCGGTCGATCCAGAGTTTGCGAGTGCTTCTCTTGTCGATCCGCAGCGATGGAATGGTTACTCCTACGCCACAAATAACCCCTACAAGTTTGTAGACCCCAACGGTGAGTCTCCAACGCTCGTCACCGCAGCAATCGGAGCAGGCATTGGTGCGGTGGGTGGCGGAGGATTCAATTTAGTCAGTCAGCTAATCAGCAACGGCGGGGATTTCAGCCAAGTTGATTACCGACAAGTCGGGTCTTCCGCCTTGGGCGGTGCAGTGTCAGGTGGCCTTGCCGGGCTTACGCTTGGAATCGGGACCGCGGTCGTCGGGATTGGCGAGGCGGCTCTTGTAAATGGGGCCGCAAATGTCGTGGGTGGAGCAGTCACTCGTGGGACGAACGATTTGCTAGGCGTCCCGCAAGCCCCAAACGCCCCGTCTGAAGGTACATCCGTGGCTGTAGATTTTGCGACTGGCGTCATCGGTGGTGCAATCGGTGCTCATCAAGCTAATGTTCGCTATCGGCTCCCGAACGTCCGAAGAGAGCTTGACATCATCGCCCATTCAACCAAAGGAGTCTTCGACCGGACAAGGTGGCTGCGTTCACGCAATACGCAAGTCAGCAACAGACTAGGAACACAATCAGCGGTTCCGTCATTGGCACAAGCGTGACGAACTTCTTTTCAGACCTTTTCTTCAGAGTCGGAAATGTATTCAATCCGCCTCCGGTGCAGGCCAAGGAAAAGGTCACGTCCGAGATTTGCTACACGGATGAGAACGGTAGACAGGTCTGCCAGTAGCGTGCAGGTTGAAATGGGGCAGCAAAATCCAATCGATCACGATGATCCGGTGGCCTGGGCACGGGCTGAGACCATCGCTTACGCAAGACGAAAAACCAAGTTCTATGGGATACTCGCTCTCGCAGACCTCTTCATTTTTGTTTTGGTGTTGAAGAGAATGCCTGCACATGCTCTGTGGCCTTACCTTGGCCCGATCTCCGGCATTGCGCTCGTATGTCTCATTGCCGTGACGGGATTCCATGCAATCGCACTTTTCGGCGAACACACGAGTCGAAATGGGTAGAGACCCGCTTGGCCTATCTCAGCAACATACCGCAGCGTCACGCCGCTGCACTTCGAGCTTGACTGCGTAGAAGGCGGCTTGCAGCAAATGAATCGGGCCGTGGTTGGCGTCGATGACGAGTTTGCCGGTGGACCACTCGGAATTTTCGTGAGCGCCGATCAGAAGCTCCAGGGCGAACTGTTCGAGGATGGAATTGTAGGCCGCTTGAAGATCGTCGCCGGAAAGAGAACCAAGAACGGCGCTTGGTTTGGTGATGTCTTGGACGAAAAGTTTGTCAGCGAGGTTGGTGAGCAAAGAATCCATGATTGTTCCTGATTGTATTTACCATTCCAGGTACGCAAAAGATGTTGGCCTGGGAAGTCGTTCGCTTCGCTCACGACCCTTCGGGATCAAGTGAAGGAATCAATCTACATGGACTATGCGAAGCAGGACGTTCCGAAGGAACTCCGGTGGAACCCTAAGCTGAGACAGCCAGTTAACCTACAACCGGCCGCTTGCTGGAAAGACATTGTACGGCAGAGTGCTGGTCGTGCAAAATGGTGCCCGGCTGGTGAAGCGGGATCGCTGGCAATTAAACTGGAACCGAGATGCGCCAATTGCTGATCCTCATCTGCTGCACGGTCGTTTCTGGAGCGGCGCCACAGTCAATTCAGGACGTTGACTGGAAAAACTCTTCATATCCGCTGCTGGAAACCGATGCCGTACCCGGTGAGGTTCGATGGATGGCGCCTGGTACGAAGGAGTCTGTCTCGCTAGTCAACGGCGAGTATGTCGTTCCTGATGGCTGCGGCAACGACAGACGCACTTGCCCTTTGATTACTTTTGATTCTGTAAATTACGGCGCGGTAACCGGAATCAAGTCGACTGTCGCAGCGGTCGTTCTGAACTATCATAGCGGCGGTACGGCACATTGGCAGTACGTGTATGTGCTCGCGATCGAGTCCAGCAAACCTCGGCTCCTGGCGTGGCTTAGGACTGGATCGAGGGCGGATCAGGGCCTGCGGGAGGTTTCGATCACCGGCGGGGAGCTCGTCCTGGTGGTCAACGATCCCGATAAACAACAAGGTGATTGCTGTTCGGCCGGAAGCATAATTACGCGATATCGATGGGCGGGAAGTTCCTTTTCAGTGATCGGGCAATCGATATACAAGACCGATCCGCCGAGCTTCGATTGCGCGAAAGCCGCAACGCCGATAGAGCGTCTCATCTGCCAGGATGTCCAATTGTCTTTTTTGGACAGCCAAATGGCATACTCCTATCGGATGGTGCTCAAAGGCGCTTCCGCAGAGCGCAGAGAAATTATTCGGCGGAAACAGGCAGAATGGTTCGCTGATTACAGCCGTACGTGCAATGCAGCTCTCTCCGAGACGCAGCGACGCGACTGCATCGACAGATATATCTCTGACCGTCTGACGACAATCTGGAAATGACTAGCGAGCTTCGCGAGCCGTGGGTAACTCGGAAGGGAATGGGTGATCCGGAACTGGCATACTGTAGGTTTCATGTGCAGGTTCACTCGGCATACAGGCCGGAGCAAAACATTTACGCTTTCGTTCGTTGCTGGCCAGAAACGTGTTCAGAATTGGGCCCTCTGAGAGGCTCGTTTTCTCGGTACTCCACGAGGCCAGTTCTGGCTGGCCGCAGAGGATCCTTTTCGGCCAGGCAGACACATGATATTACGCCGCCGGCGGCGCGTGCGCCAGCGCGTCGCGGTAGTCGCGCCGTGAACAGATTCGTGCGCCGCTTGAAGCGGCGCAGCAAACCGGCCGAAAAGCCTACTTTGAGTTCACTGGTTGGAAACCTGCTCAGGAAGTTCTCGACTTCATCAAACGGAATGCAGAACGTGTAGGAACTGGATACGAAGTGCATTGACGGCGGCCGGATCAGAGCTGAAGGGGCAATTTGCTCGTACAACGGATACCTTTCTGTTCCGTCCCTTACTTCGGAAACCTCAGAACAGCTAGCATCCGTTGCGCAGACTGCCGGCCTGCCAATTGATGTTGGGTCCAAGTCGATCGAGTTCTCGTATCAGGGCCGCGACACGAATCTCTTTGTGGTGGCGTTCTTGCGGCATGTTGCGGCTCTCATTGGCGCTGCGTCAGGGGAGATACGTTGCGAAATCGTGGCGGATCAGGCAGAAGCGTTTCTGGCGTGCACGGATTTCCGGCTTTCGCGCACGATCGTGCACGGCATCGCCGGGCAGTTCCGGTAGTGGAACATAAAGGGTTGTTGAACACGGAGAGCGCATTTCCGAGCGAAGCGGCTTCGCTTGGGCCGATTCCGTGTTGAACACTTTGGCGCGGCTGTTTAACGACCGTTCAACACAGATCAACGGTAGGCTTCGCGGCGGTTGCGGACGCGGAGGATGCGCATGGTGTCGTTGTCCTGATGGAAACGGACGCGGTAGTCGCCGACTCGCAGCCAGAACTCGGGCGGTTCGATATCCTTGAGGCGTTTGATGTTGCCGGCGCCGGTTTCGGCGAAGCGCTCGACGGATTGCTTGACACGGCGGGCGATGCTTTTGTCGAGGTCGGCCATATCAGCTAAGGCCGTCTCGGTCCACTCGATTTCCATTACTCCAGTCCGAGCCGCCGCATGGCCTCGGAGTGAGGAATACCTTTGCCGCCGTTGTTTTGGAGCCAGGTCCTGGCTTCGGTGGCGGCGGCTTTTTCGTCTTCCGTCTCCGCTTCGTCATCGAGTGGCGCATTGCGTAACGCGGCGGCTACAGGATCGACGATCGTCTCCAGAAACTGTACCAGGCCGGAAAGCTGCGCCTCGGGCAAGCGGTCGATCAGATGGTGGGCGTGCTGGCGGGTTTCACTCATCGGTTGGCTCCTCCGTTTTCCGCAAAGCGGCGCTCGGCCGTCTTGAAGGTGTTGCGCAGAACGATGCTCTCGATCACCGAGCGGATCACGTTCTTCTCCTCCGGATCGAGCCGGGAGGCGGCTTCGAACTGCAATCGGAGATCGTCGTCAGGGCCGCGTTCATCCTGGGCGAATAAGAGCATATCCGCGCTCACGCTCAGCGCTATGGCGAGTTTGCGAATGGCATCCAGCGTGGGCTGGGACTGGCCGCTTTCGTAACGCCGGATCTGCGAGATATGCATCTCGACCAGATCGGCCAGGGCCTGCTGGGTGAGGCCTCGCTCCTTGCGGAGGGCGATGAGGCGTTCATGGAACTTCAACTCGGCCGGAACCCGTTTCTTCACGAACCCAGGATAAGAGAGCGGAGCGGAAATGCTTGCCTCGGTCACTCTCATATGCGACTATCACCATAGCATAAGAGAGCCTGACGACCTTTGCTTATGCTACAGCTGGTCCGGGCGCACACAGTACATTTACGGTGGTAAAGGGCCGACGCGTGCAGCGGGTGAGTCCAGGTACTAATGAGTGAGCAGCGTCCCGGCTCTTCGTCTGCGTCCCACAGTAGAGCCATCCTTTGTCCACGCTGCCGTCGATTGCTCCCCACGATAGAGGACGTTGAACCAGATGCGATCCGGCCAACGTTCATATGTAGACAGAGACGTGTGAGCAGTGGCGCTGAGGATGCGTCTCCAACCACAACAGGTTGTGCATATCCGGGATAACCGGCAGTTTCCCGCAGCCTGACAATATAAGCCTAAATTTGGCCGTAGTGTGTCATCCGCGTTCACCTGCGTCCATCCGCGGCCAACCCCGTTCACGCCTCCCGCCCAACTAAATCCCCTACAGCCCCCACCACATACGAAAGTCCCTCAGCGGCCCGCCTCCCACCCCGCGCTACTGTCGAGGCGAAAGGGAACCACTATGTCCTCACTACGAAAGATCGAAGCCGCCCGCATCAATGGCGCCAAATCCCATGGCCCCAAAACCCCCGAAGGCAAGGCCATTTCGGCGATGAATGCCCTCCGCCATGGCCTCTGCGCCAAGGCCCTCGTGCTCTGCAATGAGGACGCCGCCGCCTTCGAGGCCATGCGCAATGCCTACCTCGAGGAATTCCAACCCGTCGGCGCCAGCGAGTACGATCTGCTCGACGAGATGGTCGCCGCCCGCTGGCGCCAGTGCCGCGGCTGGGGAGTCGAAACCGCCATGATCGACCTCAAAATGGACCAGCAGGAGAAGGCCCTCGAAGCCCGCTTCAAGCGGCTCGATGAAGCCACCCGCACCGCCATTGCCTACACCTCGATCACGGCTGAGGGCCATTCGCTCGATCAGATCCAGCGGCACGACACCCGCCTCAGCCGCATGTACCGCATGGCGTTGAAAACACTGGTCGAACGCCAGGATCGCCGCAAGGCCGAAGCCGCAAATACAGAATTTCAGAACGAACCCAACGCGGACCAGCCGGCCCGGCCAGGGCCAACTCCATCTCAGCCAACCAGCACACCGGAAACCAGGCCAACCCATGCTCAGGTCATTCCTTGCCAGCCCCCCGGCCGCGTGCCCCCCGAGGGAAACTTCGAAGAGTTTGTCGATAGCAGTCCGATCCCCGGGATCAGCCGTATCTCCCACCAAGCAAGCGAAAAAGAGTCATGATTCGCCGCCATGGTTTTATCGGCGTTCACCGGCGTTTATCGGGTGCGCCAGGCTAAGCCTGGCTGATCTAGTGAGAGGAAGGGAACTCACCATGCAAATTACCCATTCGACATGTAGCCAATCGAGCGTGGAGCGGGGCGACCCGCTGGACGAAGCCTCGAGCGGCGAACCTGCGAGCCGCAGCGTAAGCGAACCCGTTTCGGCCTCGTTACGCGATGGAAGTGGCCAGTCCGCCT
>DATLBY010000012.1:0-6797 GCA_035526665.1 Bryobacteraceae bacterium
CCATCAGTGTGCTGGTGGTGTTACTGCTCGGCGCTTTCGCCGGATGGCTCAACGGCATCGTGATTACACGTTGCAAGCAGCTGCCGCTGATCGTCACATTAGGTACGTTCAGTCTTTTCCGTGGCATCGCGGAAGGGCTCACCGGCGGGGTCCGGAATTTTACGGGTTTCCCCGACAGTTTTCTTTTTCTGGGGCAGGGCCGTCTGACTGGCTTGATACCCGTTCAGCTTTTCATCCTGTTACCGGCAGCGATTGCATTCTGGATTCTTCTGCATCGCAGCGTAATCGGAAGATCTTTATCGGCAATCGGCTATTCAGCCGCGGGGGCGCGCCACGCCGGTCTTCCCGTGCAAACGCATCTTCGACTCATCTACACGATTTCAGGACTCACGGCCAGCCTGGCGGCTATCGTATACGTTTCGCGTCTGGGGCAGGCGAAATCGGATGCCGGCACCGGCTACGAATTGATGGCGATCGCGGCCGTGGTCCTGGGCGGCACCTCAATCCGGGGAGGCCGCGGCTCGATTTCCGGCACGCTCCTCGCACTCGCAGCGATTATCGTCCTTCAAAACGGATTGCGCCTGAGCGCGCTGCCGGCGGAGCTCGCCGGTATTTTCACCGGTGTGGTGCTTCTTACCGCCATCGGCCTCGACAGCCGCCGCGTACAGTTTGCGCGCGGAATCGCGAGTGGAGCGGGCGAGAAAAGGTCCGCCGTACGCTTACTGGCAATCTTGGGATCCGTTCTTGTCCTCGCGATCGTCACCGCCGCCGCCACATCGCACTTTAGAAAACAGCCTGTGGCTGCGCGGCCGGAGATCGGCATGATGCCGAAACAGAAGGGCGATCCCTACTTCATTAGCTGCCGCCAGGGAGCCGAGGAGGCCGCACGGGAACTCAATGTCCAACTACTCTGGGACGGCCCCACCGACCTGGATCCCGCCAAGCAGAACGAGGTGGTCGAGGGTTGGATCACTCGCGGTGTCGCGGCTATCGCCGTCAGCGTCGAGAATAAGGCAGCTATTTCCACAGTTCTTCGTAAGGCTCGCTCGCGCGGGATTAAGGTGCTGGCGTGGGACGCGGACGCGGAGCCCGACGCACGCGATTTTCTGATTAACCAAGCCACCCCGGAAGGTATAGGGAATACTATCGCCGACCAAGTGGCCCAGATTCTTGGCGGCAAGGGCTCTTTCGCCGTCGTGACCAGCTCACTGAGCGCGGCGAATCAGAATGACTGGATTCGTTTCATCAAAAAGCATATCGCTGCCAAGTATCCAGAGATCCATTTAGTCGCGATTCAACCCAGTGAAGGTGACCGCGATCGTGCCTTCGCGGAGGCACAAACCATTTTGAAGGTCTATCCGGACGTACGCGCGATTGCAGCCATCGCGGCCCCGGCGGTACCCGGAGTTGCCGAGGCCGTCAAGCAGTCGGGACGGTTAGACGTCCGCGTCACGGGCCTCTCTCTTCCAAATATGTGCAAGCCATACGTGCATGCCGGCATCATTCGCTCCGTGGTTTTGTGGGATACCAGGAATCTGGGCTACCTGACTGTGCAGGCGGCACAATCGCTCATTCAGGGAGGCCTGCGCCAAGGCTCCACCGAACTCAACGCAGGCCGGCTCGGCCGGATTCGAGTCGAGGGCGACAATGTGATGTTGGGTCTCCCCTTCGTTTTCACTAAAGAAAATATCGACCGGTTCAACTTCTGACTAACCCGGAAGCAGCCGCCATCTCAGCGGCGCGGCAATTTAGGCGGTCTGGGGCCCCTGCGAACCGCTTGGTTGGCGCGAACGTACGTGAGTTCCGAGCGGCTTTGGACGCATCGCAACATAAGTCCGCCCCGGCTCATATCGCCCCGTCCGACGAATTCGAAAGGGAATAGCACTCGGGGACCGAAACGATCCAGCAGCAGCTCAGCATACTTCGGAGTGGCGATACTACCCAGTAGCACATACTCGCAGAGCGGACCCGCCGCCTCATCCAGCTTGCGCAGGTCGTCTTCCATCGGCTCACGGTAGCGCGAGTTCTGGAGATCGATGGGAACGGCCGCGATCTCCCGCAGTTCCGCAACCGTAATGGAGGTTTCCATGGGAAGCAGGCCGCGGCCAGGGGTGATTACAAAGGCGCCCTCCGTCCCCGGCGGTGGGGATGCAAACGTGCGCGCATAAGCAGCCTTGCCCCTGAAATACAAGCCGCTGACGAAGCTGTAGATCTCGTCCAGCCGCGCTGCGCTTTCGCGCAAACGCACCGCAAGCTCAAAACCGGCCCTCTCACTGAGTAGGATGGCCGCGCGCTTACCGCCGGTATTTGCCGGCGAAAGCAGGAAGATCCGATTAGCGGCCGGTTGCATGACTTCCTCGTATGTGTTCGCTGATGGTGCGCAGCAACTCGCTAACGCTCCGCGCCTGCGCGTCCGCTAGTTCAGACAATTTTCCAGCCACTCACGCTGCATCAAGGCGGCCAGATCTTTGCAGATGGAAGCGCCGGATGGAATCCTCTGCACGGGATGCCGGTCAACTCACTACATTCTGTGGTGCGCCGTTTAAGAACGCAGCCACATTCTGGCATGCGACGTCCATCAGACGCGTTCGCGCCTCTTTAGTAGCCCATGCCAGGTGCGGAGTGATGATGCAATTCTTAGCGCGGAATAGTGGGCTATCCGGAGGTGGTTCCACGGGCAGCACATCAATCCCGGCGCCCGCGAGGCGGTCCTGGTTCAGAGCGTCCGCCAGATCCTGTTCGTTCACCAGCGCTCCCCGGGCCGTATTAATGAGAAATGCCGCCGGCTTCATCAGCGCAAGACGCTCGGCGTTGATCAGGCTCCTGGTATCCGCCGTCAGGGGACAGTGGAGCGAAACCACATCTGACTTTCGCAGCAACTCTTCAAGACTGGTGCTGCCCTCACGGGAAGTGCGGCTGGCCGCTAGAGTTTTCATGCCGAAGGCACTGCCGATGCGTGCAACCTGACTCCCAATACGTCCCATGCCGATGATGCCCAGAGTCTTGCCGGAAAGTTCAATCAGCGGCGTTCTCCAGAAGCTCCAATCCGGATTTTGCGACCAGGCGCCGCGGCGCACCATCTCGCTATGCAGGGCGGTGTGATGGCAGAGCTCCAGCAGAAGTGCGAACACGAGTTGTGCTACCGAGGCGCTTCCATACGCCGGCACATTCGTCACGGTGATGCCGCGGCTCCGCGCGGCTGCCACATCCACGACGTCGTAACCGGTTGCGAGCACCCCGATGTACCGCAGTTTCGGAAGCTGTTCTAGGACATCCTGCCGCAAAGGAGTCTTATTGGTGAGAACGAGATCCGCGTCAGCGGCCGCGCGGGCAACCTCCCCGGCCGGCAGGCGGTCGTGAACGATTACTTCCGCCAGGCCTCGGAGCAAGTCCCAGGAGAGATCGCCGGGGTTCAGCGTGTAGCCATCAAGCACAACTATTTTCATACGCAAATAAGATGATAACTGCAGCGGCTTCCGCCTGTGGAGCTGTGTAGTTGGCGGGCACTCCCGCGTGGCTTACCGTACAGTCATGACCGTTCCTCTGAAGCCCGAGTTGGAGCAATTAATCCAGCAATGAGCTGATCGATCAAGTGCGAGCACAGATTGAGGAAAAAAAGCGTGCATGGCGCAACGATCAGCGCCGGGCATGAACCTGTACCGATTTACGACCGACGCTTTGCTTCGGAACACTTACAGCAATTTTCGAACTACGTGTCGCAGGATAATCGTGCGGAAATTCGCCTGGTCCGTAATCGCTAATTCGTGTAGCCGCCCGGGTGGACCCACTGGAAAGACTCACCCAGGTACACGCGTTTCACGTCGGGATCGCGGCCAAGCGCATCAGGAGTCCCCGCGCGGAAAATCTTGCCGTTGTTAATGATGTAGGCGCGATCTGTAACGGCCAGAGTCTCGCGTACGTTATGGTCAGTGACGAGAATACCGATTCCCGATCGTTTAAGATCGAAAATAATCTTTTGCAGCTCCAGCACCTGGATCGGGTCAATTCCGGAAAAGGGCTCATCTAAAAGCAGGAAGTGGGGGTTAATCGCCAGCGATCGCGCGATTTCCACACGCCGCCGCTCCCCGCCGGAGAGCGCGTAACCCTTATTTCGACGTACCTTATCGAGACCCAACTGCTCCACCAGTTCGTTCATCCGGTCCTGCCGTTCCCGGTTCGACATCGACAGAGTCTCGAGAATCGCCATCAGATTCTGCTCTACGGATAGCTTGCGGAATACCGAAGGCTCCTGCGGCAGATAGCTGATTCCGCGGCGGGCCCGCCGGTACATGGGGAGCTCCGTGATGTCCTCATCGTCCAGCATCACGCGGCCGGAATCAGGACTGATCAAGCCCACAATCATGTAAAACGAGGTTGTTTTGCCGGCTCCATTGGGTCCGAGCAGACCCACTACTTGGCCCTGCTCCACGGAAATAGAAACGTCATCCACCACTTTGCGCCCACGGTAGGTTTTAGATACATCGCGGGTTTGGAGGATCTGCATGCAGTTCGATTAAGTGAATCAACTCTTCTTGTGGATCTTGCTGACGGCAGGCTGAGCTTCTACGCCGTCAACCAGAAGCCTATCATTACCGGAGAAATAGGTCAATTGCGCGCCCCGCGTAGTTCCTCGCAGAGTGTCTACCAGCTGCGGCTCTCCGCCTTGCATAAACACCTTCTCTTCAGCTACGTAGTATTCAGCATGTTCGGATGTCCCGGTACGCCTCCGGTCTTTGGCCGTCTGAACAATTTTCACGGCGCCATCGGCGATTGTCTTCTCCAGGCTGGATTCGCCCTCGGAATCTTTCAAAAACGCTCGGAGCTCACGTGCATCTACTACCATTCCCGGCCGATTCAGCACAACGCCGCCGGTGTAATGAGCCACTCGGTCCTTATCCGAGTAGGTCAATTCCGGGGCGCGAACCACGGTGAAAACCGCCGCTGATTTCCGCTCGCTTGCTTTTCCATCCTTTTTCGCTACCTTTTTGTCGCCGGAACGGTCGAGCAGTTCACTTACAACATTGCCGGTGGCCTGAAGCAGGCCCGACTTGCGATCGATGTCAATGCGCTCGGCTGTGATTCTGTTCGCGCCCTGCCACAGTAATGCGCGGCCTTCGTACCGGACCTTCTGGTTATTCTCCGCGGACGTCATATGCGCCGCTTTAGCTTGCAGTGGATCATCGCCGGAAAGCATGCCCGCGCCGGCGTCTTTTTTCTTCTTCTCCGGTATTCGAGTGGAACTGACGTTGCCAATGGCGTCAAAATCTCCTGACTTCTGATTCAAGACGATCTTGTCACCCGCGGTGGAGCCCGTTGGGTCCCATACTTTGGCCAAGCCGTCCAGCGTGATCTGATCTTTCGTCTGCTCCAGCGTCGCGCGATCGGCGTACGCTTTTCGTGCACCCTCTTCGAAGCGGAACTCGCCGGACTGGTCGAGCTTCGTCAGTTGTCCCGATCCGGGCTGAAACTCGGCAAGCAGATTCTTGCTCCACGTGAGCGAGGGCGGTTGTGGCGTCTTACCTTTCACCTGCTCCGGATCCGTCCTGGTGGAGGCGTTAATAGTCTTGAAGGACTGGATCTGATTCTGCGGGCCATAGGCGATCCACATCCTGTCGCCCTTCAGGGTGCGATGCTTTTGGCCCGGGCGGTTGGGGACGAATTCGATACTACCGGGCGTGAGCGCCTCCACGGTTTCGATCTCCTGCCCTCCGCTTCGCATGAACACTACCACTGATTCGCTCTTCAGAATCCTGGTCTCGGGCAACGGAGCATTTCCCCTGGCAACCGGATGCGACTCCACCACTGCCGCGCCCGTGGCGGTGGCTTTCCGCAGAACACTGCTGTCGGTTGACGTGTCGAATTCCATGTCCACTCGATTTGTTTGGATGCTGGTTTTTGCCGTTTCGCTGGAAGCGATTACGTGCGCATTCGGCTCGCCGGTAATAATCTTAATGGCCCCGTCGTCGTCGAAATGCATCAGCATACGGTCGGCCGAATAATCGATCTGCCGGGACCCGCTGCGATCGGTTCCCTTCGGAGTTTTCGCATCCACGAACTGAATAACGCCGTCTTTGAGAGTGACAGTCGATTCCGCGGCATCCATCGAGAGCGTGTCCCGCTTGAATTTTGTCCAGGGCGACAGGTAGACCTTTGATTCGCTCTCTTTGTAGATCACAGACCCCGCATTGATAATCATCGCTTTGTCTTTCGGAGTCTTGCCGTTCCATTTGAGCGTCACGTCTTTGGTCATGTGCAGTTCGCGGGTGGATGGGTCATACTCCGCGCCGGTCGCGGAGCCCTCCCCGCGATCAAAGGTGAAGAAGGCAGCCTTCTCGGTAGTTGCTTTGCCCGTTTTGCTGTCGAATCGTACGCCGGACGATTTGATGTGCAGCAGGCGTCCGGCCTTTTGTTCTCCGGCCGCCACGCCCATGGTGATCTCTACTTCTCCATCTGAGAACAGGGACGAATCGCCGATACTGAAAGCGGCGTGCTCACTCTTCACCTGGTCGTATGTCTTCTCGTCTTTATGGAAAAAGTGGATCTCGACGCCGGTCAATTCGAATCGGGCGGGCTCTGCGATCTGCCGGAACGCTTGGGCCCGAATCTCGACGTGCGGGTCGGTTTGTGTGAATACCCAACCTTCATTTGCCTGGGCACTGACGTTGTCGGGTAGAGAAAGTGCCGGTGCGGGCGCGTTCCGGTGCTGCATCAGCAGTCTGTCTTTGTACGTAATTCCGACTCCAGCCAGGATCACAAAAATAACGGCCAGGATGAGCCGGCGGAATCGCCGCATGGAT
>DATLBY010000013.1:0-8291 GCA_035526665.1 Bryobacteraceae bacterium
TGGCCGCCGTCGGCGAACTGGAGGCTTTGTGTTCCCTGTCCGGATACTCCGCTGAGCACCCCGCCGATCCATTTCCCGAATTCGTGACCGAAGGGCCGCTCTACGCCGCCGAGCGTCTCGCGCATCCCCTGTTGCCCGTGGAAGGCACCGTGGCAAACGATCTTCGCCTGGACGGAAGCAAGCGCCTGCTTCTTGTGAGCGGATCGAATATGTCGGGCAAGAGCACTCTGCTGCGTTCGGTAGGATTGAACGCGGTGCTGGCCTGGGCGGGGGCGCCGGTGCGCGCCAAGAGCTTTCGCATCTCCCCGCTCAGCATCGGCGCCTCCATGCGCGTGCAGGATTCTCTGCAGGATGGCAAGTCCCGTTTCTATGCCGAGATTACGCGTCTGCGGCAGATCGTCGATTTGGCGGGAAGCGAGTCGCCGCTTCTTTTCCTACTGGATGAACTGCTGAGCGGCACCAATTCGCATGACCGCCTGATTGGGGCCGAGGCGCTGGTGCGCGGCCTGGTGGAAAAGGGAGCTATCGGGCTGGTGACCACGCACGACCTGGCGCTGGCCCACATTGTGGAATCCCTGGGAGATCATGCCGCGAACGTCCATTTTGAAGACCATCTGGAGAATGGGCGGATCGCCTTCGACTATCGTATGCGGCCGGGCATTGTCGAAAAAAGCAACGCGATTGAGCTCATGCGCTCGGTTGGCCTCGACGTATAGCGCGTTCACTTGGCTGTAGCAGCACGCCCGATGTGCCGCCGCGAGCCACTTAATTCGACACAGAAGCTCCCCCATCTGGCTTGATATCACCGCAAGCAAGTAGGATCCGTGGGGGGGGTGATGCAGGTGGATCCGCGTTCACGGAGAGCTAATGCCGGTGAACCACCGGCAGTCCGAGCCGCTCGATGGTATCGCCCTCAAAGTCGAATTCGATCAGGACAGCCAGCTCCTCGCCCATCACCCAGGCATCATGCCTTTTACGCGTCCGGCGCCGGCCCGCACCACCTCGAGCTGCACGCCAGCGATCACATGGCATTCGGCTCCCCCAATCCCGAATCACCCGATGATGGGCCTCAAGTACGTCGGTAAACGCTGAGCGACAAGGCACGAGGGGGAGGAGCATGCCGACGAATCGACTACACGACCAAGTGAATTGCTTCGTCGCGGATGGGTTGCCGAAGCGAGCCTTCCGGGCAGACATGAATCGAGTCCGGTCCCAACATGCCGGCGGTCTCGTACCCTCGCAGGGATTTCGGTGTCGGGAACGGCCGTCTCAGAACCAACGTTGAAAAGCGTCCCCCATGTGAAGGTATTCTCCAGTAATCTTTATCTATGGCTGACGGCAGTGTTTCTCACTACCGGATCCTGGAGAAACTTGGTGCGGGCGGCATGGGGGTGGTCTTCAAAGCCGAGGACCTCACACTCGGCCGCTCGGTGGCACTTAAGTTTCTGCCGGAATCTCTTCGTGAGGATCCGACATCTCTCCTGCGATTTCAGCACGAAGCGCGGGCTGCCTCCGCCCTGAATCACCCCAACATCTGCACCATTTACGAAGTCGGGGAGCACAACGGCCAGCACTTCATCGCCATGGAACTGCTGGAAGGCGAGACGCTGGCAGGCCGCATCAAACGGAAGTGCCTGCCTGTCAGAGACGCTGCCGGAGTGGCACTGGGCATACTCGCGGCTCTGCAGGAACTCCACCAGAAGGGGCTGATTCACCGCGATCTGAAACCCTCAAACGTTTTCCTCACCAGGAATGGCGTCAAGCTCATCGACTTCGGACTCGCCCATCTCACCAGAGCGGAACCCGAAATGACTGAGACCGAGCTCACCGTCCCCGGGCTGGTGGTTGGAACTCCGAACTACATGTCTCCGGAGCAATTGCTGGGGAAACCGGCCACTCCCGCTTCGGATCTTTTTGCGGTCGGGACGATGTTGTTTGAGATGTTGAGCGGCAAACCTGCCTTCGCCGGCCGTGCGCGGACGGAAATCTTTCATACAATCCTGTACGGACAGCCTCCGACCCTGAGCGGCTCGCCAGCCATTGACGCAATCGATCAGATCGTTCACCGCGCAGTGGCGAAGGATCCGCGGGGGCGCTATGCATCGGCCGATGCGCTGGCGGCGGAGCTGCGTCCGCTGCTAGCAATGGAGGACTTCAACGTCACCCCATGCGTCCGCCTGGTGAGCCGGCTAATCGTGCTGCCTTTTCGGCTTCTACGGCCGTCGCCGGAAAACGATTTCCTCTCCTTCAGTCTGGCGGATGCAATCGCCAGCTCCTTGTCAGGCCTGGAATCGCTGATTGTGCGCTCCAGCCTGGCCGCAGCGCGGTTCACCGGCGATTCGAACCCGAAGACAATCGCGGAGGAGGCGGATGTGGACACCATCCTGACCGGCACACTGTTGGCGTCAGGCGGCCAGTTACGCGTCAGCACGCAACTCGTGGAGGCGCCCTCCGGCACTCTGATCTGGGCCAAGACATCGCAGATTGCGATTCAGGACATTTTTCAGTTGCAGGACGAACTCGTGAACCGCATCGTGGAATCGCTTTCGCTCCCGCTGACAGCTCGTGAGCATCGCCGGCTCAAGCGTGACGTACCGGCCAGCGCGATCGCCTACGAGTTCTATTTGCGCGGCAACCAGTTGTACCACGAGTGGGCCAAAATGAATGTCGCCCGCGGCTTGTACCAGCGTTGCTTGGAAGAGGATCCGCATTACGCTCCGGCATGGGCCCGGTTGGGCCGGTGTTGCCGGTTGATCGCCAAGTGGAGTGGCCACCCGGATGAAGATCTGGTTGAGGCCAAGAATGCCTTGGAGCGGGCTCTCCAGCTCAATCCCGATCTTCCGCTGGCTCACTACATTTACGCCCAGTTGGAAGCCGACATTGGCCGCGCACATGATGCCATGGTGCGACTGCTGGCACGGGCAGCGATCAATACCAATGATTTGGAGCTCTTTGCCGGCCTCACGCAAGTCTGCCGCTACTGTGGGCTGCTTGAAGCGTCGCTTGCCGCGCACAAGCAGGCGCGCCAACTCGATCCGCATATCCGCACCAGCGTGGCCCACACCCACTTCATGATGGGCGATTACCTCGGCGTGCTCTCGACCAGCTCGGGGGGCGACTCCCTCTACATACATCCTCTGGCGCTATGGCATTTGGGCCGGCACGCGGAGGCTTTGGAGATGCTCCGAAAGCACTTGCAGGACGAATTGGCCCTTCCCCTGATCCGCTTGGCCGGTGCCTCGTTGCTGGCTCTTCTGGAGGGCAGGTCCGACGTCAGCGTGCACGAGGCGGAGCGCTATATCGGGAACCGTTTTCGGGATCCGGAAAGCTTATACTACTTCGCACGGCAGTTTGCCTATCTGGGCAAGCACGATCGGGCGTTGCAAATCCTTCAAGAGGTTATCGAGCTGGGACATGTCTGCTTTCCCGCGATAGCTCGCGACCCCTGGTTCGATCACCTTCGCTCGCACCCGGGATTTACCGGCATTCTCGACACTGTTGAAAGGCGACATCGCGAGGCCAGTGGTGCTTTTCTGGCTGCCGGCGGCGATCGGATTTTGAGTGTACAATCGTCCTGATTCCTGTGCCCTCATTCTTGAAATGGCATGGCAGATCCTCTGAATTGATCGGGTAAACTCGAAGGACCGGGAGGCCGGAGAATGGTTGGGAAGAGATCCAAATCACCAAGGCCCGCGACGTACGAAGACGCCACCCTTCTGCTTCGACTGTATGAACTTCGTCGTGATGACAGAATGCGCACAGCCCGCACCTGGTTCACCAGGAATTTTCGTGCCGGCACCCTGGAGGAATTTGACAAGCTCTGCCCAGGCGGCTCCGAAGAAAATGCCTCCTTTCGGATGGTGGTCAGCTATTGGGAAATGGCGGCTTCCTTTGTCATTCGCGGGATACTGCACCAGGACCTATTCATGCAGAACTCCAGCGAATTGGGTCTGGTATGGGAACGGGTTCGACGCATCGCGCCGGCCTTACGCGACAACTTCCAAAACCAGAACCTCTTCGGCAACATCGAGAGAGTTGCCGCCGCGATGGACGAATACAGGCTTCCCGAGTCTGCGTTCGGCGTCTGAGAAACCGTACATGCGTTCGGCCGCGCAGGTATTCAGCCAGGCATGCCCCGGCATAGTGCGCGACAGCCCGGGGCGTGGAACCTTGCGGTCGCCGAAGATCGAGAGCCGAGCGTTCCCGTTGCAGATGTGGGCCCCTCCCGCAGGTTCGGGCGCATAACAACCTCAGTGGTGAGCTCTGGCCGGCCACCGAGTAGGTCCTCGCTGACGGCGTAGCGTTTACCGAAGGTCCGGCAGGGTCGACAGCTCTCGGCCGCGTATCCTGCAAGCAAGTCAGGACTTTACAATGCCCGTCCCGCGAACTGGCTTCAGCCGGGCGCGTGAGATCGGCACCGAGGGCTCAAACGGCAGTTTTGCCACCTTGTTTATGGCTTGATGTTCCGCGAGCGGGCAGGGTCCGTGGGCCTGACCCGGGTAAACATGACGTTACCGAGAGCTAATGCCGGTGAACCGCCGGCATTCCGAGCCGCTCGATGGTATCGCCCTCAAAATCGAATTCGATCAGGACAGCCGACTCCTCGCCCATCACCCAGGCATCATGCCCTGGATCGATTGCCACCACTTGCGGAGCGGAAAACTCCAGCACGCAGCCGTCCGCATAGCTGATATGCACCCGGCCCCGCGCCAGGAATCCTACGTGGGCATGCATGCACAATTCAGTCCCCACAATCGGCTTCATGTGAGTGGACCAGCGGAACCCGGGCGGGTAGACCACCCGTTTAACACGTCCGGCACCGGCGCGCACCACGTCGAGCTGCACGCCGCCGATCACACGGCATTCGGCTCCCTCAAGGGGAGCTGTAAGGGAATCACTGGCACTCATGTTGCCTCCTCGAAATAATTTGCAATCGCACTTCAATTCGCAAGCTTAGCGCCGTTCCACTCACGCGCGCCAGCGAATGCCGAGATCCAACGTGTTCTTGGCATACGCAATGCTGCGCTCCATATGATCCTGCTGCTGAAACTGGACCGCCGCGCGGAACTGCTCCGGTAGCGGACGATCCTGCAGGTCTTCGATGACAACCGGTCTTTCATAGGGATGCCCGTTTTTCGCTAGAGCCAGGAATCGGGCCAGGTCGCCCGCGCGAGCCCTCGGATAGGCCTTCCAGAAGCTCTCCTCCAGATAGGGAATCACGTGCGGAGGACGGCCGGTAATGGGCTTAATATAGACAAAAACATGGGGGCAGAGCTCACGGGCGCGCGCCAGGATCTGCTGGAAATCGACCACGCCCTCGCCCAGGGGAACCCATTGGACGGCGACGCCCCGCTTGTGCTCGTAGACGATGGAGTCCCGCAGATGCAGAGTGAGCGCATACTGCCCCAGCGTTTCGAGAGTCGTCAGCGGGTGTTCCAGGACGAAGACCGGGTTGCCGGTGTCCAAATAAATGCCGACGAAATCCTTGCCGGCCGCCTCAATCAGCTGCTTATGCTCCCAGGCCTGTAGATCCTTATGAACCTCGATCGCGATTTTCAGACCGGCATCCATTACCTGAGACCGCACCGTTTGCAGCAGCCGAACGGCGGTGGCGATATGCTCGTCAATCGATCCGGGCGGCAAGGAAGCGCGGTCTGAAGCCAGCAACGCCCGAACCAGTGGCGAGCCGAGCGCCTTCGCCCGCACAATCTGCTTCCGCAGAGTTTCCACCGACGCGGGAAATGCCCCGGGAGTTTTCGGCAGGATCGCGCCGCCGCCGGTTTCCAGGTGCAGGCCCAGGTCGGCCGCCTGCTTTCTTACCTCCGGCCAATGAGAGGGGTCCTGCGCCCGTGGATCCAGTGAGTCCTGCAGAAAAATGGCATCCAGCTTATGGCGCACGGCGAAATCAAGAAGCTGCTGGTCGTTATACCGGAGCGATCGCAGGCAGTATGTGTTGTATCCCAGCGGCATGGGCGAGCCGGCCGCCCGGAGCGCGCTCACGATGGAGGCTGCCGCGCTCCATAAGAAATGGCGCCGATTCATATTCGGGTCTCCTTGCGAGTAAGCACTAATGACCGGACATCGGCCACCCGTTTACCGGTGATCGTCAGCGCCTTCAGGGTCAGCTTGCCCCGGCCCTTCCGCAGCCGGATCGAGCCCAGGGAAAGCGCCCGGAAATCCTTGACGTACGACTCGCCTTTTCTCTCCACGCGATCGTGCTCCTGACCAATCAATGGCGGATCGTGCGCCGGCTCGACTTTCGTCTGCGCTTTGGCCCCAAGGAAACTGAGCTCGATTTTGGATCCCACGTCCGCAGTGGCGCAGGTGTAGTAAAGCGCTGCCTCGTATTCCCCAGGCTGCCCTACCTCCACATCCCAGCTGATCCGGTCCTCCATGCGGCTCCAGTTGGTGAAATAGGAGCAGTTGGGAGCCGCGGCGCTTCGCTTGATGCCACCCTCGCCCACACCATCGCGCGCGGGCAGCAGGGTGAGCGGTGCATAGCCCACCGGAAAGGGACGGTTGTCGTCGCCGACCAGTGGCAGCATCTCCTTACCCCACTCGGCAACTGCTTCGCGTAGCTTGGCTGCCACCTCCGGCTTGTCGCGGCTGATGTCCGTAGCTTGGCGGGGGTCGGCTACCATATCGAACAACTGACCGGCCGGGTCCAGCCGGAACTGCTGCGTCCGTACACTGATGCGCTTGGCCTGCAGCGAGAAGATCATGCGGTCCGGCCATTCCGTTCGGGAACCGGTAAGCAGCGGCTTCAGGCTGCGGCCGTCCAGCGGCTTGCCGGCGGCTGCCGAAATACCGGCCAGATCCGATAGAGTCGGCAAGAGATCGATGGCGCCGGCGATCTGCGCGACCCGTGTGCCTGCGCGGATGTGTCCCGGCCAGCGAATCAGTAACGGTGCTCGCACGCCACCTTCGTCCACCGTGCCTTTACGGCCTTTCATGCCGCCGTTCCAGCGCCAGCTGTTCGGCCCGTTGTCGCTGAAGTACAGCACGATCGTATTGTTTTTCAACTGCAGCTCGTCGAGTTTCTTGAGGACCCGTCCCACGTTCCAGTCGATGTTTTCGCACATCGCCAGCGCGGCGCGGGTCATCGGAATGTCCTCCTGTTCGGGCACGGTCGCGCGCAACGCCGGGTTGAAGTGAGCAAACTTTTCGAAATAGCGGTCCGGCACCTGCATGGGCGAATGCGGGGTATTGAACGGGAGATAACAGAAGAACGGCCGCGACTGGTTGGCAGCCATGAAGTCCATGGCGTGGCTGGTCAGATCGTCGGTGATATATCCCTTACCGCGCGTCAGCTTACCGTTGTGATCGAGTTCGGGATCAAAGTATTGACCCCAGTGGCCCGATGTGAAGCCATAGTATTCATCGAAGCCGCGCGCGTTCGGATGATAAGGGAACTGCGTTCCGTTGTGCCACTTGCCAAACGCACCGGTCGCGTAGCCGGCTGCCTGAAATGTCTGGGCGATCGTTTTTTCATCCAGGTTCAGCCGCTCGGCGCCGGTTGAGACGCCGCGCACTCCTCCGCGCGCGTGATAGCGTCCCGTGAGAAACTCCGCACGCGTTGGAGCGCACACAGCGCAGACGAAAAAGCGGTCGAAGATCGCGCCGTCGCGCGCAAAGGAGTCAATATTTGGCGTAGACAGGTTGGTATTGCCATGAATGCTGAGATCGCCCCAGCCCTGATCGTCGGCCAGGATGATGACGATGTTCGGCCGGTCCGGCTGTGCGCCGAGCGGACTGCACGAAAGGGAGAGAACGCCCAGGTTTCTTAGCAGGTCGCGGCGGGAGAGGGTTCCGGCGGCAGCTGGGGGCATCGCCCAAGATTACATTACTTCGTGGAGAGGCTTCCAGGGACGAGACTGGGATTCAGCGACGGCGGGGTACACGATATTACCCGCATAGGTATTCACGCCCTCCCGGATGGCCTGGCTTTCCTGGCAGGCGTTTTTAAGACCCTTGTTCGCGAGTTGCAACAAGTAGGGAAAGGTCGCATTGGTCAAGCCAAAGGTCGAGGTGTGAGGGACGGCGGCAGGCATGTTGGAAACGCAGTAGTGCAGCACGCCATCGACGAAATAGGTAGGATCGGTGTGCGTTGTCGCATGCGAGGTTTCAAAGCATCCACCCTGGTCGATGGCCACATCCACCACCACCGAACCGCGCTTCATCATTTTGATCATGTCCCGTCGCACCAGTTTTGGCGCCGACGCACCGGGGATCAGGACAGCTCCCACAACCAGGTCCGCCAGGCGTAGCGCATCGCTGATCGTGTATAAGTT
>DATLBY010000014.1:0-7239 GCA_035526665.1 Bryobacteraceae bacterium
TTTGATCGGCGTGAATTGGCGCGGTGATGTCAGCGCCAGCCAGTTGCCGCCTATGCAAGCGGCGCAGAACAGTGCGCAGGTGTTTTTAGGCGTAAACCTGAAGTGCAATTCCTGCCACGACAGTTTTATCAGCAACTGGAAGTTAAAAGATGCCTACGGTATGGCGAGCTTCTTTTCCGAGAAAGAGCTGCCCATTTACCGTTGTGACATGGCCACGGGGGAGACATCCCGCCCGAGGTTCCTGTACCCCGAACTGGGCGGCATTGACGCAGCGGCGCCCCTGGCCGCACGGCGCGCCGCGGCCGCGCGCCTGTTCACATCAGCGGAGAACGGCAGGTTTGCCCGGACGCTGGTCAACCGCATCTGGAAGAAGCTATTCGGCCGGGGTCTGGTGGAGAATGTCGACGACATGGACGCCGAACCCTGGGACGCGGACATTCTGGATTGGCTGGCTGCCGACTTTGTGGAGCATCAGTATGACATGCAGCACCTACTGCGGCGCATCCTGACCTCCACCGCCTACGCGCTGCCTGCCAGCCGCGGGACCGCTAAGCCGGAACACACTACTGTCTTCCGCGGGCCGGTCTACCGGCGGATGACATCCGAGCAATTCATAGATTCCATTTCGACGATTACGGGCGAGTGGCGCATTCTGGCTCCGCGCAGCGCGGGTGAGGGAGTCTTGGCACGCGACTGGATGTTCAAAGCGAGTGCGCTGAGTTCCGCGCTGGGCAGGCCGATACGCGACCAGGTGATCACGGAGCGCAACGAGGAGGCCACCACTCTGCAATTGCTGGAGCTGGCAAATGGCGCAACATTGAACAAGCTCCTTTACCAGGGTGCAAAACGCATGCTGGGCCAGGCTCCGCCCGCACCCGCGAACCTTTTCGATAGTGGCGTGGTGACGTCGAGTAAGGCGGTTATCGATATCGACATTAGCGGCGTCCGGAAGCTGTGGCTGCTGATGACGGATACCAACTCGTACAATCCGAGCTTGATTGTGGCGGGATGGGCTGGCGCCGAACTAACCGGCCCATCCGGGACGGTAAAGCTCGCGGATGTGGTGAAAGACTCACGCTTCACCCAGCGTTCCCTGCAAATCAAAACCGAAACATTCGACAATGCGTTGGTTGCGGCCGTACCGGCCCGTCTCGTGTGTGACATCGCGGACCGTGGCTTTACACGCTTTCGCGCCGTGGTGGGCGTGGACAAGGCCTCGGTGCGCGATGACATCGGGCCTCGGCTGCGATTCTTTGTCTTCAACGAAGAGCCCGACCTGGAGCGGCTTGTTCGTGTGAAGCCCGATCCACCAATTGCCACCGATCCCTGCCCTTTCCAGGCAGAGGGCCTGGTGACGCAACTTTACCGGTATGCCCTGGCGCGGGATCCCGCCGCCGGCGAGATGCAGGTCGCGCGCGAACTTCTCGGGCAGCACCCGGATGCCGGCGGACTTCAGGATCTGCTGTGGTCCATCTTTATGTCGCCCGAGTTTCAATTTATACGTTGAGAAAGTCTATGCAAGATCCGATTCGCGATATCGCACGCACATTGAACCGCAGGCACTTCATGCAGGCGTCAGCGGGAGCGACGTTCGCCGCCCTGATGGGAACTGATCCGCGGCCTCTCTGGGCAGCGGACGTGCAGAAGATCGCGCCCAAGGCCGACACTTTGATTCTTCTCTGGATGGCCGGCGGCATGGCCCAGACTGAGACCTTTGATCCGAAACGCTATACGCCATTTGAACGCGGACTGGAATCGGCCGCCGTATTGAGCACATTTCCGAGCATCGACACGGCTGTCGACAACATAAAACTGTCTCAGGGACTGGAGCGGATCGCCTCGGTGATGGATCGCGGAACGCTGATCCGCACCCACCGGGTAGGCGATCTGGGCCGGATACTGCACTCCCGTCATCAGTATCACTGGCATACCGGTTACGCTCCGCCATCCAGCGTAGCCGCGCCTCACATGGGTGCGTTTATGGCCCGCACTCTGGGCTCCCGGAACCCCGACGTGCCGGCGTTTATCGATATCGGCCAGAGTTTAGAGATCGGTGGTGAGAGCGACGGAGTAAAGGCCTTTCACACCGCGGGGTTTCTGGGCAGCGAATACGGTCCGTTTTTCATCTCCGATCCACAGGATGCGGCGGCCGTCGTGCGTCCACCAGCGCGCATGACAGGCGAGCGTTTCGCACTGCGATACGACCGGTACCGTAAGTTGATGGCGAGCAGCCCGATCCTGCGGGAAGGTAGCGATTACCAGCAGGAGAGTCTGCTGCGCGCTGCTGAGAATGCCCACCGGCTGCTCAAATCGCCGTCTGCCAAGGCCTTCGATCTTTCGCTTGAGCCCAGGAAGAGTTACGACATCTACAACACCGGCCGCTTCGGACTGGGCTGTCTGCTGGCGCGCCGCTTAACTGAAGCAGGCGCCCGATTTATCGAAGTCACAACAGAATACGTTCCCTTCCGCCACTGGGACACGCACGAGAACGGTCACGAGCGGGCAATCGGCATGAAACGAGAAATTGACGCGCCGGTGGCGCAACTGGTCCGCGATCTGGAAGAGCGTGGACTGTTGAATCGTACACTGATCGTCCTGGCGAGTGAATTCGGGCGGGATATGATGACCGAAGGCAAGCCGGACAAGAAGGCGCCGGAAGCGTTTTCCATCCATCAACCTGACGTGATGACAGAGCCGAAACACTATGGCATGCACCGGCATTTCACCGAGGCCGGCAGCGTCCTGCTATTCGGCGGGGGGACCAAAAAAGGCTTTCTATACGGCAAGACGGCCGATGAGCGTCCGTGCAAGATTTTAGAGAACCCGGTGACCATCGAAGATCTGCACGCGACCATGTACTATGCGATGGGCATTCCGCCGAATCTGGCCTACGAAGTGGAGAAGCGCCCGTTTCACGTCACCAAAGATGGCAAGGGGAAACCCGTGATGTCTTTGTTTGCCTGAGTTCAATCGGATAGGAGAGCAGTCACAACCTCAATGAATCGACGTACTTTTCTTACAGCGAGCGCCGCCATAGCAACGGCTGGCCGGCCCATCCTGGGAGCGAACGACCGTATCAACATGGCCGTGGTAGGTGTGCGCAGCCGCGGGCGGAACCACCTGAGTGAATACGCTACTCTGCCGGACTCCCGCGTCGGCGCCGTCTGCGATATTGATCAGGCCGTGGCCGAGCGGGCCGTTCCCTTCACGGAAAAACTGCAGGGAGCGAAGCCCAAGACGTATCTGGACATTCGCAAGCTGCTGGAAGACAAAGAAATCGACGGCGTCTCGATCGCCACATGCAACCACTGGCACGCACTCGCGACCATCTGGGCCTGCCAGCACGGCAAGGATGTGTATTGCGAGAAGCCGTCGTCGCACAACATCTTCGAGGGGCGCAAGCAGGTGGATGCCGCGCGTAAATACAAGCGCATCGTCCAGGTGGGGACACAGAGCCGTTCCATGCCGCATAAAATACGCGCCATTGAACTGCTGCATACAGGCGCGATCGGAAAGCTCTACATGGCGAAAGGTCTCTGCTATAAACGGCGTCTCTCCATTGGGCACGAAGCGGCCAGCCCAGTTCCCCCGGGTGTCAATTTCGACATGTGGCTGGGGCCAGCCGAGATGCGCCCGTTCTACGCGAACCGTTTTCACTACAACTGGCACTGGTTCTGGGATACAGGGAACGGCGACATCGGCAATCAGGGGATTCACGAAATGGACATCGCGCGCTGGGGGCTCGGCAAAACCAGTCACCCGCTGAGCGCCGATTCCACCGGCGGAAAGTATCTGTACGACGACGATCAGCAGACCGCGAATACCCAACTGGCTCGCTTCGATTATGGAGATGCGCAAATCGTTTTCGAGGTGCGCGGCTTGCCCACGGGTGGGGAAGGGGGACTCGACCCGGTGCAAGGTCCCAATTTCATCGGCAACATCTTCTTCGGCAGTGACGGCTACATGGTGGTGGACGACAACGACTTCCGCATTTTCCGCGGGGAGAAGCGCGAGCCGGGTGAATCCATGAAGCATCCGGGCAAGTCGGACCAACCGGACACTCGAGCGCACATGGCCAATTTCCAAAAGGCAATGAGGTCCCGCAACATCCAGGACCAGACGGCGGACATTCTGGAGGGTCACATCTCCGCGGCCATGGTCCACATGGCGAACACGAGCTATCGTCTGGGGCGGCGTCTCAAGTTTGACGGCAAGACCGAAACCTATGGCGGCGATACCGAGGCGAATCGTTACGTTTCGAGAAACT
Source organism: Bryobacteraceae bacterium (assembly GCA_035526665.1). Taxonomy (GTDB): domain Bacteria; phylum Acidobacteriota; class Terriglobia; order Bryobacterales; family Bryobacteraceae; genus DATLBY01. Next base: position 4,268 of record DATLBY010000014.1, read on the forward strand.
ACCGTGCACCCTACAACGTGCCGGACAAAATCTGATGTGGATCGGGGTGGCGCGGAGAGCGCTACCCTACTTCTTCGTTGGCGCGGCGCAGCATAGCGCGCATATTGGCGATAATGTAAGCCGTTCCGGACCGGCGCAGCCCGGAATCGCCCGCCAGTTGCGGCACATGATCCGGCTCGGCGGCTCCATTGAATTTCACCTGCCGCAGAGCCTTCATCACCTTGTACATGTCCACGTAACCGTCGTCCGGGAAGGTCTCCTCAAAGCGCGGCAGAGGAGAGCTGACGTTCCGGAAATGCACTTCGAAAATCTTGCCGCGTCCCCCAAAATCGCCGATCATTTCCCAAATGTTCTTCCCCATGGCACCCCCGCCCTCTGACCAGGTACCGACGCAAAACGTTAGCCCCCAGTTCTTGCTCCCGCCGGCGATCTGTTCCGCCCGCTGATAGCCGGCGTAATTGGTAAACAATTTGGCGACGCCATTCATTTTGGCCACCGGTGGATCATCCGGATGCAGCGCCAACTTTACGCCTGCCTCCTCAGCTACCGGTAGCACAGCGTTGACGAAGTGGGTATAGTTGGCCCACATCTCGTCGGCCGAGTACTCGCGATCAAACATTCTCTTTTCGACTCGATTCCGGAAATCGGCAAGGTCGAATACGCGAGTCTTGTATCCGCGCCGCAAAATTTCGGACGTCGTGTAGGTATTGCCTGGGTGAAAATCGTAAGAAGCGACGGGGATGCCCAGTTTGCCCAGATCGCGCAGGAATTGCTGATAACTCTCTATGTCGCGATCGCGGCCGGGCCGTCCAAGCTGCACGTTCAGCGTCCGGTAGGCGTAGTGAACGCCGGAAAAGATCCGGATATCGAAGCGGGCAAATCGGGCCTGGGCGGCCCGCAGATCTTCGAACGAAGTATTTTGCTCGCCGAACTCGAGCCGCACCCATCGCAGTCCAATCTGCTTCAGAAACAGGAGGTCGTCATCCGTGATCTGCCGTGCATTCAGGCGATGGCAGAGCTTCACGTTCTTCGCATCGTCCTCGGCAACGGTTACAGGGCCGGCGAATGCGGCCGCCGGGGACAATTGGAGAAAGGATCGCCGGTTCATATGGATCTCGATGTATACCGTAAAGCGCCACCAGCTTCAACTGGCGGCAAAAACACTTGGTACAGGCGGCCGGCGGTTTGCATATAATCGCGGGAGACGGGAGGTTTCCTAAATGCTCGGAAAGACTCTACCACAGCGGTACCTTCTCAGTGTGATTCTGTCGATTGGAGTGCTCGCGGCACAGACGGCCGCGCCCTCCCGGCTACCTGACGTCCCTTTTGTTCCGACCACTGAAAAAGCGGTTCAGGAAATGCTGAAGCTCGCCGGAGTGAAAAGCAGCGACGTCGTGTACGATCTTGGCTGCGGCGATGGCCGTATCGTGATCGCAGCCGCGAAAACGTATGGCACTCACGGCGTGGGAATCGACATCGACCCGCAGCGTATCAAGGAAGCAAAGGAAAATGCCAAAAAGTCGGGTGTCGAGTCGCTGGTGCGGTTCGAAGAAAACGATCTCTTCAAGGCGGATATTCATGAAGCCACCGTCGTTACGCTCTTTCTGCTGCCGCATATCAATTTAAAGCTTCTTCCCAAGCTGCAGCAGGATTTAAAGCCGGGCACCCGGATTGTTTCTAATACTTTTGATATGGGAGATTGGAAAGCGGAGAAGGAAACGACTGTAGGTCAATCCGGCGGCACAGACGACGGCGACTACACAGGATTAAGCCAGAGGCTTTACCTTTGGACTGTCCCGCCCGCCGCGAAGAAGTAGACAGGAAAAATATCGATGACCGAATACCCCCTTTCACGCCGCCGGTTTGTCGCGCGTTCGCTAATGCTTGCAGCCCCTGCCGCCGGTTTTGCCCAAACGCCTGTGGCCCGCCAGCCAGGTGTGAAACTCAAACTCGCGCTGAACGCGTACTCCTTTGACAAGCCGCTGCGCGCCGGCAGCATGACGCTGGAGGACGTGATCCACTTCTGTGCCCAGCAGCGCGTGGACGCGCTCGACGCCACCGGCTACTACTTCCCGGGCTACCCCAAAGCGCCGCCCGACGAATATATCTACAATCTGAAACGGCTCGCCTTCCTGAACGGCGTCCAGCTCAGCGGCACAGGAGTGCGCAATGATTTCGCGGTCGACGATGCCGCCGCCCGCAAGAGTGACTTGCAGATGGTAAAGGATTGGATTGAGGTCGCCGGCAAATTGGGAGCGCCCGTGATCCGGGTCTTCTCAGGGCGCATCAGACCTGAGGGAAAAACTTTCGAGCAGGTGCTCCAATGGATGATTCCCGCGTTCCAGGAGTGCGCCGAGTACGGAGCCCGCCATGGCGTCATCATCGGATTGCAGCAGCACAATGACTTCCTGAAGACAGCCGATGAAACAATCCGGGTAATCCAGGCGGTGAAATCTCGCTGGTTTGGCGACATCCTCGACGTCGGGAGTCTTCGCCAGGGCGACCCCTACGCCGAGATTGAAAAGCTCTTGCCGTATGCGATTTCCTGGCAATTAAAGGAAAATGTGGGCTACGGCGCCAGGGAAGTGCCCACTGACCTGAAACGAGTGAAGGCGATCATCGACAAGGTGGGCTATCGCGGCGTACTGCCGTTCGAAGCGCTGGGCCCAGGCGATCCCCGGGCCAAAGTAACCAGCTTCCTGGCGCAGATTCGCGATGTATTCGCTTTATGAGAACAGCGCGGTCCGGCGGGCAAGCTGCAGCGCTTCAATAGCCGCGCCGCGCGCACCGGCGGTGTCGCCGTTCGGCATGACATGGATCGGAATATCCGCCTGCTCCTCCCGCTGTACCGGCATGCCCGCGCGAATCTCGCCCAGAAACCATCGCTGAAACTCATCACTTGTCTCGAGAGCGCCGCCGCCCACGATCAAGGCATCCGGATCAAACGTATTCACCATCTCATCGAAGAACAG
>DATLBY010000015.1:0-41429 GCA_035526665.1 Bryobacteraceae bacterium
CACCGCGCAAAAAATCGTGGAATACCGCAACGAGCATGGGCGCTTCCGCTCCCGCGTTCAACTCACTGCAATTCCCGGATTTGGACCCAAGACATTTGAGCAGGCGGCGGGCTTCCTGCGCATCCGGGGAGGCGATAATCCCCTGGATATGACGGGCGTCCACCCGGAATCCTACATGGTGGTGCAGCGGATTGCGTCCTCTTTGAATGTCGCGGTTCCTGAACTGATCGCAAAGCCGGAACTGATTGAGCAGATTAAAATCGAAGGCTTTCAGACCGAGGCAGTAGGCATCTACACGCTCACTGATATTCGCGAGGAACTGCGCAAGCCGGGCCGCGATCCGCGGGAGAAATTCGTAGCGCCCCAATGGCGCGATGATGTTTAGACTATCGCCGACCTCACACCCGGAATGATTGTGGAAGGGACCGTGACCAACGTCACCGCCTTTGGCGCGTTCGTCGATATAGGCGTCCATCAGGACGGCCTGATTCATGTAAGTGAAATCTCCAGCCGCTTCATCAAGGAGCCTGCCGAGGCAGTGAAGGCCGGGCAGATTATAAAGGCGAAAGTGCTGGCGGCGGATCCAAAGGCCCGGCGCATCTCCCTCTCCATCAAGGCTCTGGAGGAGCGTGCTCCCGCGCGTCCACGTGAACAGAAACGCCAACCCCCTCCGCCGCCGAAAAAACCGAGTTTCGACGAGCAGATGGCAAAGCTTTCCGAGCGCTTCCGCACGAGGTAACATGCATCGAGTATTTCTAGGAGTATTCATCGGCGCTCTCCTGGCGCAGACGCCGGAAGGTCCCTACAAGCCGGCTCCGGGGGAGGTGGCTGGCATTCGCGCGAAGATGGCCGAGTTGAAATCGAGCATGAAGGGCGATGATCCCGATGTCGAGATCTACTACAAGGCGGCCGACTGGATGCTTCGTGACCCCGCCGAGTTCTATACCAAGGCGTACCTGCAGAACACCCTGTCCGTCTTAGACGAGGGTTTGGCGCGAGCTTCGGATACCAAAAAATCCTGGACCACTGCCAAAAATAGAGTCGCCCGGGCTTACCGGTCCCGCATTGATGGCAGCGTCCAACCGTACGTGATGACCATCCCGGCCTCGTATGACCCGGCAGTCCCCGCGCGGTTGGATGTAGTACTTCACGGCCGGGCCGCCACCATGAATGAGGTCAGCTTTATTGTCAATAAGGACAAGCCGGCTACGGAAAAGCACCTTGTGATGGAAGTCTTCGGCCGGACCAACAACGCCTATCGCTGGGCCGGCGAGACGGACATCTTTGAGGCGATTGAATCTGCCCGCTCCCGCTATAACGTGGACCCCAACCGGATCGTACTCCGGGGCTTCTCCATGGGCGGCGCCGGGGCGTGGCACATCGGTTTGCATTATCCCAGCCGCTGGGCAGCCGTGGAGGCGGGCGCCGGCTTCACTGAGACGGTGAAGTACGCCAAGTTGAAGGACCCTCCCGGCTATGTTCTCTCCACACTGCACATATACGATGCAGTCGATTACGCCTTGAACGCCGTCAACGTTCCGTTTGTCGGGTATGGCGGCGAGATCGATCCCCAACTGCAGGCGAGCCGCAACATCCAGGAGCAACTGGATCGGGAAGGACTGAAGCCAACCGCCCTAAAGGCATTGTTTCTGGTAGGCCCGGGAACCGCGCACAAGTTCCATCCGGAAAGCAAGAAGGAATCCGACAAGTTCATCGATCAGGCCGTGGCGGCCGGCAGAACGCCCCCCGCTCACATTCGTTTCGTGACATACACGCCCCGCTACAACGAATGTTTCTGGCTCACGGTGGACGAACTGGAGAAGATGTATCAGCGTGCCGAGGTCGACGCCACGCGCGAACAGGGGAGGACTACTCTCTCGACAAAAAACATCGCGCGAATCACGTTGCAGGATGCCGGAAAAATCACCATCGACGGGCAGGAGCTGGCCAAAGGGTCCACACTTGAGAAGATCAACGGGAAGTGGAGGCAGGCGAAAGAGTCCAAATCGCTCACCAAGAAGCACGGCCTCCAGGGTCCCATCGACGACGCATTCATGGATGCCTTTATCGCGGTAAATCCACCGGAGCAACTCCAACGCGAATATTCCAAGTGGCTGCGAGCCGATCTTCCCATGAAAGATGCCGCCAGCGTTACAGACAAAGACATGGCAACGCACAACCTCGTTCTGTTCGGTGACCCGTCGAATAATACGTGGATCGCAAAGATCGCGCCCAAGCTTCCGATACGCTGGTCAGGCGGCGATATCGTGGCCGGGGGCGATCGCTATTCGGCGGCCGATCACACCTTAACGATGATTTATCCCAATCCGTTGCATCCGGGCCGCTACGTTGTCCTGAACAGCGGTCACACGTTTCACGACGCGGATTTTCGCGGCACAAACGCCCTACTCTATCCACGTTTGGGAGATTACGCCATTATCCGAAAGGCCGACGGGAAGGTAGTGCGCGCCGGCCTCTTCGATGAACACTGGCAGTTGCACTAGCTGCTACCAGACGCTGCAAGCGTTCTGGCGCACCATGGGCTGTCCTGCTTTGCAGGCAAATGCCTTCTGAAACTCGGGCATATTCGATACGGTCCCGTTCACACGGTAGCGCCCGGGCGAATGGGGATCGGTCTGTGTGCGGAGCCGGAGCGCCTGGTCTGTCATATTGGTGCACCAGATCTGACCCCAGCCAAGAAAGATGCGCTGCTCCGCAGTAAACCCGTCAATCTTAGGCTGGCTTTTTCCGGCTAATGTATCGATCATCGCCATGTAGGCGATACGCAGTCCGCCGTTGTCGGCAACATTCTCGCCCAGCGTCAGCTTTCCGTTCAGCTTTAAATCCCCTACGGCGGCAAACTCGCCGTACTCTTTGTTGACGCAATCGGCGCGGCGCTCGAACTCCTTCGCGTCAGCCTCGGTCCACCAGTCGGCCAGGTTCCCCTTGGCATCGAACTGCCGGCCTTGATCGTCAAATCCGTGCGTCAGCTCGTGTCCGATCACAGCGCCGATGCCCCCGAAATTTACCGCGTCATCCAATTTGTTGTCATAGAACGGCGGCTGCAGAATGCCCGCGGGGAAATTGATGTTGTTCAGCTGCGGATCATAGTACGCATTCACGGTCGGAGGCGTCATAAACCACTCGGTTTTGTCCACCGGTTTGCCGATCTTCGCCAACTGGCGCTGAAACTCAAACGTGTTCGCCCGCGTGGAATTGCCGAGCGCGTCCCCCTTTTGAATCGTCAGTGCACTGTAATCGCGCCACTTTTCCGGGAAGCCAATTTTATTCGTAATGGCATGGAGCTTCTCCAGCGCGCGCTTCTTGGTGGCAGGCGTCATCCACGACAACCGTTCGATGTCGCGCTCCAGCGCCTTTTCCAATGCGTGCACCATCTTCAGTGTCCGTTCCTTACCTTCGGCGCCGAAGGTCTGCTCCACATATTTCTGTCCCAGCGCTTCACCCAGATCCCCATCGGTGAACTGTACACATCGCTTCCACCGCGGCTTCAGTTCCTTGGCGCCGGTAAGAATCTTGCCACTAAATTCGAAATTCTGGTTTACGAAACGAGCCGGTAGCAGCGGGGCCGACGCCGACAGATAATGCCAACGCAGATAAACCTTCCAATCCTCCAGTGCCACCTCCTGAATCTGGGAGTCCATTTGCTTGAAGAAATCCGGCGCGACAACATTCAGGCTCTGAATTCGCGGAACTCCCACGCCTTGCAGGTATTTCGGCCAGGCGAAGGACGGATAGAGCGCTTGCAGCTCCTTTGTACTCATGCGGTGATAAGTGGCCGCCGGATCGCGCCGCGTCACTCGGTCCTGCGACCCCTTGGCAAGCGCCGTCTCAATCGCCATTACCACCTTGGCGTTGGCAGCCGCCTTCTCAGGGGAATCGCCCAGTAGTTCGAACATTTTTTGCACGTGCCCTACATACTGGCCCCGGGTCTCCACCGACTTGGGATCCTGCTTGAAGTAGTAGTCCCGGTCCGGCAGCCCGAGCCCGCCCTGATCTGCCTGGGCGATCACCTCGGTGGAGTCTTTGAAATCCTGGCCGGAGCTGAGGTTGAAGAGCGCGTTTACCCCAAGCTTATGTAACCGTATCAGCTCATCCACCAGCGCCGGTTTGTCCGCCAGGGCGGCAATCCTGTCAAGCTCAGGCTTGAGCGGAGCTGTGCCGCGGGCTTCGATTCCCTGTTCGTCCATGCAGGACGAATAATAATCGCCGACCTTGCCGTCGCCGGCATTTTTTGCGGTCTTGGCAGCGCTTGTCTCCAAAATGTCCTTCAGAATTCGCTGGTTCCGCTCGAGCAGCGCGCTAAAGCGGCCCCACGAAGACTGGTCGGGAGGAATGGGATTGGCCGCCAGCCAAGTGCCGCAGGCGTACTGATAAAAATCCACGCAGGGATCCGCTTTGCGGTCGAGTGCGTTTATATCAAAGCCGGGCTTCAATTGAGTCTGCGCCCGGAGAGCCAGGCTGGATAGACAGAACACTATGGCAACGGTGAGTTTGGTCATGTAGCCCCCTTGTAGAACGAAATTAACTCCAAATGTAGCGGGCGCGGAGAACTCAGCGCAAGCGGCCCGGGGCTGCATCTAAGGGCGAATGCTGACCAAATCTGAAGGCTGCGCCTGAACACCGCGCGATTGCTCCCCCCACCTGTCTCGATAAGCCGCCTTCTACCGCTGTAGTTGTACAATGAAGCTATATGAAGTTATTTGGCTTTACGATGTTTCTCACGGCGGCAACCTGCGCGCTCGCGGCCGATATCGGGATCGTCGAAGAGATCATCGCAAAAGTTAACGGTGATATCATTACGCGCACTGAGGTGGACCGGTCCGGGAAGCTAATGGAAGCCGAGCTCCGGGCGCGCGGCGCCAATGGAGGCGTGCTGGAAAAGGAAGTGGCTGCGCGCAGCAAGGATCTGCTGCGTGACAAGATCGATCAGCTTCTGCTGGTGCAAAAAGGCAAAGAGCTAAACATCAACGTCGATCCAGACGTCAGCCGGAACCTGGCCGACATCCAACGCCAAAGCGCCATCGCCGACTCGGAAAAGTTCGCTGAGTTCGTTCGTCAGAATACGGGCCAATCCCTCGAAGACTACAAGGCCGACATGCGCAATGGAATCTTGACCCAGCGCGTGGTTCGCCAGGAGGTCGGCGGCAGAATTTCCGTGCCGAAATCCGAGGTCCAGAAGTATTACAACGAGCACAAAAACGACTTCATGCGCGAAGAGCGGGTTTTCCTGCGCGAAATCCTGGTCTCAACCGAGGGAAAGGACGAGAAGGGAATTGCAGCTGCTGAGAAGAAAGCCAAGGATCTGGTTGCCCGAGCCCGAAAGGGTGAAAAATTCGGAGAGCTGGCTCGCGACAACTCTGAGGCCGCGACCAAGGCCGAGTTTGGCGAGCTGCCGCCGTTCAAGCGCGGCGAACTGGATCCGCAGATTGAAAAGGTGGTCTTCAACCAGGAACGCGGTTTTGTGAGCGATCCCATCCGCGTGAAATCGGGATTCGAAATCGTCAAGGTGGAGGAGCGTCACAAAGCCGGACTGGCAACTCTCGAGGAAGTGGAAAACGAGATTATGGAGAAGCTCTACTCGCCGCGCATGCCTCCGGCAGTTCGCGAGTACCTGACAAAACTGCGGCAGGAAGCATTCCTGGAGATCAAGCCTGGCTTCCTCGACAGCGGCGCCGCGCCCGGAAAAAATACCGCCTGGCAGGATCCGGCTCAGCTGAAGCCCGAGACGGTTACCAAGGAGGAGGTCGCCAATCGGGTGCGCAAAAGACGGCTGCTGGGTATGATGCCCGTCCCGGGAACCCAGATGAACACCACCTCGAAGAGCAAATAGAGCCGGGATGAAATCTCCATACGTTAGCGAGCTGCAGCCGAACCAGCTGATCACCGCCGTGTTCCTGGTGCAGCACAAAGACATCCGGCAGAAGAAGACCGGCGAGCCCTATCTGTCGCTCGTTCTGGGTGATCGAACAGGCGAAATCGACGCCAAGATGTGGGACAACGTCACCGAAGTGATGGATAGCTTCGAGCGCGACGATTTTCTCAAGGTGCGTGGACTGCTGCAGGTGCATCAAAACCGCCTCCAATTGACGCTGCATAAATTGCAAAGGCAGGAGTCGGCCACCATCGATGCGGCCGATTACTTCCCCGCCTCACAGCGCAATCCCGATGAGATGTTCGCTGAGCTGCAGCAGTATGTGGCCGCAATGCAGAACGTTCACTTGAAGGGTTTGATGGAAGCGCTCTTCGCTGACGCTGAAATCGCGCGCCGGTTCAAGATCGCTCCTGCCGCCAAGAACATTCATCATGCGTATTTATCAGGTCTGCTGGAGCACGTGGTGTCGCTTTGCGGACTGGCTAAAATGATGGCGGCGCACTATCGCACAATAGACCTGGATCTGTTGATTTCGGGTGTCATTCTGCACGACATCGGCAAAATCTACGAGCTTACCTACGACCGCAGTTTTAGCTATTCGACCGAGGGTCAGCTGCTCGGTCATATCATCATCGCCTTGCGAATGGTAGAGGATAAGGTCCGCTCTCTTCCAGGCTTCCCACCCAAGCTGCGGACGCTGCTGGATCACATGATTGTCAGTCATCATGGCGAGCTGGAGTATGGCTCGCCTAAGTTGCCGGCCTTTCCAGAAGCACTGCTTCTGCATCACCTGGATAATCTGGACGCCAAGATGGAGACCATGCGCGCGTTCCTGGAGAAGGATCGTCAGGTGGATGGCTGTTGGACCGGGTACAGTCCCTCCCTGGAAAGATCCGTCCTCAAGAAACTCCGGTTTCTCGACAATACGCCCGCACCGGCGGTGGAACCCCGGCCGCCGCAGCCGATCGCTCACGCGGCTGCCGCACCGAGGACCGCTGCGCCTCCGTCCTCACACTTTGCACAAATGCTGCAAGGAGCTTTAAAGAAGGTTCCTGATGCCTAATCAACGGACCTCTCGAGAAATTCCCCCGCCGCTCGAATTGCAGTGCCTCAAAGCGCTCTGGATGTTGGGTGAAGCCAACGTCAAGGCGGTTCGCCAGGTGGTGACCAAAGACCGGGCGCTGGCGTATACGACGGTAATGACGGTTCTGGACCGGCTGGTCCGCCGCGGCGGAGTCGGGAGACGAAAGGTGGGGCGTTCTTTCGTGTATTCCCCTCTACTCACGCGCGACTCGCTCCGCCGGCTCGCAGTCCAGCAGCTGGTGGAATGTTTCTTTGATGGCTCCGAGGATACTCTTCGCTCGTATCTAGACAGCCGGACGGCGCTCGATATCCGGATCCCTGACCCTGTCGCCGACGTCCGTTTGGACGCCTCTCTCCTTTAGATTGAGAGCGCGCCGGTACTCCTCGCTACCAATGCCTGCCGCAGGTTAATCTCACTAATTTCTTCTGACTGAGTAAAGGGTAGCCGCCCCCAAATGGCGTCAAAATTGATTGCACGGCCATCAATCACTGTTACGATTCCGTGAAAGGGGTATACACACATGGAGTTGAGAGTACGGTTCGCTTCCATTTTTCTGTTGATCTGCTCGCTCGCCCACGTAGGCCTTGCACAAACCATTACCGCCGCCTTGACGGGCACAGTGACAGATACGTCCGGCGCTGTTGTGCCGAACGTAAAAGTCACTGCAACAAATACGTCGACGAATGTCGCCACCGAGACGACCACCAACAACGAGGGAATTTTCAACCTGCCATTCCTGCCGATCGGCAGCTATACGGTTGCCGCGGAGGGCGCGGGATTCAAGCGAACGGTAGTTGGTCCATTCACGCTTGAAGTCAATCAGACGGCTCGTGGACTTTTCGCTGCAGGTAGGACAGTTGACCGAAATCATTGAGGTGCACGATTTCGCGCCGATTCTGCAAACCGAATCCACCCAAACCGGTGACGTATTGAGTTCCCGGCGGATCACTTCAATCCCTTTAAATGGCCGCAATTTCGCCAGTTTGACGATGCTGATCCCAGGTGCGATCTCGACCAGTCCGAATGCAATGAACACTTCGGGCCGTTTTCAGGGTTCGGGCAGCCGCCCCCAAGTGAATGGAAATCGTGAACAGACCAATAACTTTCTCCTCGACGGCATCGACAATAACGACTCTATCGATAACCGTATCGGCTATCAGCCGAACGTCGACGCGCTCGATGAAGTAAAGGTGATCACCGGGAATGGCTCTTCGGAGTTCGGCAATGTCGGTGGAGCCATTGTCAACGCCACCCTCAAGAGCGGGACCAATAACTTTCACGGAAATGTGTTCGAGTTCCTGCGCAACGAGAAACTGGATGCAAACGGATATTTCAACAATCGGAATCGGGTGGCCAAACGCGCGTTCAAGCGTAACATCTTCGGGGGAACGCTAGGCGGACCGGTGATCCGCAACAAGGCGTTCTTCTTTGTGGATTATGAAGGAACACAGCAGCGGGATTCCGGACCGGCTACCGCAAGCGTCGCGCCTGCGGCATGGCGCACAGGGGACCTATCCGACTTTCTTACCAAATCGAATCAAGTCGTGCGGGACCCCCTGACTGGACCGGATCTCGCCTCAAGAACTCCATTCCCCGGGAATATCATTCCCCTCAACCGGATCACCAACCCAGTGGCGCTAAAACTGTTCAGCGGCCCGAATTTGTATCCGGCTCCAAATAACCTTGGAACCGGCACATTGGGTATCAGCAGCAACTACATATCGACTTCGGCAAACAAGCTGGTGAATCACCAAGCGGATGCGAAAGGCGACTTTCGGCCAAATGACAAAGACAACATTTCAGCCCGGTGGTCCATCGGCCGCTACGAACAAGGCGGCAGCCAGGCTGCTCTCCCGGTTCTGCTTCCGGGTATCAACATAGCGCCAACGATGAGCGCGGTACTCACCTGGACACGCACGTTCACTCCATCTCTGGTGAATGAGGTGCGGCTTGGATACACCCGTGTTGGCATCGATGAAGGCGTCCCGAACGACTGGAGCGGACAGTTGGGGCTGGATGGCAATTCGAAGTTTGGTATTGCCGGCGGACAACCCATCGCCGGCATGAGTTCGGTCACGCTCGGCAGCGGATTGAGCACCGTCGGCACTGGCGCTGCCATTGGATCGACCGTGGACAACAAAATTCAGTATGCCGACAACCTGACCTGGCAGAAAGGTAGACACATGCTCAAGATGGGGGGACAGGCAATCCGTTTTCGGCAGAATCGCTACTACGCCGGTAACAACGGTGCTTTGGGCTCGTTCACCTTCGATGGAACATACTCCGGCATCCCCTATGGAGACTTTCTGCTGAACACCTTGGCCGCAAAGGGACGCGGCTCCGTGACGGGTAAGTGGGGGCACCGGCATTGGCGAGATGGCCTGTTCGTGCAGGATGACTATAAGGTGTCACGAACTCTGACAGTGAATCTGGGTCTGCGCTGGGAATACACGCAACCGGTCTATGAGGTTGCCGACAGGCAGGTGAACATCAATACGGCTACCGGCCAGTTGCTTTACGCCGGCAAAGACGGCAACAGCCGCGCACTCTACGATCCCTACTATAAGCAATTTGAGCCGCGTGTCGGATTCGCCTGGAATCCCTTCTCGAAAGTAGTCTTCCGGATGGGCTATGCGATGTCCAGCTTCATGGAGGGGACCGGAGCGAATCTTCGTCTGCCCCTGAACCCGCCATTCTTCCTGGAGTCGAATGTAAACTATGACCCTCGCACCCCCGGCGATATCCGAACGGGCTTCAGTGACATATCGGCGTCGGGTGTGCTGAACAGTCCGCGGACGGGCGCCGCTCCCTTCTTCCAGGGCCGAGCCTGGGACCTGCATCTGCGGCCCCAGTTTACCCAACAATACAACGCCACGCTCGAGTATCAACTCACAACCACCACCTCCGTGACGGCTGCCTATGTTGGTCAGTTAGGCACGCACCTGGTGGTTCCGCATGAGGCCAACAACCCACTGCCTGGCGTCGGGCCGGTTTCCAGCTGGATTAATTCAAGCGACCGAAGGCCGCTGGCCAGCGTACTCCCGAATGTGGGCAACATCGCGCTCACGGAAGGCAGCGCCCGCATGAGCTATAACGCGCTTCAGATCAGCGGACGCCATCGATATTCGGGTGGTCTCGAGCTCACCGGCTTCTATGTGTGGAGCAAGAGCATCATGGAAAATCTCGGCTACTACGGCTGCGGCGCCGTCAACGCCGAAGGCGCCTACTGGCAGGACGCGTACAATCGCAGAGGGAATCGCGGTCCGGCCTGCTTCGACGCACAACACAACATATCCCTGGGTGGCCTGTACGAGCTTCCCTTCGGCACGCACCGTAAGTTTGGCTCCGGTTGGAACAAAGCGGTGGATGCCATTGCCGGCGGCTGGAGTTTGAACTACTCCATGAACACGCACTCCGGCTTCCGTGGTGACGGTGTTCGCGAGCTCTGCCAACACCGGCGGCCGGACTCCCCGCGGAACTGTGCGGGCGAACGCCTACCGGCCCTATAAAATCAGCTCGCAGTCCGTGGATCAGTTCTTTGGTCCTGTGACGGCAACCGATTTCTGCGCCGCGGGCATGGACAACAGCACTTGCGCCTTCGGTGTGCCCGCCGTGGGTTCGCTCGGAAGCGCTGGTGTAGGCACCCTGCGCGCTCCCAGCTTTTTCAATATGGATGCGTCCGTCGGCAAAAAGTTCCATGTGACCGAGAGGCAGTACTTCGATTTCCGCATGGAGCTGTTCAACGCATTGAACCATGTGAGTTGGGGTGCGCCGGGCCGCGATATCACCAGCCCCACCAGCTTTGGCCAAATAACCGGGCAGGTGCAGAATCCGCGGAACATCCAGTTCGGCTTGAAGTATTATTTCTAGGCTGCATGGCCCAGGGGGCAGGCTCTTTCCGGGGCCTGCTCTTTTACCAACTTACTCCTCGCGCTCGCAGATCCTTCTCCAGTTGTTCCAATCCCTGAAACTGCACCGCATCGATGCCATGTTCCCGGGCGCCCTCCACGTAGGCGGGAATGTCATCGGTGAAGAAACACTCTTCCGGGCGGCAGCCCGCATGCTCCAGAGCTTCTCGGTAGATTACCGGAGACGGCTTGAGCGCGCCTACTTTGTACGACAGGACATAATGATCGAAATGCCGCAGTAACGGATAGTTTTCCTTCACCATCTCGTAATGAATCGCGTTCGTATTCGATAGCAGCAACAGCCGGTACCTCTGCTTCAGCGCTATCAGCAGATCTTCTGGAATCAGCGTCTCCGGCAAAAATATACTGGTCCAAATGCCGCAGAACTCGTCATAGCCGGCCTCTAATTCCAGAATCGCGGAGAGCTGTTTTACAAACTCCCGGGGTTCCACTTTCCCTTCTTCAAAGCGCGTCACCAGGTCGCAGGAACCAAGCCGGGCGGGTATCTCAGCCGCGGCGTAGCCGCACAGCGGAGCCATGCGGTCATAACCCCGCTGGAAATCGAAGGGCACAATAACCTTGCCCAGGTCGAAAATGATTGTTTTGATCATACGTACGGAGTTCGCTACCATTCTCGCATTGGCATGAGAAAACCCTCGTGGCTTACTGGTATCTCACACAATGTTTTCATCCTCGGACTCGTGAGTTTTTTCACCGACATCTCGTCCGAGATGTTGTATCCGATCATTCCCATCTTTTTGACATCCACGCTGGGCGCGACCCCGGCAATCGTGGGCGTCATTGAAGGCTTCGCCGAGAGCACCGCCAGTATCTTGAAGCTCTTCTCCGGATGGTTCTCCGATCGTCTCGGCATCCGCCGTCCCATCGTGCTGGCAGGCTACGGCCTGGCCGCCGCCACACGCCCGCTGCTGGCCCTGGCGCACGCCTGGCCGCTCGTCCTGACTGCCCGCGTGCTTGACCGGTTCGCCAAAGGCGTCAGAACCGCGCCGCGCGACGCTATGATTGCCGATTCCACAGCGCCTGAGTTCCGCGGCCGCGCCTTCGGATTCCATCGCAGCCTCGATCAGATGGGCGCCGTAATTGGGCCATTACTCGCGCTTCCTCTGCTGGCCTACTTTCACCAGGATTTTCGGAGCCTGTTTCTCGTCGCGTTCCTGCCCGCCGTCGTCAGCACCGCTCTGGTGCTCCTCGCCAGGGAGACCCGCCGGCCGCCGCGGAGATCCGGAGTGCCCTTGCATCTGGAGTGGGGCGGCATGAGCCCGGCATTCCGCCGCCTGGTGCTGAGCCTTGGCCTCTTTGCGCTTACGAACTCCTCGGATGCATTCATCATCCTGCGTGCCAGGCAGCTCGGTGCAACTACTTTCGTCGTTGTCCTGATGTTTTCGCTCTACAATCTCTTCAGCGTACTCTCGGCTTGGCCGGCCGGCGTCCTGTCCGACCGCATTGACAGAAGCAGAGTTCTGGTGGGAGGACTAACAATCTTCGGTCTCGCGTACCTGGGATTTGCCCTTGCACCTTCCAGCAGCTGGTTCTGGTTCTTATTTCCGCTGTATGGAGTGTACGCCGGCTTTACCGACGGCGTGGCCCGCGCGCTCGTCGTCGATCTGGTTCCAATGGAAAAGCGTGGCACCGCACTGGGCATGCATGCGGCGGTTGTCGGCATAGCCGCCCTCCCGGCCAGCATCATCGCGGGCGTCATCTGGCAAAGGCTCGGCCCCGCGGCCCCGTTCTATACCGGAGCGGTGGGAGCCGCAGTTACGGCCGTCTTGCTATTGCTCTTTCCCGGGCGGCGTTCCGCTCCGTGAACTTAGGGCTCAACCGTGCTCGCCTGTGCTGTACTTGCGGTAATATCTAAGCTATAAAAGGCTGGTGCAGCGCCCGGAATGAGGCGCCGGCGCAGTTACGAGCGGCGAATCCAGCGTCTCAAAGAAGGCTGCGGACGGTGACGAACCAACAGCTTTATCTGGCGATCGGCGTGCCGATCGTGTGCAACACCATCATGCTCATGCTCGTTTGGGCGGGCATCAACTCGAACATGAACGCGCCATTCGACGGGATGAACAAGCGGTTCGATGACATGCGCGACCTCTGGCGCGCCGAGTTGCGCCGGGTCGAGGAAGTGCCCGATGCCCGGTTGAAACACCTGGAGGAGAAGTGCGCGCAGACGACGATTCGGCCATCCGGGCGCCCACATTGACGGCGAGCAGCGCGCCTGTCAATCGCTGCTCGCCATGGCGCTGCTCACTCCCAGATGGCGGCGCACGCCAACCCGCTGGCCGACGTGATCCGGCCGGCAGCCGAAGACCTCAATGATGCTCTCCCCTCGTGTTAGCATGGTCTCTTGTCAGGCCTCGGGCTTCGTGCAATGGGCGGCTGCGAACCCCGCCAGGTCCGGAAGGAAGCAACGGTAGCGGTTTAGCTTGTGTGCCGCGGATTACCCGGGGTCTGGCAATATTGGCTCCAACCCGCCGCACATGTCCTATCAGGTTATAGCTCGCAAATACCGGCCGGCCAAGTTTTCCGAGCTCATCGGACAGGAACATGTCCGGACTACTCTCGAAAACGCCATTACCCAAAAACGGATCGCCCACGGCTACATCTTGTCCGGGCAGCGTGGCACCGGGAAGACCACTGTAGCGAGAATTATCGCGCGCTGTCTCAACTGCATCGATGGCCCTACGCCTACTCCCTGTGGCGTCTGCGCCAGCTGCACTGAGGTTGCCGCCGGCAACAGTGTGGATGTGATTGAGATCGATGCGGCCTCCAACCGGGGCATCAATGAGATGCGCGAGCTGCGCGATAACATCCGCTACCGACCCGCGCGCGACCGCTATAAAGTATTCATCGTCGATGAGGCGCATCAGATCACCAATGAGGCCTTCAATGCGCTGCTGAAGACCTTGGAAGAGCCGCCCGAGTGGGTCGTCTTTATCCTCTGTACTACTGAAGTTCACAAAATCCCCGTCACCATCGCATCGCGCTGCCAGCAGTTCAGCTTTCGCTCGGTCGATTTTGCCGAACTCGTCGCCCGCATGCGCTGGATCTGCGAACAGGAGGGCATCACCACGGACGATGAGGTCCTGGCGGTTCTTGCGCAATCGGGCGAGGGCAGCGTGCGCGACTCTCTTTCTGCGCTCGATCAGGCGATCGCCTGCTGCGGATCTACACTCAAAGCTTCGGAGCTCCGGGGGCTGCTCGGCCTCTTCTCGCTGGAGGCGCTGCAACAGGTCACTGGATGCCTGCGCTCCGGCGATTCCGCGCGCATGTTGGAAGTGGTTCAGGAACTGGAGCGCAACGGCCAGAACCTCCAGCATTTCTGCCGCGAGCTCGCGCGCTACTTCCGGAACCTGCTGGTGGCAAAGATCGCCGGCAAGGAGACCCGGCTCATCAGCTCTTCGCCCGTCGAACAGGAGCGCCTCCGCGAAATCGCCTCTGGATTTTCGGAGGAGGACCTCACGCGCTACCTGCAGCTCACGCTCGATCTTTTCCAGGATCTGCAATCCTCCCTGCAGCCTCGTCTGCATGTCGAAATCGGACTGCTGAAGCTCGTCCATGTGGGCCGGCTGGTCTCAATAGAACAAGCGCTGGCAGGGATGCAGGCCCCATCGGCGTCGCCGCCGCGGTCCGTTCCGCCGGCGTCTGCAGCTTCTTCACCCGCGGCACGCCCCAGGACCGGTCCATCTCCCTTTACCGCCGATACCCAGCGCAAGGCCGCCGCGCCCGAATCAGCACCTCCGCCAACACCCACCCCCTCCCTGGCGAGTGGCGACTGGCGCACGCGAGTGCACAAAGCCCTCCTCGATCTCGGCATGCTGTTCACGGCCGATGCCGTCGAACATTCCGACGTGAGCGAGCAGAATGGCGAGCTCACGTTTGTGACATCGAAGGATTGGAAGCTTGCGATGACCGAAACCGATCTGCGTAAGGCCGCCCAGGAGGCAGCGGGCAAACCTATGCGGGTCAAAGTAGTAATCGGGGAGGCCGCGCCCGCCACTGCCGCCGGCACGCCGCTGGCCAAGCCGGCCGTAGGCGAAGACGAAGTGTCGCAGCGGGCCTTGTCTCATCCCGACGTGCAGCGGTTCAAGGAAGTGTTCCCCAACGCCGAAATCCGTCAAGTGCGTAATCTCAAGGAGTAGAACATGAAACTACCGGGCAACATGCAGAACATGATGAAGCAGGCGCAACAAATGCAGCAGAAGATGCAGGAAGAGATTGCGCAAATCAAAGTCGAAGCGTCCGCGGGCGGGGGAATGGTCTCCGTCAAAATAGACGGACATAAAAACTGCCTGGCCGTAAAAATCGATCCCGAGGTCGCCGGCGATGTGGAAATGCTCCAGGACATGGTGCTCGCCGCATTCAACGAGGCGCATAAGAAAGTGGAAGCCGAAAGCCAGCAGAAAATGAGCGGACTCATGGGCGGGCTCGGGCTGCCGCCGGGCATGTTCTAATCGATGCCCGATTTTGCCGAACCTCTCGCGCGTCTCATTCAGGAAGTAAAACGCCTGCCCGGCATCGGTCAGAAGTCCGCCCAGCGGATTGCATTTCATATTCTTCGCGCCAAGCGGGACGACGTCGAGCGCCTCACACAGGCGCTCTTGGACGTCAAGGACAACCTCACGCTCTGCACCTCGTGCAACAACATCAGCGACGCCGAAACGTGTTCTTACTGCCGCGATCAAAGCCGCGATTCCTCGGTCATTTGTGTCGTCGAGGAGCCTCACAATATTTTGCCGATCGAGACTACCCGGCAGTTCAACGGCAGATATCATGTGCTGCACGGATCCATCTCGCCGCTGCGCGGCATAGGGCCTGAGCAATTGAAGATCAAAAATCTTCTCACCCGGATGGAATCAGGTGGCGTGGAAGAGATCATTCTGGCTACTAACCCCACCGTGGAAGGCGAGGCGACAGCGGCTTACCTATCCCGTCTGCTGAAGCCGCTCGGTACTCGCGTTACGCGGATCGCGATGGGAATCCCCGTGGGAAGCGACATGGAGTTCGCCGACGAAGTAACCATGATGAAATCTCTTGAGAACCGGCGCGAGCTGTAGCCTTACTCCGCCGGCTGGCGCCTGCCTGAAATCCAGCCCGTCAACGCCCGCCACTCCGCGCGGATCGCCCGGAATACCCGCGGCGCTACAAAGGCGAAGGCAGCCACGAACAGCACCACAAACGCGGCAACCAGCAACGGGTGATGCAACGCCATCCACACCAGGCCCGGCACAAACAGGTCCTCAGCCGCGCTCAAGGCGATATTGCTGAAGGGCTCGGGACTGTGATTCGCCGCGATCCGCGCCGCCGCTTTCGACGAGTGCCCGGTGAATGCAACTCCGCCGCAGAGCACGAACATAATCACCTTGAGCGCCGGATCGCTGTCCCCCAGTGCCGTGAAACTCAGCACCGCCGCGCCCAGCGGGCGAATGAACGTGTGAACGGAATCCCACATGCTGTCCAGCCAGGGGATCTTATCCGCAAAAAATTCGATCACGCAGGCTGCCCCGGTCGCCATCAGCACGCGCGTGTCGCTCAACACCGCCAGGTGCGACATACCGGACGTCAGTGGCAGCACTCCAAAATGAATCCCCAGCCCCAGCGCGAATAGCGCCGCGTACAGCCGGATGCCGGCGGCAAAACCAAGGACCAGGACGGAGCCGAGCGTTTGGATTGTATCCATGGAATTAACTCAGCACTGGCAGCAGCGACTGTTCGCGCAGGCCGTTTTCGGTAAGGGCCCCAATGGTGCATTCAAATAACTGTCGCGCTCCGCGCTCCGCGGCTGTTTCAATCGTCAGGTAATTCGTAGTGATCGCAAGCCCCGGCTGTTGCAGCGTGACCGCCGGCAGCACGCGCCCCAGCATACTCCGTCGGAACGCCAGATTCTTCGCTGCCGCCAGCTCTTTCAGCGCTCGTCCACGCTTTTTGCGTATCTCGACCGGCACTTGGCCGGAGGCTTCGGCTGCCGGAGTCCCTGGCCGTTCGGAATAAGGAAATACGTGGAGATAGGTGAAAGGAAGCCGCTCAATGAACTGCACGGTCTCTTGAAACTCCGCCTCGCTTTCGCCGGGAAAACCTACCATCACATCCGCGCCGATCGCCGCGTCCGGCATCCACTGCCGGGCCTTCAGGATCCGGTCCTCATAATGACGCGGCCGGTACTTGCGGTGCATCCGCCGCAGAACGGTATCCGATCCGGACTGGAGCGGAGCGTGCACGTGTTTCGCGATGCGCGGAGTGGATGCCATCAGCTGCAGCAGATCGTCGGAAAAATCCATCGGCTCCACCGAGCTGAGCCGCAGCCTGCCGATGGACGTTTCGGCCAGCAGCGTTCGTAACAGATCCGCCAGCCGCGTTTGCATTCCCGCTTCGCGTCCCCACCGGCCCAGGTTGATGCCCGTCAACACCACTTCGCTGTATCGCTCGCTCAACGCTCGAACCTGCTCGACTACCCGAGCTACAGGAGCGCTCCGGCTCCGCCCCCGCACGAAGGGGATGATGCAAAAGGAGCAGCGGTTGTTGCACCCGTCCTGAATTTTGAGGTTGGGACGCGACCGGCCGGCCATCGCATCCTCGATCGTCCCCGACAGAAACTCATGTTGGGCAAAGATGTCGCCGGAATGCACTTCGCCGTGAAAGGGAGCGGATTCATCGGCCAGTAGCTCCGCCAGCCGCATCTTATGCGAGTTGCCCACTACCACCGCAACCCCAGGGAGCGACGCGAGCTCTTCCGGCGCCCGCTGTGCATAACAGCCGGTTACCACCAGCCGGGCTTCCGGATGCAAGTGTGCCAACCGCCGGATCGTCTGCCGGACCTCGTCATCGGCAGCGGCAGTTACCGTACAGGTGTTCAGAATGATGAAGTCCGCCTGCTGCGGCGCTTCCGTCGAGAAACCGCTCGCGGTAAGCTGCGACTCCAGGGCGGCTCCATCTGCCTGTGAAGCCCTGCACCCAAAGTTCTGAACGGCAAAAGTAGGCACTGATTTCAGTGTAACCGGGTCGGATTAGCCATACCCGGGCAAATCTGGGATACAGACTATACCCCGGTAGCCGATACCTACTTAGGAGTTTTGATGTCCACCCACCGCGTCCTCTCACAGGAAGAAATCGACAGCGTGTTCCGCAACAATCGCCAGCAGCAGAGCGATCGGGAACTTGCCACGAAGACGCAACCCTATGATTTCCGCCGTCCCGACCGGATTCCTAAGGATCAGATCAACGCGCTCTACGTCCTGCATGAGAATCTCGCCCGCAGCCTCGCATCCAGCCTGTCAGCCTACATCCGTGCCTACATTATGGTGAACCTGGTGTCCGTGGAGCAGCTTTCCTTCCGCGAGTTCGCTGAATGCCTCCCCACTCCGAGCTACATGGTCGCTCTCGAGATGAAACCCTATGAGGGCAGCGCGATCCTGGAATTGAATCCCGCAATCGTGTTCCCGATGTTGGAACTGCTGCTGGGTGGCACTGGTCAAAAGCTATCGAAAATCGTCCGCGAGGTCACTGAAATCGAGCAAAGCATTATCGACGGCCTACTCCGGATCATCCTGCAGAACCTGAAAGCCGCCTGGCAAAGCGTCACCAACCTCGACTTCAGGGTCTCGGCTCACGAGACGGACCCCGCGCTCCTGCAGATACTGGCCCCCAATGAGGCTCTTGTGGCGATCAGCATGGAGATCCGGGTCGGGGAGAATTCCGGCATGATGAATATTGGAATCCCATCGATCATCATCAAAATGCTGCGGCAGAAGTTCGACCAGCAGTGGAGCGTCCGCAAGGCCGACATGACGGCTGGGGAGCAATCGCGCATAATGCGGCTTATCCAACCGGCCTCTATCCGAATGGACGCCAGGCTGCAGGGCCCGACTTTAAGCGTAGAAGATATGATGCGGCTCGAAGTGGGCGACGTGCTTGGCTTCGATTATGCCGCCGGCAGATCCGTGGACATGCTGGTGAACGGCAAACTCAAATACCGTGGACAGATCGTCACGTCAAACCGCAACAAGGCATTTGAAATTGAGCAGGAGTACTCCGCGCTCGATTAGCCGCCGCTACTTGGAGATACTGATCTCTTTAAATAAGATCACCGCGCTCGGATCGTGATTTTGCAGGCCGATATAGCCCATTTCCGGACGGGGCCCGCGGTCCGGCTCATACGATTTCACCTTCGCGGGAACTTCCGAGACGCCGTCATAGTCGGTCACCAGAACTCCATTCACTTTTACGGTCGTGCGAAGACCCTGCATCGTGATATCCATGGTGTTCCATTCGCCCGCCGGCTTGGAAGCACGGGCCTTGGCCTTGGTCATCGAGTAGAGGACTCCGGTACAGTGGTAGTCGTCGTCCCGGTCGTCAATCTGCACTTCGATTCCCTTGTTGATCGCGACGGTTTCCGAATCCGGCTTGACCGGGATACGGATGAACACACCCGAGTTGCCCTTCGGATTGGACATTTTGTAAACCACGTGAAGATTCACATTCCCCAGCTTCTTGCGCGAGTAGAGCAGCATCCCCTTCGCGCCGCCGGTTTGAATGGCTCCGTCTGCTACGGTAAATCCGTTGGTTCCAGGATTCCGTCCTACAAATTCCCAGCCATCCAGATCCTTCCCGTTGAACAACTGCTCGCCGGTGGCGGTCAGCGCCATCGGCGCCAGCGCGACTAAACAGAGAATTGCTTTCCTCATGAGTGGATTATAGCCGCTGATCCTTAGAGTTCGGTTTTGGTGATCAGCCTGGCGCCGCGGTTGAACGTAATGTAGGTGAAGCCCCAACGGACAAACACCACAAGACGATTCTGGAAACCTGCCAGGTACATCAGATGCACAAACAGCCAGAGCAGCCATGCCGTCAGTCCGCTGAAGTGCAAGCCTCCGAGCTGCGCCACTCCCGACGCGCGGCCGATTACCGCCAGCGATCCCTTGTTCCGGTAGTGAAAAGGCGGAGTGGCTTTCCCCGCGATCCTATCCTGCACCAGCCGCGCCGCGTATCGTCCCTGTTGCATAGCCGTGGGCGCTACACCCGGCAGTGGCGTGCCGTCCTTACCCTTGCAATGCGCCAGGTCGCCTATCACCAGAATGTTCGGATGATTCGGAATGCTGCAGTCGCTCGCCACTACGATTCGTCCGCCCCGGTCCAGTTCCGCTCCCGTGCGTTCCGCCAGCCTGCGCCCGAATGACGCGCCTTGCACGCCCGCGGCCCACAAAACGGTTCTTGAGGCGATCTGCTCTTCCCCTTTAGGGCCGGTCAGAGTGACACCTCCAGGATCGATATTGGTGACCTTTACGTTCGTACGCGTCCTGACCCCCAGTTTAATTAGCGAACGCTCCGCCTTCTCCGACAGATCTGGCGGGAATGGCGGCAGCACCCGCGGCGAGCCGTCAAGCAGCAAAATGCGCGCCTCTTCCGGACGGATAAAGCGGAAATCCTCTTTCAGCGTGTCATTCGCAATCTCCCCCAGTGCGCCCGCCAGTTCCACGCCTGTGGGCCCGGCGCCCACTACCACGAAAGTGAGCCACGCGCGCCGTTGTTCGGGGTCCGGCTCGCGCTCGGCGGCCTCGAACGCGTATAGAATTCTTTGCCGGATGTGCGTCGCCTCTTCCACCGTTTTCAAGCCTGGCGCGAACTGTTCCCACGCGCTGTTCCCGAAATAGTGATTTTGGGCTCCGGCCGCCACAATGAGGGTATCGTAGGCCAACCGCGTACCGTCGTCGAGCCGGATCGTTCGCGTGTCCACGTCTACATCCAGGGCCTCGCCCAGCAGCACGACGGTATTCTTCTGCTTGCGCAAAATCGAGCGTAGCGGCGATGCAATGTCCCCCGGCGAGAGCGCGCCGGTCGCCACCTGATAAAGGAGCGGCTGAAAAAGATGGAAATTCCGCCGGTCGAGCACCGTCACCTGGAGGTCCGCCTGCGCGAAGGATTTGGCCGCATACAGGCCGCCGAAGCCGCCGCCGATAATCACTACCTTGTGCGCCATGGATTATATTCCGCTCACCGAGCACCTGCCGGCTGCAGGCCGAAACGGCGAAGAATCAGAAACTCGGATAGGTTCTCAGTAGTCAGCAATCCCACCAGCTTTTCATTTTCCATCACCAGGGCGCACGTCCCGGCATTTGCCAGCATCGGGATGGCTTCTGCCAGGTCGTCTTCGGGCGACACCGTCGTGAAGTTTCGATCCATAATGCCGGCAATAAAGGAATCCGGTCCTTCTGTCGCCATGCCCCGCAGCAGAGCGGTTCGTCCGAGCAGTCCGATAACCTGTTCGCCCAGTACCACCGGAAAATCCTGTTGCGAAGTGGCAATTAACAGATCCGCGGCATCGCGTAAGGTGCTGCCATGCGGCAGCATACGGAAATCCGTCACCATGGCCGCGCGCACCGGCACTCCGTGCGTCAGTATACGCCCCGTGGTGATCGCATTCTCCTGCGCGGCCCCCAAATAAACAAAGAAGGCAATGAACACCAGCAGGAAATGCGCATTCAGCAGGCCGTACATGCCGATCCCGATCGCCAGGAACTGTCCGGCGGAGGCTGCGATCCGCGTCGCCTCGGTTTCGCTCTTGAATCGCGCCAGCACAGCCCGCAGGATCCGTCCGCCATCCATCGGAAACGCCGGCACCAGGTTGAAGGCCGAGAGTAGCAGATTGCCCAGGCCGATCCTCTGCATCAGGTTCGCATTTGTAGGAACGGCCAAAGCTTCGGCCGGCAAAAGGCGCCCGGAAAGTGTCAGGTATCCCAGCAGGGCCGCCGCAATCAACAGGTTAACCGCGGGTCCCGCGAGCGCGATCCAAAACTCCTCGGCCGGCTTCGGCGTCCGCTCCAGGCGCGCCACCCCGCCGATCGGGTACATCACAATCTCCAGCGTCCGGATTCCATACTGCTTGGACACAGCCACATGCCCCAGCTCGTGCAGCAGCACCGAAAGGAAGAGCCCGCCCATATAGAGGACATTGCTCAGGGCCGACTGATCGCCGGTAACCCCAATGGTGACCAGAAATATGAACAGCAGGATAAAGGTGAAGTGCAGCCGAATCGGAACGCCGAAAATGCGGAAAGCGCGCGCCTGCATAGACAGAATCAGTGTAGCGGGTCGGACGCTAGTGCATACGCCGCCGGTTCCCTATCAGGATGGCAAGCAACAATGGAATTCCGAGGTTATGATCTTTTAGAAGGACGGTCACATGGATCATTTAACAAGACGAACTTTCGCAGCGGCTGGCCTGGCGGCGGCCGCATCCACGCAGGTGTCTGGAGCCAAGCCGCTGGAGCCTTTTACTCCGGGCATCAAGATCTCGATGCAGGTGGGGGAGAACGTCACTCCGGAAGAGTTGACCTGGATCAAGCAGATGGGCGTCGAGTACCTGAACGTCCAGACTGGAAAAGGGAGGGCAACGCTCGAGAACTTTCTCGATATCAAGAAACGGGCCGAGGCCTCCGGCCTGCGTGTATGGAACATTTCCAACAACGACAACCGCAATATTGAAGAAGTAGTGTTGAACCTGCCTGGCCGCGATGAGAAAATCGCCTGGCTCAAACAGTACATTCGCGATACAGGGAAAGCGGGCATCGGCTACATCACCTATGCCCACATGGCGAACGGTATCTGGTCAAGCGCGCCGGAAACGACTCGCGGCGGTGGCGCTGCGCGAGCTTTCAAAATGGAGACGGCAAAAGGTCATTGGAGCGATAAAGTTTACGAAGCGCCTTTGACGCATGGCCGCAAATACTCGAAAGAAGAACTCTGGGACAACTACACATACTTCATACGTCAGATAGCTCCGGTTGCCGAAGAAGCAGGAGTTCGTATCGGTATTCATCCGGATGATCCGCCAGTTCCAGAGCTCGGAGGTATACCGCGGCACATCTTCGGAACTTTTGACGGGTATGTGCGGGCTTTGGAGATCGCCAACTCACCCGCCATCGGTGTCTGCCTCTGCTGCGGAACCTGGATGGAAGGTGGTAAGCAGACAGGCAAGGATGTCTTTGAGGCGGCCCGCGCCTTCGCGAAGATGGGCAAGCTTTGGAAGATTCACTTTCGCAACGTTACGGCGCCGATTCCTTACTTCGTCGAGACGTACATTGATAACGGCTATACCGACATGTGGAAATTGATGAAGGTCCTGGTCGATGTGGATTTTCGGGGCAATCTCATCGCCGATCATGTCCCCGAAATGGCTGGGGGCCGCCAGTCAGCTTGGTCGTACAGCATGGGCTACATTCGTGCGCTCTATGCAGCTGCCCAAGCCGAGCGAAAGCGCGGCTAATATATACGCACTTCACCATCATGACTCGACGAACCTTTGGGAACTCTGTTTTAGCACTGCCGGCTATTTCCGCCGCTACCGCCCAGGTCGTACAGCGGCGCACCACCGGCTTGCCGCCACTCAAGATCACCGATGTCAAGGTGATCCCTACCAGTGGAGGCAGGCGGTATCGCTGGACGTTAATAAAGATTGAAACCAGTGAGCCTGGCCTCTACGGAATCGGCTCGGCTAGCAACCACTTTCAGACCCATGCCGTTGTGGCCGCAATCGAACATCACCTGCGCCCCTTCCTGCTTGGTAAAAATCCCGATCAGATCGAGGACCTCTGGCAAAGTGCCCACCTGCGGACCTACTGGCGCAATGGGCCGGTCAATAATAATGCCATCTCCGGCATGGACATGGCGCTCTGGGACATCAAGGGTAAGCGCGCCGGCATGCCTGTCTATGAGTTGCTCGGCGGGAAGGTCCGGGACGCCGTGCCCTGCTACGATCACGCTGGCGGCAGCGATGCTTCCGCGGCGGTTGACTCCGTGCAGAAGTCGCTGGCGAAAGGTTTCCGCCATGTCCGCGTCCAATTCGGCAGCTATGGCGGAGGCGGCTTCATCCCCGCCGGACAAGGTTCACGCCCGGAGGGGCGCGCCAACACGCCCGCTTTTGACGAGGAGACTTACGTGACGCGCGTGGTTGGGATGTTTGAGCAGGTGCGGGCAAAACTCGGCTTTGAACCCAAGCTCTGCCATGATGTTCACTCCCATCTCACAGGAGTAAACGCCGCAGAGTTCTGCCGCCGTTTACAGCCGCTGCAGATGTACTTCGTGGAAGACGTACTTCCACCCGAGCAGATTGCCTGGTACAAGCACATCCGGCAGGTCTGTACGACACCCCAGGCTATCGGCGAACTGTTCACGCATCCCTACGAGTATCTGCCTCTGATTACTGACCGGCTGATCGACTTTGTGCGATGCCGGGTTTCCGCCATTGGAGGCATAACCCAAGCCGCCAAGATCGCAAATCTGTGTGAGGTCTTTGGTCTTAAGACTGCGTTTCAGGAGGGTGGCGATAATGACCCCGTCAACCAGCTGGCCGCCTATCACGTCGACATCTCAAGCCCTGCGTTCGGAATCCAGGAAGAGAACGCCTTCCCGCCATCTGCTCGGGACATGCTGCCCGGCTGTGGTGACATTCGAGGCGGTTATTTGTATGGCAGCGGAAAACCAGGCCTTGGTATCGAAATCAACGAACAGTTGGCTGCGAAGTATCCGCTCGAACCGATTCAGGATGGGAGCCCGTATCCGTTGGACCGAACCTTAGACGGCGCGCTTGTTAAGCCCTGATTAGCCGGGTGCGCAGCCGATGCGGTTCGACACCTGCCTTGCGGATGCGATATAGTCTTGCGAGATTGCGCAAAGGAGTGTTCCTATGACTCTCGGCAGAATCCGTGGTCCTATTATGTATGGCTGCTTCTTCTTGCTCGCCTACTCCGCATTTCCGCAGGGCGAGCGAGCTACCATCTCCGGAACCGTCTCAGACACCACGCAGGCGATTATTCCCGGAGTGAAGGTCTCGCTGAAAAATGTTGCGACGAACAGCTCGGCCACGGCTGAATCCAATTCTTCCGGAATTTACGTGTTTCCTTCGCTTAGTCCCGGCACATACGAACTGACCTTTGAGAAGGAGGGTTTTCGAACCCGCCGTGTCTCTGACATTCCCCTTAGCACAGGCCTCACTGCCACAATAAACGCGGTGATGGATGTGGGTTCCGTCTCCGAGTCCGTCTCTGTACAAGCATCCGCCGTACAACTGGAAACCCAGACGTCGGGACTGAGCTCTACGGTCGAGACCAGACGCGTGGTAGAGCTTCCCTTGCTGGGCCGCAACCCGCTCCAACTGGCATCGCTGTCTCCGGGAGTAATCCCGACCTCTGCGCAGGGTGGCAACGGCTCTGGAGCGATCGGAAGCGCGACCAACGCGCGTATCAGCGGCGGCCTCGCGATGCAGAACGCTGTCCTCATGGACGGCGGGGAATCACGAGGATTTACCAGTGGCGGCCAGTCGTACTCAGTTCCGCTGGAATCCGTTGCGGAGTTCAAGGTTGAGACTGCTTCCTACTCGTCGGAGTTCGGTCACGCAGGCGGAGGCGTAGTGAACGTGGCTACCAAGAGCGGCACGAATCAGTATCATGGTGTGCTTTACGAGTTCTTGCGCAATGACCATCTGAACGCTAACAGCTGGTCAAACAACCGGAACAACGTTCCCCGCGGACTTTTTATTCGCAACGAGTATGGAGCTGCTGTTGGCGGACGCATCATTCGCGACCGTACCTTCTTCTTTGCGAACTACGAAGCCATCCGTCAGGGCAGCCCGGACCAGTTTCTCGCCACCGTGCCAACCGCCGAACAGAAGGCCGGCGACTTCTCCAAGACATTGGATAGTCAAGGCCGCATGATCGTTGTGTACGACTACCTGACGACCCGCTCGGATCCAAATAACCCCGGCAAGTTCATCCGTGATCCGTTTCCCGGAAATCGCATTCCGGAACCCCGCATTCACCCGATCTCGAAAAACGTTTTAAAATATTGGCCTGAGCCGAATCGGGCTGGCGACGGCCTGGCTAACCAGCGAAACTACTTCTTGGCGGGCAAGAACATCAATCCGGTGGACATTTGGTTCGCGCGCATCGATCATCAGATCAGCACTCGGCATCGTCTTTTCGGGCGTACCGGAGGCTCGCAGAACGATAGCTTTTCTACCCTTGCAGAGCAAGCGTTCCCAGCCAAGACGATCAGCTCCAATCCCACTCGTACAGCGCTCATCAGCCTCACCTCGACCTTTACGCCTAACATCCTGGGTGAGGCCCGAATCTCTTATACGCGCCTTCAGTTCAACTCTTACCCGGTAAGTGAAGGCTTTGATATGGCGACACTGGGTTTCGGAAGCAACGTCACGTCAAACGTTCTCTATAAGCAGTTTCCACAGATCACCGTCCAGCAATACAACTCAGGCTCCGGCCTGGTCGTCTCCACCTTTAACGCCAGTGAGATTGACCAGCTTGGCGGAGCAACCAAGACGCTGGCCCCGCAGGATACCTGGCATGCGCAATATCATGTGACGTGGGTCAAGGGCCGGCATAAGATCAAGAGCGGCGCAGACGCGCAACTTCTCCGGATGAACGGGTACAACTCCCAGTTCTCTGCTGGACAGTACTTCTTTGACCGCGTCTACAGTCAAGGCCCCGACCCGTCCGCTTCCGCATCGAATTCGGGCCACGGATTCGCAAGCCTTCTGCTCGGCGTTCCCGCAAGCGGAACCCTTACATTTACGCCGCGAATGTTCCTCTTTCAGCACTACCGTGCGGCGTATATTCATGACGACTGGCGCTTGACGAACCGCCTGACGGTCAACATCGGCCTCCGGTATGAGTACACATCCCCTTACGCGGAGAAGTGGGGCAATATCGGCCAGTTCGATGCCAATGGGACCGAGCCGGTCACCGGCGCGAAGGGCGTCTTCAAGTGGGTTTCTCCCGGCGGCTATCACACCGATCCTAATTACAAGACTTTCAGCCCCCGTTTAGGCTTGGCGTATCAGCTGAATTCCAAGACGGTGATTCGCACGGGCGCCGCAATCCTCAATGCTGCTAATAACGGTTTGAATGCGGCCGCTACCGATTTCGGTTCTGGAACGTTCGTTTCAAACTTTCTTTCCCTTGGCCCGCCTAATCCAGCCCCTTTTACTCCTCCGGTAGGCGGATCGTGGTCGAACCCTTTTGCGGCAGGCTTCACTTATCCACAAAAAGGGACCACCACTTTTGCGGGACAAAATATTCGTGTGGACTTTCCTGACCACCCTCTTGCCTACATTGCCAATTGGAATTTCGGCATTCAGCGCGAAATTACTTCCTCCATCATTGGGGAGGTCGCCTACGTGGGCAGCAAGATCACCCATCTGTTTTGGAACCGGCAAGAAAATGCCAATGATCCTCTTCTCCTCTCGCAGTGGGGATCGAGGCTGGAAGATGTGGTGCCGAATCCCTATTTCGGCAAGGTAACCAGTGGCACGCTTAGCTTCCCAACGGTCCGCCGCAAACAATTGCTCAGGCCATTTCCGCAGTATCAGCAAATTCTGGCGATACGCCGTCCCTATGGCGATGCGAGCTATCAGAGTATGACCGCGCGCGTGGAGAAGCGGTATTCCAGCAATCTTACCCTTGCTGTCGCGTATACGCTGTCTAAGAGCATATCCTCCACTGGCGAAAGCAACACCTGGGTTGTGGGCCCTTCGAATGCGCTTTACGATCCCAAATATAATCGCTCGCACGAAGCGAACGACACGCCGCACCGGCTGGTGATCAGCCACTTGTATGATCTGCCTTTCGGTAAAGGTAAACGGTGGGCGCAGTCTGGCGTTGCCAACTGGCTGCTCGGGGGATGGCAGTGGAACGGCATCACCGTATTGCAAGCGGGCCGTCCTATCCTGATAACGGCCCCCGACAACACCGGCCTTCTCGATTTTTCTTATACAAACGGTCGTGCCGATCGCCTGAAGAGCGGGGTACTTGGCAGCGGCCAGTCTCTCGACCGCTGGTTCGATACCAGTTCTTTCAAAGCAGCCGCTCCCTACACGGTTCCTACCGACTCCCTCTCACAGCCTGACCTCAGGGGACCCGGCCGCAAGAGCTTCGATATGTCGCTGTTCAAAAACACACGCCCCCGCGAGTGGCTCAACGTGCAATTTCGGGCGGAGTTCTTCAATCTGTTCAACACTCCTTTTTTTGAAGCGCGCAACCAGACCACCGATGTCACCAACCCTGACTTCGGCCGCATCTTACAGGGATCTAATCCGCGGAATGTTCAGTTCGGGCTCCGATTGGTGTTTTGAGATGGGACGAATTTCGTGGCGTAAATCAATAGCCCGTTGAAGCAAGCGGATGGGTGGATGTACCACACTGCGGCTTTTCAGGATGCAAGGAGTTTAGGATGCATAAAACAGTAAAGTGGGTGCTGTCCGCCCTTTTCGCGTTCTTCACAATTTCCAGCCTGGCACAGGGGCAAACCGGCGAAATTTCCGGCGCCGCCTTCGATTCCTCTGGAGGCGTAGTCACCGGAGCCGTCATCACGGTCACCAACCCCGCCACAAACACGCAGCGTACTGCGACTTCGAACGCTTCCGGCATTTACAACATCCCCGCGCTTCCGCCCGGCGTGTATAACGTGAAAATTGAATTTACCGGGTTCTCCTCGCAAACGCGCAATGGTATCGAGTTGCAAGTCGGCCAAGTTGCCCGCATCGACTTTACCCTCCAGGTCGGCAACGTCGCGGAGACGGTAAATGTCACCGGCGGCGCGCCGGTACTCGATACGGAGACCACGTCGGTAGGCACGGTGATTGAGAATCGCCGCATCGTCGAACTGCCCCTCAACGGCCGCAACTACCTGCAACTCGCCTCTCTGATTCCAGGCGCCACCACTATCGGTCCGGCCTCCTCGCAAGGCCAGCAGCGTATGGGCGGCGCCCGCAACAGCTTCGCGCTGAATGTAGCCGGACAACGGGTCCATTTCAATCATTATTCGCTCGACGGAATGGAAAACACGGACCCGAACTTCAACACGTATCTGTTCCTCCCCTCCATCGACGCGCTGCAGGAGTTTAAGGTTGAGTCCGGTGTCTTTGGCGCCGAATATGGCCGTGCCATCGCTCAAATCAACGTCTCCACTAAATCCGGTACAAATCAGTTTCACGGCGTGGCCTTTGAATTTCTGCGTAACTCGTATTTCGACGCGAAGAACTTTTTCGCGCGCGTCAATCCCCCCTTCAAGCGCAACCAGTATGGCGGAACTTTCTCCGGACCGGTCACGCTTCCGAAACTTTTCAATGGCAAGGACAAGCTGTTCTTCATGTTCAACTACGAAGGGCTGCGCGAGCGCCGTGCCCTCACACAGACGAATACTCTGCCTGACGCCCGCTATCGCTCGGGGAACTTCGGCTTCCTGAATAAGGCTATCCGGGATCCGCTCAATCCAGGTCAGGTATTCGCGAATGGAATCATTCCGGAGAGCCGTATCAGTCCGATATCCCGGAAGGTGCTAAATGACTTCTTTCCATTGCCCAATCAGGCCGGTACTGGCGCTTTGGGTCTTGCCGGCAACTATCTGAACGACGAGGGACGCCGTACCGACGGCGATCAATACACCTTCCGCGCTGATCTCACCGCGATTCAGAATCAAACCTTTTTCTTCCGCTTCAGCCAGACCAAGGAGCCGCAGTATATACCTTCGGCGATTGCCGGCCAGGGCAATGACGTTGCCATTCTAGGCCAACAAGGCATCCTAGGGCACACCATGGTCCTGGGAGCGAATAAGGTCAACGAGTTCAAGTTCGGCATGAACTACTTCAACTCGCGCAATATTCAGCAGCGGGCTTTCCAGCGCAACGTCGTCGGAGAGCTGGGATTGCAGGGCGTCTCTCAAGATCCGCTGTTCTGGGGAATTCCTGTCTTTCAGATCTCTGGATTTGCCAATGTTGGCGAATGTAACGACTGCCCGTTCGTTAATTGGAATACCACCTTCCAGGTCAGCGACAATTTCTCCTGGACGAGCGGCAAGCACAACGTCAAGGTCGGTGGAGAATATCGGCGGCTCCGCTACAACCAGATCGGCGCTGTGGTTCCGCGAGGGCGCTTCAGTTGGAACGGCCAGTATACCGGCGAACCCATGGCTGACATGCTGCTTGGCGTCATGTCCGGAACCGAAGGGCAGGTAGGCGCGCCCATCGCCAACTTCCGTAACACTTACCTCGCCGGTTACATTCAGGACACTTGGAAAATAACGCCCAAGTTGACCATGAATTGGGGGCTTCGCTGGGAATATGAATCGCCCTTCTACGACAAGCACGATGCCATCGTGAACGTCGACTTCCGCTGGGACAACTCCATTGAACCCACCTTCGTCCGCGCAGGCACGGGCGATCTCAATGAGGGGAATCCCGCGTTCCCCGCGCCGCCAACCTGGAAACTGGTGCGCGACGGGCGATTCGGACGCGGAGCAGGCCGCCCCGACAAAAATGACTTTGGACCGCGCCTTGGGCTGGCATACCAATTGACATCAAAGACGGTGTTGCGCGCCGGCGGAGGTATCTACTACGTTCGCGACATCGGCAATGCGGTGTTTGATATCGTCCGCAATATTCCGTTCACCATCCGCCAGTCGGAAACCGCCAACACGCTTAGCCCCAACCTGACCTGGAACCGCCTCTTCACGCAAACCGGCGCCCCCAGCTTCCTGCTGATTAACCAGTACGGCGAGCCAACGTCCTACGTCGCTCAATGGCAGGCCTCCATTCAGCGCGAGCTGACACAGAACATGTCGCTCGAATTGACCTACATGGGTTCAGCCGGTATCAAATTGCGCCGGCTGGCGAGTTACAACCTGCCTCAGCCGGGTCCCGGCAACCCCAACAACAATCGCCCCTTTCCAAAATTCAATGGCGCCTTCCAGAATATGTACGCAGCAGCTCACTCCAACTACCATTCGTTGCAGGCGCGCCTGCAGCACCGGTTCGCGCACGGCTTCACGCTGCTGGGATCTTACGCCTATGCAAAGTCGATCGACAACGGATCTGGCGTCCGCACTACGGACGGTGACCCGCTTACGCCCATGGATCCGGACCGCGCGCTCTGGCGCGATCGCGGCCTCTCGGCGTTTGATTTCCGTCATCGACTGACCACTTCGTTTCTCTTCGAGATGCCCTTCGGCAGAGGACGGCAGTTTGACATCATCAACCCCGTGGTCAATTCCATTTTCGGCGGCTGGCAACTGGGAGGTATCCTGACCTTCCAGAGCGGTTTCCCGTTCAGCCCGTTCTGCGGTCCTGGTAATATCCAGAACGGCGCCGGCGGCTGGTGTGCGCCCGACGCGATCGCCGGCGCAAACGGCAATGCGGGTCCTAAGAGTGTGGAGCAATACTTCAACACCGCAGCCTTCGTGGATCGTCTCGAACAGAACCCGGCCTCCATCACTGATTTTCGCTTCGGCACTGCCGGCCGCAATACTCTGATCGGGCCCGGAGTCGCCAGCCTGGATGCATCCGTCAACAAGGCCTTCAAGTGGAAAGAGGGTAGCCAGCAGTTGGATCTTCGCGGCGAATTCTTTAACTTGCCGAATCATCCCGTCTTCGGGCAGCCTGGCAGCACGTTGCGTACACCGACCTACGGGGTGATTACCAGCACTCGCCTGGATTCCAGGCAAATTCAGGTAGCGCTTCGATACAGCTTCTGATTACGGAGCCATCCGGTTTTGGGCCGCTATCCTAGGGATAGACGGATGCAGATCGATTTTAGTCCCCAGGGTATCTTCCTTCCGCAAATCGATCTCTGGCTCGATCCACAGGAGCGCTGCCAAAACGGCTGGCTCTCGCATGCCCACAGCGATCATGCCCGCGGCCTGCACTGCCATGTCATCGGCACCTCCCATACGCTGCGGATCTACCGCTTGCGCTGGCCCGCGGATCCCTCGGTCTCCCAAAACCTGGTCGCATTGGATTACGGCGAGTCCATCCATCACAACGGAGCGCGCCTGACCGCAATCCCGGCCGGTCACATCGTCGGAGCGGCCCAACTGTTGATCGAGTACGCGAACGAACGCATCGTTTATACGGGGGACATCAAGCTCCATCCGCCGATCTGCGGCGCCGCCACCCAAATAGTTCCCTGTGACCGCCTGATCATTGAGTCCACCTTTGGAATCCCCATCTTTAACTTTCTCTCCCGGGAGCAGGCTGCCGGGCGCATGATTGCTTTTGCCTCTGCCTGCCTCAGTGACGGTGTTACTCCCGTCTTCATCGGTTATCCGCTCGGCCGCGGGCAGGAGGCCGTCCACGTCCTGTGTAATGCGGGTGTTCCCACCGCCGTTCACGGCTCTATTGCCAGGCTGATTCCAGTGTATGAAGCTGCGGGTTATAGTTTTCCCGGTTGGCTGCCCTACGCGGCCCGCGAAACCGCCGGCAAGGCGCTGGTGGTGGTGCCGAACTTTCGTAGCGTGCTGGAGGCCTCCGGTAAAAATACCCGCTTGGCCTACGTGTCCGGCTGGGCCATGCTCGATAACGCCCGTTCGCGTATGGGAGCCGACGAGTTGATTCCATACTCCGACCATGGGGATTTCGCGGAGCTGCTGGAGATCGTCGCAAGGAGCGGCGCCAGGGAAGTGGACGTGGTGCATGGCTATGCCGAGGCCTTCGCGCAAATCCTGAATCACCGTGGTATTCTGGCGCGAGCTCCGCACGCACTGGCGGCCCGTACCGATCAGGAGATGCCGGAGGGCTGATGGATCGCCTCGCACAGACCTGTGAAGAGGTGGCCAGGAACTCTTCGCGTTTAAAGAAAATCGCCGTCATGGCGGCATACCTGCAGCCGCTCTCCGACGCCGATCTGGCGCGCGCGGTGAGGTTCCTTTCCTCCGGGCCTATCATCAGCAGCGATCGAAAATTCTCCGTGGGCGGCTCTATTTTGCGGCAGGCCGCCATTGCTGTCACCGGATGGGATCAGGATATCTACAGCCTCTGTTACCGCGAAGTCGGCGATACCGGCGAGACCATCGGCCTGCTGCTGCCTGGACGCACCGAAGGCCGCGTCATGTCACTTGCGGATGCCGAAATATATTACGCCCGCCTTTACAAAATGCCACGTGCGGCGGACAAGGCGGAGCTCCTCAAGGAGATTTTCGCGAGTCATCTGCCCACCACCATCAAGTACTTCGTAAAAATGATCACCGGTAACTTGCGAATCGGGCTGCAGGCGAAAATGGTGGAGGAGGCAGTGGCCTCCGCGACCGGAGTTCCGCACGAGAAGATCCGCCAGGCCAATAACCGCCTGGGAGACCTGGCTCAAATCGCGCTGGCCGCCCGGCATGGCAACCTCCATCAAATCGAAGCGCGCCTGTTTCATCCCATGGACTTTATGCTGGCCCGGCCCTTGGAAGATCTCGATGGCCTGCGCGATCCGGAAAACTACTACATCGAAGACAAATACGACGGGATTCGCTCCCAGGCACATGTCGAAAACAAACGCGTCATGCTTTTCTCGCGCGGCATGGAGGAGGTGACGAACGGATTTCCGGAGATCGTTGCCGCCATGAAAACACTCCCCGGCAGCGCCGTTCTGGACGGCGAGATCCTGGCTTGGCGCGATGGCCACGCCATGGCCTTTACCGTCCTCCAGCAGCGTATCGCGCGCAAGAAAGTAGCGGCTGCCATGATGGAAGCCATTCCCGTTGTCTTCATGGCGTATGACGTTCTATATTACAACGGCCGGATGCTTGTGGATGCGCCGGTGGAGGAGCGCAGGGCCATCCTGGAAACACTGTTGCACGATTGCTTGTCTCCTTTATTGCTGTCCCCACAAGCCCATGCGGAGACTACCGAAGACATCGATCGTGCTTTTGCCCAGGCACGCGCTGACGGAAACGAAGGCCTTTTGCTCAAACGCCGCGCCAGCGTATATGAGCCGGGCCGGCGGACCGGCGCCTGGTGGAAGCTGAAGCGCCCCTACGGAACCCTGGATGTGGTGGTGACTGCCGCCGAGCAGGGGCATGGCAGGCGGGCGGCATCGCTGTCCGACTACACGTTCGCCGTGCGCTCCGGAGAGAAATTCGTCAACGTCGGAAAGGCCTACTCCGGCCTGACCGATCAGGAGATCCGCGATCTGACCAGGATCCTTCGCGCCGCCACGCTGGAGAGATTCGGCCGCGTATCGCTGGTTCGTCCCGAAGTGGTGCTGGAGGTGGCCTTCGATGGAGTGCAGAAGAGCGCGCGTCATAAGAGTGGCTACGCCCTCAGGTTTCCGCGCATCCTCCGCTGGCGTGCCGACAAGACTGTCGCCGAATGTGATGACCTTGCGCGAGTGAAAGAGTTATATGAAGCCTCTCTGCGCGGTCCCCATCCGGGCCAGGCATGAAGTCCTGCGTTCACCAGCTCACTCCGCCGCTGCGGGAATGGTTTGCCCGCACCTTCGAATCCCCCAGTGAGATTCAGTCGAAGGCCCTGCCGCATACGCTGGCCGGGCGCCATACTCTCATTCTGGCGCCCACAGGCAGCGGCAAGACTCTCTCGGCCTTCCTCTCCTGTTTGAACGAACTGGCTCTGGAAGCCGCCGGGCCGGGGCTCCCTAACGCCGTCTGCACTGTTTACGTCTCGCCCCTCCGCTCGCTCGGCCGCGATATTCATCGCAATCTGGAAAGTCCTCTGGCGGCGATCAACGCCGCACTGCCACCGGCACGGCAGATACGCATGGAGGTCCGGTCCGGGGACACCGGGTTGGCGGAGCGGGGAAAGCAGACGCTCCGTCGTCCTCACCTGTTATTGACCACGCCCGAAAGCCTGAGCGCTCTGCTGTCGCAAAAAGGCTGGAGAGACGGCTTTGAAACGCGCACCATCATCGTCGATGAAATACATTCCTTCGCGGAGAACAAGCGCGGATCGCTGCTTGCGCTCACCATGGAACGGCTCGAAGCCAAAGCGCGGCGCAATCTGCAGCGAATCGGACTTTCCGCAACGGCTTGGCCCACTGAAGTGATCACTCGGCTGCTTTGCGGCGCCCGCCCGTGCCAGGTCGCCAGCGTCGATGTACGCAAGGCGCATCGCCTGGAAATCGCCGTGCCTGCCGAGGATGGCTGGCTTCCGCCGGCCGGCTATAACCCCTACCGTGTTGCGCATACCGTGGCGGATCTGGTCGTCAAGGCACAGTGCAGTCTGGTATTTACCTCCACCCGCTCAGCCGCCGAAAAGCTGGGCCTGGCTTTGCGCGTGCTGCTTCCCCAGTGGGAGGAGCGTATCGGCGTCCATCATGCGTCGGTGGATCGCGGTTCGCGTCTCGCCATCGAAGCGGGGCTCGCGGATGGAAGCATGAAAGCGGTAGTCTGCTCCACCAGCCTGGAGCTCGGCGTCGATTTCCAAAGTGTCGATCAGGTTCTGCTGATTGGTACTCCGCGCGGCGTCAGCCGCGCCCTGCAGCGATTGGGACGCAGCGGTCATCGCGTGAACGGAGTAGCCGAGGGATCCGTAGTGCCTCTCAGCCTGCCCGATGTCATTCAGGCGATCGCCATCCGCCATGCCGCCTCGGCCGGACGTCTCGACACGCTCCGCACTCCAACCGCGCCATTCGATGTACTGGCCCAGGCGCTGCTCGGCATGAGTATCGAGCATCCCTGGTCCCTGGACGCCGCCTATGACCTGGTGCTCCGCAGTGGCCCGTACTCCACTCTCAGCCGCCAGGACTTCAATGCCGTGATCCGCTATCTCAGCGGTGGAGGCAAAGTGCTGGAGGCATATGGTACCTATGGCAAAGTCCTGGTCCAGGACGATCGCTTCGAAGTCGCTGGTCCCAAGGTGGCTCGCGACTATTACTTAAACGTAGGCACCATCAGCGACGACTATCAGATCCGCATCGTGGGCCGTGGCAACAACCGCATGGGTGAGGTGGAAGAAAGTTTCCTCGCGTCTCTCCAGCCCGGTGAGGCCTTCACGATCGGTGGAAAAGCGGTAGTGGTGGAACGGCTGCTGCAGAACACGGCCACGGTCAGGCCGGCTGCCGGTGAGCGCGTCCAGACTCCGCGCTGGATGGGCGGCAAGCTGTCTCTCACGGCGCGTCTCGCCCTGGAGGAACTCCACCTGCGGCGCGACTTGCGAATTGCCTGGGAGCGGGGCGGGGCAGCGCACTGCCGCCGCATTCTGTGCACTAAGTGGGGCGCGCACCCGGACGTGATTCGGCGTGTGTTGACATTCTTGGACCGCCAGAACAAGGCCGCCCCCATACCCGTGGATTCACCCGTTCAGGTCGAGCGGGTCCGCGAAGGGCGTGCCCTGTTGATCCTGTTTCATGTTGTGGCGGGCCGCGCGATCAACCGTTCACTCGCCTGGGTGGTGGCCTCTCGCATCGGAGCTGCCGGAAGCATCGTCGCCAATCATGACGACCACAGCTTTCTGCTTTCTATAAGTCCGAAGGACGCCCCCTCGGAGGAAACATTGCGGGCCGGCTTCGATCCGCGCGGATGGCGGGAGGAACTGCAAGCCGTGCTCGAAAGAACCGAGACTCTGGGCCGCAGCTTCCGCCCCGTTGCCGAGACGGGGCACCTGATTCCCCGGCGAACATTTCGCGGACCCACGCCGGCAAAGTCTTCGAGCTGGAATGCTTCGCTGCTCTACACCACGCTGCGAAAACACGAACCGGATCACCCTTTAGTGCGGGAGGCAATCCGTGAAGTGATGGAGGACATGATGGACGTCGGCAACGCCGAGCGCACGGCGCAGCGAATCTTCGAGGCTCCCTGGGAAGTCTTCGATCTGCCGCGCCCGTCCCCGTTTGCTCTCCCGCTGTTTGCGGCATTCAGCCGCGAGACACTGCTGGCTCAGGATCCGGAACGCGCTCTGGATGAGATGGTGGCGTCCCTTTACGACCGCTGGGCCGAGGCGTGATGCGCGCCATGGAGATTAGGCCGGGCGAGATGGCGCATTGCAGTGGTGCGCTCTGGCTTCCCGAAACCCGTGTGGCCATTGTGGCGGATGTTCATTTGGGCTATGGCTGGGCGCAGCGCCGCCGCGGGCAACTCGGTCCCGTTGAAGATGGCGGCGTCCGCGGAAAAATCCAAGCGCTAGTCCAGGAGTTAGGGCCCGCGAAGATCGTCTTTCTGGGTGACGTCGTCCACGCCCCTAAGCCCGCTGCCCAGGAGCGGGCGCTGGTGGAGGAAACCCTCCGCGGCATTGCCGGAACCACGCAGTTGATTATGGTGCGGGGCAATCACGACCGCGCTTTCGCCCACGACTACGCCGGGCTCGGAATGGAAGTGGTCGACTGTTGGACGGCGCCGGGCCTCATGGCGATTCACGGCGATCGTCCGCCCAGGGAGCGCTCCCCGCGTTCGCGGCTGATATTGGGCCACCTGCATCCGGCAGTCGGAGTTCGCGACGACGCCGGCGCTTCACAGCGCATCCCGGTATTTTTAATAGGCCCGCAAGCCTGCGTGCTACCGGCCTTCTCGCCCTTCGCCGCAGGTTACGACGTCAGGAGTGCCGGCATACCGGCCGGGCTTCGCAATCTCATGGGTGGCGGCTCCGTGGACTGCATCGCCGCAACAGGACGCCGCGTTGTGAAACTGGGCCCGTTATCCATTCTGCGGCAGCGCGAATAATCCTTTAGCGGCGGTCGTCATCCTCGGTATCCACGGACAGCGGCGCAAAAACACTGTGCTGAATAGCCGGGTAGGGAGTATTCCACCCTCGCACCGAGCCCCATAAAATGCGGTTCAGCTTTTCCGTGGGCGCGGCATCCGGAGCAGACCAGTTCATGCGGGAGGACTGTCTGGCCGCCTCACGGGCGCGTCCCGTTAGGGCTTGCAGCGGCGGGTTCATCTCCAGCAAATCCTGTTTGGGCAGCACCGCATCGTAAGGGGAGAAGTTCGCCTCCTCCGTAAAGCTCTGGCGCATATCGTTTGCAATTAAGTCGAAAAGCGACATCGTCGGCAGGCCCAGAATCAGCTCGATCGTCTTCAGGATGCTTTGATGGGAATAGAACGTGGAATCGATATGCCCGCGCCGCGCGTAAGGGCTCGCCAGAAACGCGGTTGTGCGATGCCCGTCCACGTGATCCACCCCGTTTTGCGCATCGTCTTCCACAATGAAAATCGCCATCTTCGGCCAGAACTTACTGTGCGTCAATGCTTCCACGATCTGCCCTACCGCAAGATCGTTATCCGCCACCATGGCCTTGGCGGAGGAGAAACCCGGCGTGGTGCCGGCCGTGTGATTCGACGGCAGTTGGATCAGCATCAGGTTAGGCAGGTTACTCCCGCTCTCATATTGCTTCAGATCGGAAAGAAAGATTTGGGCGCGCGTTACATCCGGGATCACCGTGGAATAGCCGGGATAATTCGCCGCCAGAATTTTGCTGAGCGGTTGAATGTCGGAGTGCGCCGTCCACTCTCTTCGAAAATCCCCGCCGTTCTTCCAGCGGTTGAGCAGGTCCATCCGCGCCTTCCCCCCCGGTTCCCGCATGCGTGCGGCGTACTCGCCGTAAACACGCACTGTCCGTCCGCGGGCGAGCGCGTAGTCCCACAGGAATCCTCCTGAGGCGTATGCCATGGGATCGCCGCCGTCGAATGGGTAGCTGCGGCCCTGATATCCCGGCCACAGGCAATACTCGGTCTCGTTAGCCTGCGTCAGCCACTGATGGCCGTCCCCGCTGTTCCCACCCGTCGCATAAAAATTATCCAGCACCACGAACTGGTCCGCCAGCCGGTGCTGGTTGGGCGTGACCTCCTCGCCGAACATCACCAGCGAAGGATCGCCATTGCCCTTCGGCAAGTCCCCCAGCACCTGGTCGTAGGTGCGATTTTCTTTGATGATAAAAACAACGTGTTCAATTTTGGATGGCTCGCCCGAGCGGACCGGGATTGCCACCGGAGCCGCCTTCGCCGCGGCCGCTGCTCGCACCGGTTCCGGCTCCGCCTGTGCCAGCCGCAGCCGGTTATTTTCTGCCACCGCTGTGGTATAGCTCGCAAGCTGCGCCTCGTCGGGGAGCGCGATCACCGCCACGGAACCCCGGTTGGCGTGCACGAATCGTTTCCCCGGCGACTCGCGCCACCCCGAGCCCGCTCCGAGCAGCGCCGAAACCGCCAGCCGCTTTCCCGTGGCATCCAGTGCGAGGCTGTTCGGATACCAGGCGGTGGGAATCAGTCCGCGAATCTTTCCCTGGGACGCGTCCATCACCGCGATCGCATTAATGCCGCCGCACGCCACGTACAGGGTCTTTCCGTCCAGGGAAATGTCGATCGCCGTGGGCGCGATGCCGCGGACTTTTTGGGAAAAAGGCTGCACCTCCATCGTCCGCGCCACCGTGTTCTTGGCGGTATCGATCACCGAGATGGTGTCGCTGTTGCCGTTCACCACATACAGCAGATGGCGCGCCTCATCCCACTTCATGCCCGTCGGATGGAGTCCTACCGGAATGGTCGCCGTCGCCTCCCCGGTCCGCAAATCCACGCGCGTCACGGTCCCGGTGGACGCCACGCCCCGGCTGTCTACCACAATGCGCTCTGTCGATTTCTGCGCCGGAGCGGCGAACGCCTCGCCTGTTTTTGGTGGACGCCCCCCTAGATTGCTGACATACGCGACCGTGCCCTGCGCGTCGATTACCGCGGCGAAGGGCGCTATGCCTGTGGGCGCCTGGTGCATCACCTCGCGATTCGTCAGGTCGATAACGGCCAGCCGGTTCTCCCAAACCAGCGGAACAACGGCCAGTTGCTTTCCCTCGCGGTTCTTGTCCCTGGCTACTGCCAGGGCGCCTGGTTGAAAGCTGCCGAGCCCTTCCACGATGGGCCGCACCGCATTTCCTTCAATGGAAACCAGGCGCGCCTTCCCTTTTACGGCCTGCGAGACGATCGCGTCCCCGGTTGCCGGGTTTGTTTGAATTCCGGCATTGCCGGGCGTGCCGCCGTGGCTGATGCGTGCCAGTACGCCGTTCCGCACCCAATCCAGCTTGTAGACCTCAGAGGAATGCAGCACCCACAAGGCATCGCTGCCGGGCACCCAGGATACGCCATAAACGCGTCCCTGGAAAACGGACGGAACTCCCGCCGGCGTGATCGCCTGCCGGGTAGTAACGACGCCGGGATCCACCACGGCCCTCCGCGGCTGCTCCAGCGTTTGCGCTGCGCCGAAAGAAACAAATAGACAGAAAATCACAATGGAATAGGTCATTAGTTGCCGCAAGTGTATCTAAGTAGCATAGCCTGACGTAGGTGCGCCCTAATCCCATTCTGCCCCTATTCTGTTAAAGACAGATGAAGCCTGCCACGCGCATGGCAAGCCGAACGGGCTGTCGGGATATGCCTCGCCGGTCCAGCCAAATGGATCAATGCAAAGGAACACCGCCGTGAACGCGGCTCGCTCTGCTTTTCGGCAGACTTTTGGAGACTATGTGTACTTTTTGGCCGTTCAGCCACCGCCCCCGCCCAAGCCTCGACGCCGAAGGTTCAGTACTTTCAGGGTTCGCAAGACCCAGAACAGGAGCAATGAGCGATGAGGTTGGTACTCAAGGCAGCGATGATTGGCTGCGGGCTCACGGCCAGTCCGCTGGGCCTGGCATCACTTCCAACGGAATCGAAGGCAGTTCAGGGCTTGCATACGGTCAGCAGCTACCTGCTTACGCCAGGGGTTACGCTTTGTTTGATCTTCAACCCCTGGCGCGTATATGAGTCAACTTCGCGCTCATGTTTTTTTCCAAATGACCCCTCGCCTTGGCAGGGGTTCAGCGGTAGATGTCTTTACGGTCTCCGACGCGATGGACGGTGATGGTGTCTTCGGTCTCATCGAAGAGCACGCGGTAGTTGCCGGCGCGAAGGCGGAGCAGCCCGTCGAAGCCGCCTGTCAGTGGTTTGACGTTTCCCCGGCCGGTCGCTGCGTAATGGTGGAGGCTTTGCAGAATGCGCAGAGCCGTCTGCTGATCGATGGCGCGCACTTCTTCCGGAACATTCGGCTGAAGCGGATTTTCTTCACACGGTCTTCTATTCGCCTTTGTAGTTGCGGATCTGGTCCATGGTGAAGCCGCATTCAGCGACTACCTGCTCGAAGGGAACACCGCCCTCGGGGTTCTGCCGGAAATATTCGCGCGAAGCGGCGACGGCG
Organism: Bryobacteraceae bacterium; assembly: GCA_035526665.1. Taxonomy (GTDB): domain Bacteria; phylum Acidobacteriota; class Terriglobia; order Bryobacterales; family Bryobacteraceae; genus DATLBY01. The sequence goes on from DATLBY010000015.1 coordinate 40,827, forward strand.
CGGCGCTCCTCTCCGGTTAGCTGTTCGTCATCGGGGTGCACCATGGTTTCCAGCAGATGAACCACGGCTGCTAGCTGGCCGGGGCCGAGCTGGTCGAGCAACTGATGGGCATGTTCTTTATCTGGCATGGTGGTTAAACCCTCTTGGCGCCTTTCCGACGCTGGCCGCTGACGGCGACTAACGAATGAATCAGCCGGACGACGGCCTTCTGGTCACGCTCGGGCAGGGTCGAGACCAGCTGAAATCTCTTCCACATGCGCCGGGCCCCGGAATCGTCGTGGAGGCGCTCAATCTTGAGCGCCTTGACGCCTAGCAGTTCCTCCGTGGTGACCCCGAGTGCCTTGGCCTGCGTGAAACTCCCGGGTAGGCGTTCGACAGCCCTTCCGTATAACGTATGCTCCCAGAGGCGGTCTTACGAGGTCAAGTGACTTCAGGATCGAGTTATCGGCTATCCGGCCTTCGGCCACAGTGTCGCCCGGCGCACCCGCACTCTCATCCCATTCTGCCGCTATTCTGTTAAAGACAAATGAAGCCTGCCACGCGCATGGAAGTAAAGAATTCACAGAAGCTCGTCAGCGCTCTGCGGAAGGGAATCGAAGAGTT
>DATLBY010000016.1:0-3462 GCA_035526665.1 Bryobacteraceae bacterium
ATCACGCGGCCAGAGCCGTTAATGGTGACTAGTCTGGTAGTGTTCGCGCAGCAGATCGCGGCCGAAATCGCCGTTATAATCGCGCCACACCGAGTGGACGTGATTGGCGTCGTTCTGCGTGTTGTCATACTCCACCAGGAAGGTGGGACCCTGGATCCGGTAGTAGTGAGGCCCGCCGCGCTGCTCGGCTCCGGCCCAGGCGAAATTGATGTTGGCCCCGGCCTTCTTCACCTGCTCCATGCGCTGCTGAGCCACCTGCTCCGGCAAATTGTAGGCGTATTCCTCCAGCACCGCGTCCAGCATCTCGCGCTGTTTGGCGTTCATCTTGGCGGCGGCTAATCCTGCGGGCCACTCCTTCTCAAACTGCACCGATTTCGCATTGAAGCTGATAATGTCCTTGTAGGCGTCCTTGGCGACGATGGCGGTCTTTTTCTGATCCGGCGTGAGTGCGGTCAACAGGTCGCGCGCCAGGTCCTCTTCCCTGCCCAGAACGCGCAGCCCTTTACGCGGACCCTGCCGGATCTCGGCGGGATTCGTTCCGAAAAAGTTCGGCGAGCTCGCCAGCTTTCCATTCACGACGGTGAAATTCAAGCTGAGGTGATGACCCTCCACGCGGTAGCCCCAAACTCCTTTGGGTGCGGGATCGCCGAATACGCTGAAATAATAGCCCTCGGGATTCCGCCGCACACCGCTATCGTTCTCCAACATCCTGAGCACGTCCTCGAGGCTCATGATAGTGGTGGCTTTGATGTAGCCGCGCTGGCTCAAACCTGCGCTCAACAGCGCCTGCGCCAGGTGCTTTTGCGGCGAGGTCATCTCGCGCAGCGGAAGTCCTTTGCGCTCGCGCGGGATGAAATGCCAGTTCTCCCGCTCGTCGCTCTTGAAGTCGATGACCGCCTTCGCCATCTGCTCCTGCGTGAGCGACGCCAGGAAGTTCTTTGCCGTGTCGACCATCAACGGGACCGACTGAGTACGGTAGTAAGCGGAGGTAAGGAGGATCATGCCGATACCTGCAGCGGCAACGCGTATGGTTACATTCTTCTGCACGACGGATGATCTTATCACAATCGCGGCGCCTCTGACATTACAAGTTTCCATTCCCGGTAAAGGTGGCATGACCTGGTCGCTTCCTATCAGAAGTCTGCATTCTCGCGCATTCCCCGACCCCGGGCGCGTGCATCGCGAGGCCAGTTGGCGACTCACCACCGCTTACGCAAGTCTTTTTGCGCCCCCACCCACCCGAAATTGCCGTGTCGGCGTAAATAGTTTCAAATTCTGATCAGATATTCTAATAAAACGATGCCGATGTTGCCCAAGGTCCTGCCTTGCTTTCTCGCCACGGTCACGGTCCTCTGGGGACAGACGCATGTGTTGACCGCCAATTACGGAAACGAGCGCACAAACGCCAATCTGGGTGAGACGATTCTCACAACCGCAAATGTTAACCCGGCTGGTTTCGGCAAGTTGGGTGCATATGCAGTTGATGGGCAGATATACGCCCAGCCCCTGTACGTGAGTGGAGCAGCCATAGCGGGCAAAGGCGTCCGGAACGTCGTTTATGTTGCCACGATGCACAACTCCGTCTACGCCTTTGACGAGGATTTGCCGGGCTCGGCCAAGCCCCTATGGCAGGTGAATTTGGGTCCTACGCTGCCGACCTCAGTGATTCGCTTCCGCGAAATAGATCCCGAGGTCGGCATCTTAAGTACTCCAGTCATCGATCTTGCAACAAACACGATTTATCTGGTAGCGGAGACCTACGAAACGGGCAAGTCGATTTTTAGACTGCATGCCCTTGACCTCTCCGACGGCAGTGAGAAACTCGGCGGCCCGGTTGTCATCCGTGCGACCGCAAACGGAAGCGGCGAGGCGAGCCAGGATGGCAAGGTCGCTTTCGACCCTGTCCAGCATCTGCAGCGTCCTGGTCTCTTGCTTGCAAACAATTCTATCTATATCGGATTCGGATCGATCCGTGATCGCTATCCCTATCACGGATGGATTCTTGCCTACGACGCGATGGATCTCCAGAAGCAGAAGGCTGTCTTCAACGTGACGCCCGAAGGCGGATCCGGAGGGATCTGGCAGTCCGGCCGCGGTTTGGCGGCGGATTCGAATGGCAATGTTTACGCCATTACGGGCAACGGCGATTACGACGGGTTTGCGAACTTTGGCGAATCGTTCGTCAAACTCACGCCGGATCTCCAGGTTCTCGATTGGTTCGCCCCCGCGGACTGGCGCGAGTTGAGTGATGTGGACTATGATCTCGGCTCCCTTGGGCCAGTCCTCGTTCCTGGAACGAATCTCATCATCGGAGGCGATAAGGCGAATCAAATATATCTCGTTGATGGGGAGAATATGGGGCACCTCGGTAACGCGGAGTCCCCTGGCCCGCAAATCTTTCAGCCGGTCTCTGGGAGCGGCCTCTACAATATGGCGTTGTGGGCACGCGACCCCAATCCAATTGCCTACCTTGTCGAAGCGGGTGACTGGACCGGTGCGTTCCGCATCACCGGTGGAGCGATGGAACACGAACCTTTTTCGGTATCGTCCGCCACTTCCGATTGGCCGTTCCAGGGGATGGCAATATCGGCTGACGGGGGCGCAGCCGGCAGCGGGATCCTGTGGCTGACGGCGGGAGACCATTCGCTGCCTTCGGTTCCAGGGATTCTTTATGCGTTTGATGCCCTGGACTTGACAAAGCTGCTCTGGACGAGCGAAATGAAGCCGGAGCGGGATCGGATGGCAGATTTCGCGAAGTTCGCTACACCGACGGTGGCGAATGGGCGCGTGTACGTCCCCACGTTTTCAAACTTGCTGGTGGTCTACGGCCCCATTGAAGAAAAGCCTGTCGACCTTAGCTGCGGCCAATAATTCCTTGTACGGCACGCGGACGCAGCTTGGGCAATGCCCTTTCAGCGAATACGATCCGTCGTGGAGGCATCCTGCTAACCGGCGCCGGCGTCTGAACACCACACTGGACCAAGGGACGTGAGCAGCCGCCCTCCGTTTAGAAGTGAATTCTTGCGCTCAACTGCATCGACCGCGGCGCCATCGCGCTCAACACCCTGCCGAAATTGATGTTGGCCAGGTCGGTCGTCGGTGCATTGTAGGTGACCGTGTTGAAGACGTTGTACGCCTCCGCTCGAAACTCAAAGAAAATCCTCTCCTTTACGGGGAACTTGCGGAACACCGACATATCAAAACGGTGGACTCCCTGGGAGCGTAGCGTGTTGCGGCCCGAGTTGCCGAATGTGAACGCGGCCGGCGCCTTGAATGCGGCGGTGTTAAACCACTTATCGCGCGACCGATTGTCGATGTGCCAGTCGCCCACCACATCAGGCCGCATGTAGCCGACGTTGCCAGTATTAGCGATATCCCCGGATACGGTCAGATTTACCGGCAGCCCGGAGCGGAGATCCGCGATACCGTTGATCTGCCAGTTGCCTATCGCATAGTCCAACA
>DATLBY010000017.1:0-3318 GCA_035526665.1 Bryobacteraceae bacterium
GTGCACGGCCGCGCCGACGAGTCTATGAACGTGGCAGGAAGAAAAGTCGGGCCGGCTGAGGTAGAGGACGCTTTCATTGCACACCCAAGCGTGTCGGAGGCCGCGGTGATCGGTGTTCCGGATGAGATCAAAGGAGAGGGAATCGTCGCCTTCCTCGTCCTGAAGCACGGGGCAACAACGACGCCGGAAGAGCTTTCGAAACACCTGGTCGCCTACCTGGGTCCCACCTTCCGGCCGAACGCCGTCTATATTGTCCAGGAGCTGCCCAAGACGCAAAGCGGCAAAATTGTCAGGCGGCTGATCCGGGCCAAATATCTGGGAGAACCCCTGGGCGACAGCTCCACTGTCGCGAATCCGGCTGCGCTGGATGCCGTGACGCCTATTTCTTTAGCTCGGCGTCCAGAACCGGCTTGATCGACTCCAGATCGATGGAGCCGTTGTAGCGCTGGCCGTTTATGAAGAATGTCGGGGTGCCCGGGATGAAGGCTGTCATACCGTCGGCCACGTCCTGCTCCACGGCGCGGCGGAATTTGCCGGATTTCAGATCTGCCTCGAATTGTTGCATGTCCAGCCCCGCCTCCTTCGCCCAAAGAGAGATATTTTCGCGCGTTAGACGGCGGAAATTGGCAAACATCTTGTCATGCAGGGGCCAGAACTTTCCCTGGTGATTCGCGGCCAGTGATGCTTCCGCCGCCAGCCGGGCCTGCGTGTGAATTTCCAGCGGAAACTGCTTGAACACCAGCTTCACATCATTGGGATACGCGCGGAGGACCGCATCTACTTTCGCGATTGCGACGGAGCAGTAGGGGCATTGAAAATCGGAAAACTCCACCAGGGTGATCCGCCCCTTCTCCGCGCCTTTCCAGGGAGCGCCGGCCGTGGCAATCGGGACGGGATCGCTGAGAACGCGGTTCTCGGAGGCGCGTGCCTTCGCCAGAGTGGAGTGGATCAGCTCGTCGTGCACCTGATCGCCAGTTTTTCCGCTTTTTACGGCGCCAACCACCGTGGCGGCCAGCGACTTGCTATCCCCGCAAGCGGGATCGAGGACCCGGCACTGAGCCACTTTCATATTGCAGCCGCAAAGGCAGGATTCCACGCGTAGGCTTTTGAGCGCCCGCTCCTTCTGCTGGGGCGATAAGCCGCTGAAATCGACTCCCGGCAGATCCTTGGCGGTGGTCCAATTACCCGCCGGCGGTGTCTGTGCCCCCAGGCGGCAGGCAAGCAAAACAGCAAAGATAAAGGATCGCAAGGCTCCTTCATCATATCGGAAAGGACCGATGCTACATTCGAGAGATACATGAAAGTCAGCGTGACGCCGCCCCGTGGCATGCGGGATTTGCTGCCTAGTGAAACAGAATTGCGCGACGCGTCGCTCGCGCGCATTCTTGCTATCTATCGCAGTTACGGCTTCGTGCGGATCGAAACGCCCGCAGTAGAGAGTCTGGACCGGCTGCGCGGCGGCGAGGGCGGCGAGAATGAAAAGCTTATCTTCAAGATTCTAAAGCGCGGCGAGGCGCTTGACCTGGCAAAGACGCCGCTCGCCGAAGAGGATCTGGCGGACCTTGGCCTGCGCTTCGACCTCACGGTGCCGCTGGCCCGCTATTACGCCAACAACATCAACGATCTCCCCAAGCCGTTTAAGGCGATCCAAGTGGGGCCCGTTTGGCGTGCCGAAAGGCCTCAGAAGGGCCGTTTCCGCCAGTTTACCCAGTGCGATATCGACATTATCGACGTAGCATCCTCGATTGCAGAGCTCGAACTGGTGATGGCTACTTCCGATGCGCTGCTCGCTCTCGGATTTGAAGGCTTCTCGATCCGCATCAACGATCGCCGGCTGCTCACGCAGATGGCCGAGACATGTGGCTTCGCCCCGGACCGGCAGGAATCGGTATTCATCGCGCTGGATAAGCTCGACAAGATCGGAATGGCGGGTGTCCGGGACGACCTGACGGCGCAAGGACATCCCGCAGCGGCCATCGACAAGCTCATCATGCTGCTGGAGCAGCCTTCCAGCATCGCTGGCGAAGACGAGGTGTCACAGAGTCTTAAAGAGATTGTTCGCCTGTTGTCGCAGGAGGCGCGGGGCCGGTATCAGGTGGTGTTCGATGCCACTCTGGTGCGCGGTATGGGGTACTACACGGGTCCGATCTTTGAGGTCGCCATGCCGGGAGTCTCGTTTTCCCTGGCCGGTGGCGGCCGGTACGACCGCATGATCGGCAAATCGCTCGGCCGCGACGTGCCTGCCTGCGGCTTCTCGATCGGCTTCGAGCGCATTATTGCGCTGCTGCAGGAACGCCCCAATGTCCGGCAGGACGGCCAGCGCCGGTTGGCTGTTCTGTGCGACCCAAAGCAGGACGATTTGGCGCCCCTGCTGGGACTGATCCGGGAGGCTCGGGAGCGATTTGGGAGCGTGTCGCTCTACGCTAAAAATAAAAAAACCGGGAAACAGGTGGAAGATCTCAGGGCACAGGGAGTAGAGACTGTTTTCAGCGGCGATTTGGCCAAGCTCTTAAATAGTTAGAGGCCCGGGGCGGCTTGCTACCGTCCCGGGCACGTCCAAGTTTCGGAGGAAACTTTGACCAATTACCCCTCTAGTGGGAGTCCCCAGAAAAAGTTCTCACATTATTTTATTATTTCTGCTGCACCTTCATCCGGCACGCATAGGATTATCTGGGCATCTAATTGATACCGATGGCGATACGCCTCGAAAATCGCATTGGAAAATTCTTCCACTTTGGATGAATTTACTAAATTCACCGTGCAGCCGCCAAATCCACCGCCGGTCATGCGGGCACCGTAAACGCCGGGAATCGACATGGCCGTGGCCACCAGGAAGTCGAGCTCTTCGCAGCTCACCTCGTAGTCATGCTGCAAACTGCGGTGCGATTGTAGGAAAAGCTCCCCCATGCGCCGCAGATCTCCGCTTTCGCTGGCGCTCATAAAGAGTGCTACGCGCTCATTTTCCGTCACTACGTGCCGCGCCCGGCGATATGGAATTGAGTCCATGGCGTCCCGGGATGCCTCCAGTTCGGGGGGCGAAACATCCCGTAAACTCTGGACATCGAGCCGCTTCATCCGTATGGACTGCACGGCGTCCTTACATTCCTCGACGCGCTCGGCATAGGCCGAGCCGCCGAGCTGATGTTTCACCATCGAGTTCACCGCCACTATGGCCACCCCCTGTGGCACGGAAACGGATTTGTGGGTAATACTGCGGCAATCGATCGCAATGGCTTTGTTCGCCGCGCCGAAAACCGACACGTACTGGTCCATGATGCCGCACGGCACGCCGACAAACTCCCGCTCGGCCCGCTGGCA
>DATLBY010000018.1:0-4477 GCA_035526665.1 Bryobacteraceae bacterium
GCGGCGACCGGCTTCGCTACCGGTGTCGGCATCCACCAAGGGCGTCCGGTAGGTGTAGAAGTACCAATCGCGAGGCGCAAAGGGTGGATCCCAGGCAACGCTCACGGTCTTTCCGTCATTCAGATTGCCGGTAATTGTCCCTGTGGACTTAATCCGCATCACAGAAACAGGCTTTCCGCCGACATCGAACGGCAGCCCTCGTTTCCGCACGAAACTCGCCTTGATTGCGATTCGGTCACCCGGCTTCATGCGGCGAACGAGTTCAGAAAATTGCCCGCCATAACCGCTTTCCCAGATTCCCTCAGCGATAAAACGGGGCATTTGATCGTCGGTTTTATTCCACAGCGAACCGGCGAACCAGTAGGTTTCCTCGTCTTCCTCGTCCTCCCCGGTATCAGGAGCCGGGATCTTCTCCTCATCCAGAGCGGCGCCCTGGCGGTTCGCCTCACGCACGCGGCCGTATAGAGTCCGGGCTTCTTCGGGGCTGGGCCGAGTATTCATTCCCTCCGGCGTCAAGCCCCATAGGCCCCGCTTAGGCGAATTGACCAGGTTAGCTTGAGCGAGGTAAAAGCGTGCCCAACGGAGATCGTTTTCGAAGATGGATTCCTTCCCGTTTTCGATAAGGCGGGTAAGGTCATCCGGTGATATCTCAATCTTCGATCGAATCCAGGCTCGAGCTTCAGCCGGGCGCATAGGCGCCGGGTGCGCCGACCGAAGCGCATCAAGGAGCAGCGGAAAATATTTGGCGAATCGGGCGCCTCTTGACTCGCTCATCGAGTTGTTCTCCGCAACGACTTCGAAACTTCCCGACTCAAGCGTCGGATTTTTGAGATCAGCGATGTAAGCGCCATTTTCGGAATTAGCCAGGAATAATTGGTTGTTCACGCCAGTTTACCTCCCACGCCCTGCGACTTTATCGAAGCAGCCGACCGATTGGCGCAGGACGGACCGCATTTCATACAATGGGGCGGTGTTTCCTTATGATCCGGTGCTACTGGCGGCTGTCGAAGCGGCTCCCCAAACCATTGCGGACGTCGTGCAAACCATGCAGACCATCGAAGCTACCTGCTCCGATGGCGATGGCTTGAAGTGGTTCAACTGGCTGTACCTGCAGGTGACGCAGGCGGTGGAGACGAGAGTGGCGGCCGCCGGATTCAGCGACCCTTCCTGGCTGGCTAAACTGGACGTGCAGTTCGCGCGCCTCTACTTTTCCGCGCTCAAATCGTCGCTTTCCGGCCGGCCGGCGCCTTCCTGCTGGCAAACGTTGTTCCGCAATCGGAACCAGCCGGCAATCGCGCGCATCCAGTTTGCCCTGGCCGGGATCAACTCGCATATCAATCACGACCTGGCAGCGGCCATCGTTAACACCTGCCGCGTCACCGGCGTTACTCCCGATGACCGGGGCACGCATTACGCGGATTACAGTGCCGTGAATGACACACTGCAGGGGATCGTCGATTCCGCCAAGAAGACGCTGGATGTCCGTCTGCTGGGAGATGCGCTGCCGCCCATTTCGCGCCTGGAGGATACGGTCGCCGCCTGGAATGTGTGCGCGGCGCGCGAGGCAGCCTGGCAGAACGCCCAGCATCTCTGGCACCTGCGAGCAATTCCCGTGCTTGCCGCAGGCTTCCTGGATACGCTGGACGGATTCACCACCGTGATCAGTAAGGCGCTGCTGGTTCCGGTTCCCTGCCTGCCGGCGGCGTGACATAGGGATGCGCGCCGGAGTATCTTGTAATCAGCATGGAAAACAAACCAAAGACGCATGTTTCACGGCGGCAGTTCATGGCAGCCACAGCTGCGGTTCCGGCAGCCGTCAGCGCCGCGACCATGGATCGTCCCGCGCTGCTCGGCGGCAAACCGGTCCGGAGCGAGCGTTTTCCCGGCTGGCCGGTTCACGACGAGGTGGAAGAAAAGGCGATTCTCGATGTCGTGCGGAGCGGCAGATGGGGACGCGGGACCGGGAAGACCGTCGAGAAGTTCGAAGCGGCTTACGCGCCGCTGATGGGCGCACAGCATTGCCTGGCGACTGCCAACGGAACCAGCGCCCTGTTTGCCGGACTCAGCGCCATGGGCGTAGGTCCGGGCGACGAAGTGATTCTATCGCCTTATACCTTTGTTGCCTGCGTGAACGTGATTCTTCTGCGGCATGCGCTGCCCGTGTTCGCCGATACCGACCCGGAGACCTTCCAGATCGACCCGCGCACGATCGAGCGAGCGATCACCGACCGCACCACGACGATCATGCCGGTCCATCTGGGAGGCGCCACATTCGACGTAGAGGCGATCCAGGCCGTGGCGAAAAAACGGAACCTGAAGATCCTGGAAGACAGCTGCCAGTCTCACCTGGCCGAGTGGCGCGGCAAACGAACCGGCACCTTCGGCAAGGCCGGCTGCTTCAGCTTTCAGGCCAGTAAGAATTTGAACTCGGGCGAGGGCGGGGCGCTCCTCACCAATGACGCCGAGTTGATGGAAACATGCTACACGTTTCATAACAACGGCCGCAGGCGAGCCCAACCGGGCGCCGACTTCTCGTATGCCATCGCCGGCACGAATCTTCGCATGACCGAGTTTCAGGCTGCGATTCTTCTTTCGCAAATGACTCGCCTGGAGGCGCAGTCACACGTTCGCGAAGAGAATGCAAAATATTTGACGGGAATGCTGAAAGAGATCGGCGGCCTTGTGCCGGCCCGCATGTATGAGGGCTGCACCAGGAACGCCTATCACTTGTATATGATGCGCTACCAGCCGGAGCAGTTTGCTGGCCTGCCGCGCGCCAAATTTCTTAAAGCGCTGAGCGCGGAGGGCATTCCCGCATCGAGCGGCTACTCCCCGCTGAATAAGGAGCCGTTCCTGGCCTCGGTTTTCGCCAGCCGCGGCTATCAATCGATCTACGGAAAAAAACGGCTGGCTGAATTGGCGGAGCGCAATCGCTGCCCCGCCAATGACAAGCTCTGCGCCGAGGCGGTCTGGCTGACGCAAACGCAGCTGCTGGGGCCGCGCCGGGATATGGATCAGATTGCGGAAGCTGTCCGCAAGATCAAGCAGCACGCAGCCGAACTGGCGCGGGCTTAGCCGCAGCGGCTACACCAGCACCTCGGTCACAACTCGACCGGCGACATCGGTCAGGCGGAAATCCCGCCCGGAGTACCGGTAGGTCAAGCGGGTGTGATCGAGGCCCAGCAGATGCAGTACGGTTGCCTGCAGATCGTGCGGGTGCACCCTGTTCTCCACCGCGCGTAAACCGAAATCGTCGGTGGCGCCGTACGCGAAGCCGCCCTTGATGCCGCCACCCGCCATCAGCGTCGTGAAACCAAGGACGTTATGATCCCGCCCCTGGTTCACGCGCAGTTGGCCGGCGCTTTGAATCATCGGCGTGCGCCCGAACTCGCTGCCCACGATCAGAATCGTATCGTTGAACAAACCGCGCGACTTCAAATCCTCCACCAGCGAGGCGATCGCCGGGTCGGCCTCTCGCGCCAAACCGCGGTGAGAGCGGATATCCTCATGGCTATCCCATGGCTGCGAGTTTCCGAAATACACCTGCACCATCCGGACGCCGCGCTCCACCAGCCGGCGCGCCAGCAGGCAGCCGCGCCCAAAGTCGGTGTCGCCATAGCGCGCCCGCGTCTTTTCATCTTCCTTCGTTACATCGAATGCGTCCGGGGCTTCGGTTTGCATCCGGAAGGCCACTTCCATCGCCTGCACTCCCGCGGCGAGCTTCGGCTGCGCACCCGAGGCGCCCAGATACAGCTGATTCAAGCGATCGAGCAGCGCCAGCTCGCCCTTCTGCTCGTCCGCGCTCAGCGACGCATTCCGGATGTTTTGCACCAGCTTTTCGGGCGTCCGCTCGTTGTTCGGAATGTATGTGCCCTGATGGATATTCGGAAGAAATCCGGAACTCCACAGCCGGGGACCCATCACCGGATAGCCGGGACAAAGCGCTAAAAATCCCGGCAGATTCTGATTCTCCGTTCCCAGCCCGTAGGTGATCCACGAACCCATCGAAGGCCGCCCCACCAGCGCGTGACCCGTGTTCATCAGCATCAGCGATGGACCATGATTCGCGCTGTCCGCATAGCAGGAACGCAGTACGGAAAAATTGTCGATCAGAGAGCCCACGCGGGGAAAGATCTCGCTCACTTCGAGGCCGCTGTGGCCGTGTTTACGGAACGAGAAGGGCGAGGCCATCAGGTTGCCGGTGGCGCTGTCGGTCTTCACTTTCGGACCCGGCAGCGGCTGATTATTCCGCTTGGTCAACTCGGGCTTGGGATCGAAGGTATCCACCTGCGAAAGACCGCCATTCAGAAACAGGAAGATGACGTGCTTGGCCTTCGCCGGATGATGCGTTCCCGCTCCGGCGGCCGTGCCGGCTAAACCGACCGCGCCGAAACCGCAGCCAGCCATTTGCATCCACTCACGTCTGGTCATATTGCCCTCATTTCACGGAACTGAATTCAGCAGCGCTCAGCAGCAC
>DATLBY010000019.1:0-3774 GCA_035526665.1 Bryobacteraceae bacterium
GTTGCGCGTTGGACTCGGTGAAATTGCGAAAAACGGCCTCCCCCGCATCGACGCTCTGGTACCAGAGATCCGGAATGACGAACCAGAGGAAGGCTGCGCCGGCCAATATCACCAACGAGAGCGCTAGAACCGCCGACACCAGGCGCGAGAAGCCGCCTTTCCGCTCGATCCACTCGACCAGTGGATTCAAAATGTATGCGATACCGAACGATGCCACCAGTGGAACAATGGCAACCCGGCCCACCACATACATAAGGTAGAGAACCAGGATGGTGAAAAACGCGGCGGGCACCCAACGCAGCCACCAGAACGGCGGCTTGTCCTCGCGCACCAGTAATTGCGTCCTACCTAGAATCCCTGTGGTCAGCCTCGGCATCGCAATCCCAGTGTAGTAGGTGGTGCAGGCATTCAGTTTCCAGATGTCCCGGCCGCTTTCTCTTTCCGAAATCGCGAGGCCGATCGCAGCATTACAGCGTGTCTTAGCCGGCGCGGCGCGACCCTCGAGAGCCAGATAAGGATTTTATATCGCCATCCGGGAATTACGAAGAGCTCCCCTTGCTTCAGGCCGCGCAGGGATGCTTGTACAACCGCGTCCGCGGACGTCCAGAAACTTGCGGGAATGCGCGTCTTATCCATTCCCAGGGTGTCATGGAAGCCGGAGACGGTGAACCCCGGGCACAGGGCTTGCACCTTGACCGGGGAGCCGATACTTTGCAACTCCAGCCAGAGACCTTCCGTGAAAGTATTCATCCAGGTCTTCGTGGCGCAATAGCTGACATTCCCCGGGCTTACTCCAAATGCGGCAACGGACGATACGTTGATCACGGCCCCCTCTCCGCGCGGAACCATCTGCTGCAGAGCGGCGTGCGTCAGGGTCATCGTGGCCATTACGTGCAGTCTATGCATCGCCACCTGACCGTTCAGGTCGGTGCGAAAGAATCTGTGCAGCGTCCCAAATCCGGCATTATTCACGAGCAATGAGATTGCCGGCTCAGCCCGCAGCCTTTCCGCAATCCTGCGAACGTCATTCTCGTCCGTCAGATCCGCGACCAGTAGTTCCACGGCGGCATCGCGCAAGCTGCTCGCCACCTCGCCTAGTTTGTCTCCGCGCCGCGCGACCAGCACCAGATCATACCCGTTACGCGCCAGTTGCCTGGCAAATTCTGCCCCTATTCCACTGGAAGCTCCGGTAATCAGCGCCACGGGTCGATTGATGCTCATCCCAGCAGTATCCTCCGGAGGGCCGCGGCTCCGGGGAATTGAAGGCGACGGACTGGCTCCAGCGATCATCCAAGAAATATATGGCCGACATCAGCTCTACACGATACTCCATCCTGGACCTCGCCCCAGTGCGGGCCGGCGGCACACTAATGGAGGCCTTCCGCAACACCGCGGAACTTGCCCGGCATGCGGAACAGTGGGGCTATACCCGCTTCTGGCTGGCCGAGCATCACAATATGCCTGGAATCGGCAGCGCCGCCACGACCGTGCTGATCGGGCATGTGGCGGGCCAGACGTCCACTCTGCGCATTGGCTCGGGCGGAATCATGCTGCCAAACCACTCTTCATTAGTGATTGCCGAGCAGTTCGGAACCTTGGAAACCCTGTATCCGGGACGCATCGACCTGGGCGTCGGGAGAGCGCCGGGCAGTGACGGCCTGACGGCGCGCGCGATCGGCAGGGATCTGGGAAACGCCGAGGAGGAGTTCCCAGGGCAGGTGCGGGAGCTACTTGCCTACCTCGGCACCGGCTCACCGGGCCAGCGGGTACGCGCTATACCGGGTGAGGGGACGAATGTCCCGGTCTGGCTGCTCGGCTCAAGCACCTACAGCGCCCAACTGGCGGCAGCGCTGGGACTACCGTTTGCATTCGCCAGCCATTTTGCGCCCCAGCAGTTGCTTGAGGCCGTATCGCTATATCGCCAAAGTTTCCAGCCCTCAAAATTCCTAGGCACGCCTTATGTGATGATCGGGATCCCGCTGGTGGCGGCCGATACCGAGGAGCGGGCTCGACACCTCGCCACTACCCCCTACCAGCGAATCCTGGCGCTGATTCGAGGCAACCCGATTTACATGGTGCCCCCGGTGGATAGCATGGACGGTTTGTGGAACACTCAGGAACGGGCCCTAGTTGAGCGGAAACTGGGCGCGGCCGTCATCGGCGGGCCTGAAACCATCCGCGGTAAGCTCTCCTCGCTTCTGGCTGCTACCAGAGCCGACGAGGCGATCTTCACGTCGGACCTGTATGAGCCGTCAGACCGGATGCGCTCGTATGAAGTGCTGGCCGAAGTGATGGGTACTACCACCGGGCCTCTCAATCTGTCTCCGGGGATCGAGCGTAATCTCTAGCACAACCTGATCCCCTGCGGTGCTCAATGCCGCTGCGGCCCGGGGCTTTTGGCGCTCACTGCAAGAAACGGCGGAGATACGGGGCGGTTCGACTTTTTCGATCTTCCGATACCCGAGCCGGTGTACCGGACGCAACGACCCGGCCGCCCTCGTCGCCTGCACCCGGCCCGATATCGATTACATAATCGCTGGCGGCCATAATGTGAAGATCGTGCTCGACGACAATGACCGTATTGCCGGCCTCTACCAGCCCGTCAAGCTGTGTCACTAACCTCTCCACATCGGATGGATGCAGGCCCGTGGTCGGCTCGTCCAGCACGTAAAGTGTGTTGCCCCGTTGAATCCGCTGCAGTTCGGTCGCGAGCTTGATTCGCTGCGCTTCGCCACCTGAAAGTTCCGTGGCCGGTTGCCCCAGGCGCAGATATCCAAGTCCCACCTCCTGTAAAACAGTCAGAGGACGATGAACCTGCGGTACTTGGGCGAAGAATTCGGTGGCGGCATTCACCGTCATCCCTAGTACTTGGGCAATGTTCTTGTCTCGATACAGTATTTCAAGTGTCTTGGCGTTATAGCGGGCCCCGTGGCATGTCGAACACGGCGCGTAAACACTCGGCATGAACAACAGCTCGACGCATACAAACCCTTCGCCCTCGCAAGTCTCACATCGTCCTTGCGCCATGTTAAACGAGAACCTGCTTGCCGAATACCGGCGGACGCGTGCCATTTTGGTGGCGGCGAAAAGTTTACGGACATGATCGAACAGGCCGGTGTAGGTTGCCAAATTCGATCTTGGGGTTCTCCCGATAGGTTTCTGGTCCACCCGAACCAGGCGTTTGATGGCATCCATGCCGGCTGTGATTCGGCCTTCCGTGGTCGCCGTATCGCCCTTCTCCAGGGAAATCTCCTCCTCGTCGTCCAGCCCGGGTTGGTGGCCGAGATGCTCGCCGACCAGTTCGACAAGCGCCTGACTCACCAGGCTGGATTTTCCCGATCCTGAAACGCCCGTGACGGCGGTCAAGGTTCCCAGGGGAAAATCCACACACAGTTGATTCAGATTGTTTCTCGTCACGCCCTCCAGGCGGAGCCAGCCGTTTGGCGACCGGGGAACCCGGCGCACCGGCTGCGGGCCGCCGAACAGATGCCGCCGCGTCTGAGATTCTTCGCTATTCGCGAGTCCGGCAAGCGGTCCGCTGTAGAGCACTAGACCACCTTGCTCCCCGGCTGCCGGCCCGACATCCACAATCCAATCTGCGCGGCGGATCACGTCCAACTCGTGTTCCACAATGAACAGCGAATTGCCCGAGGCCTTCAAACGATCCAGCGCAGTGAGTAGAGCTTCCGTGTCGGCCGGGTGAAGTCCCGCGGAGGGTTCATCGAGGACATAGACGACACCGAATAGATTGGAGCGAACCTGGGTGGCCAGACG
>DATLBY010000020.1:0-11412 GCA_035526665.1 Bryobacteraceae bacterium
CGCAGCCGGTAAGCTATGACGCCAGTGGCCGGGCAATCTATGCCCAGCCGGGTTATGCGCAGCCGGTGGGGTATGCCCCGCAGGCAGCACAAAACTGCACGGAACCGGTGTCATATTCGAACGCGGCGTACGTTCCGGCAAGCGCCCCGGTCTACCGGTCGACCCGTTATGTCCGCACCTATCGCGAGCAGCCTCGGTATGTGAGGAGTAATTACGTTGAACACGACACGTCTTATGTCCGCCGTGGACGCTCCACTAAGAAATCCGTCGCTATCGTCGCTGGGAGCGCGGGTGTCGGCGCCGCGATCGGCGCGCTGGCAGGTGGAGGTAAAGGCGCGGCTATTGGAGCCCTCTCCGGCGGAGGCGCAGGGTTTCTGTATGACAGGTTGACCCACAATCGAGTGAATTAGCCTCTTCCATCAATTTACCTCCGAAGGGCGAGACCAAGGACTCGCCCATTTTTTTGGTCTACTGTGTTCTGCATGTGGGACGAGCGATACAAACAGGAAAAAGACATCCCTAGGGAGCCGGAGCCTCTGCTGGTAGAGTGGGTCCGCAGCGTGGCTCCGGGACACGCTCTCGATCTTGCGTGCGGCGCAGGCCGCAATTCGATTTTTCTTGCGGCAAACGGCTGGACGGTGGATGCCATTGATTCCTCGTCCGCGGGTCTGCACTTGCTCAAAAAGCGATCAGAAGGTTTACCGGTCCGTACCCATCTGGCTGACCTCGAGTACTACGACCTGCCACCGGAGACATATGACCTCGTATGCAACTTCCATTACCTGCAGCGCAGCCTATTTCCGCGGATTGCAAGCTCGCTGAAATCCGGCGGCGTCTTCCTGGCGGTCATTTCCATGCAGGATTCCGATCCGGGCATCAAACCAATGAACCCCGAGTACCTGCTGGCGCCCGGGGAACTGCCAAAACATTTCCCTGAGTGGGTGATTTTACGCTGGGAGAAGCGCAAAGCCGTTGGGAGCCGGCGTTATTGTGCATTTGCGGCCCGAAAACCGTGACGCGCCGCCGCTCGGGTGCGCTGAAACTTGTCTTGCAAACGCAGCGTCTTCTATGTCAGTATTGCGGGATAACGAAACACGACTATGTCGTCGATATATCCCACGGGAGCTTTCAGGAGCTTATATGGACATGATCGGTGATCGGCGCTTCGTAGAGATTCCAGGTGAAAAGCTGCATGAGCTTCCGCCGCTCCTGGTGCGCACGGCCTCGAGTGTCAACCGCTTGGATAAGGTCGTGGGCATGGCCAACGACATTATCGAATCGGAAGACCTGATCAGCGAATCTCCGAACGCGGAACTCCTGTCGGACCTCGATCATGAGCGCCGGCGGATGGATCTGGCGATCAACCTGGTGGAGCAATACCTGGGCTTCGTGCACCAATGGCAGTGGGGCGATGGGATTCTGGAGTGGATACGCCAGTGCGAGATGACTTTCGACGTGAATCTGGATTTACGCAACGTGCTGCGCGCGGACCTGTGGCCGCACGCGAGCCGCTGCAGCTTTGTGACGCTGCTCGAGGATAAGGGCATCAAGGGCGACGGCATCGATCTGGAGAAGGCCGTTGGTCTGCGGCTCACGTTCCGGCAGCCTCCACCCATGTCTTGTTTCTCCAATCAATTTCTCTTTTATCTGAACTCCACAGTTGCCACCACGGCCTATCAGACCTGGTCGCACATGAACCCGGCGCCTATCTCGTGCCTTCCGCCGGAGCGCTTCAGCTTCCAGGTTTATAACATGTAGGCTCCCGACGCCTGAGCCGCGCTACCATACGCTGTATGCGCATCGCAGTGCTCGGTGTCGGTTTCATGGGGAGCACCCACATTAGAGCTCTTTCCAATATCCCCAACGGAAAATTAGCGGCGGTTTTCAGCAACGATCCTAAGAAACTTCGAGGTGAGCTTACCGGCATCCAGGGTAACCTCGGCGGCGAGGGTCAGGTGTACGATTTCACGGAAGTGAAAAAGTATCGCGACTTGCACTTGCTCCTGGCCGACCCCGAGATTGACGCGGTAGACATCTGCCTTCCGACGGACATGCACACGGCGGTGGCGATGGAAGCGCTCCGGGCGGGGAAGCACGTCCTGGTGGAGAAGCCGATGGCGCTCACCGGCGAACTGGCTGACCAGATGATTGAGGAGGCGCGCAAGAGCGGCCGCGTGCTGATGAGCGCGCAAGTCCTTCGCTTCGTGCCGGCGTATCGCGCTCTGATTGCTGCAATCGAATCCGGATCCTATGGACCTGTCAGAACTGCCCTGTTCCGGCGGCAGTGCGCGGCTCCGGGCTGGAGCGGCTGGCTGGCCGATTCGTCGCGTAGCGGAGGAGGCGTTTTTGATCTGCTGATCCACGATGTGGACATGTGCATCCGCTTGTTTGGCGCACCTGCCTCTGTCTCGGCGACGGGTTATGAGGATTTAGCGAATGGCGTGGACACCCTGGCAGCTACCCTCCACTATCGCGACGTACCGAGCGTCGTCGTCACCGGCGGCTGGCAGCATCCCAAGGCCTACCCATTTTCCATGGAGTATACAGTGACCACGCAGGGAGGAACTTTCGAATATAGCTCGGCGCGCACGGTCTCGACGATCTTCACTGCCGCGGGCGAGAGCCAGCCGATGGAGCTGCCCGAGCAGGATGGCTTCGAAGCGGAGCTGAGTTACTTTATCGAGTGCTGCAAGACGAATCAAACACCCGCTCTCTGCCCGCCCAAGCAATCAGCGGCGGCGGTGAAGGTGTTACTGACAATGCTGGAATCTCGCAAGCAGGACGGCCTCAGGTTAGAATGCCGAGTATGACAAATCTTGAGATCGGCGTCATGTTTTGGGCAGGCGAAGACCCTGTTGAGACGATTCGTAATCAGAAGGCGCTCGGAGTGAACTGCGGGCAGGTCGGCGTAGCGGGAAACTTTCCGCTGGAAGGCGCGGCGGGCCGGTGGCGCAAGGCGATGGCGGACGAAGGCTTCCGCATTGTGACGGTATTTTGCGCCTACACCGGGGAAGATTATGCAGACGTTCCCACGGTAGAGCGCACAGTGGGCTTCATGCCTCCGGCGACGCGCGCCGAGCGGGAACGGCGTACGCTGGAAATCAGCGACTTCGCCGCTGCTATCGGCGTCAAGAGCATCGCCTGCCACGTAGGTTTTGTACCGGAAGACACCAACGATCCGGAATATAAGGCAGTGCGGGACCTGGTACGGCGGGTAGCGGACCATGCCGCGAAGAACGGGCAAACCTTCGCTCTCGAAACGGGCCAGGAACCGGCCGACGCGCTGCTGAAATTCCTAATCGACGTGGATCGCAAGAATGTGGGCATCAATTTCGATCCCGCGAACATGATCCTGTACGGGACCGGAGATCCTATCGAGGCGCTCAGTATTTTAGGGCCGCATGTAATCTCGGTACACGCCAAGGACGGCGAATGGCCTCCCAAGGATGTTGCGAACGCTCTCGGAACCGAACAACCGCTAGGGCAGGGCGCCGTCGGCATGGAGCAATTCATCAATAAGCTCAAGCAGGTCGGCTATAAAGGCGTGGTCAATGTAGAGCGTGAAGTGGAAGATGTGGAGCGCAAGAAAGCCGACATGCGCATGGGTGTCGAGCTTCTCAAAACGCTGATCTAAAGCTTCTTCACGGCGCGGGAGAAGTTCTCTCAACCGGACTCTTCGCGGGAACGCAGGCAGGGCCTTTGTTGCACCTGTCTGCGGACTCGAGAAGAATGAGGATGTGAAGTATTTAGCCCTGCTCCGCGGCATCAATGTCGGCGGGAAGAACATCGTTAAGATGCCCGACTTACGGGCCTGTTTCGAGCGGTTGAGTTTGAACAACGTGACCACGTACATCCAGAGTGGCAACGTGCTGTTCGATACCGGATTCAGGAATCCTGGCACATTATCCAATGTTATCGAAGAGGCCGTAACAGCCGAGTTCGGCTGGACTTCCCTGGTCGTCATAGTGCCTGAAAAGCAGATTGAGAGGGTAGTGAAGCTAGCACCTCCTGGCTTCGGCGCTCATCCCGCCCAATGCCGGTATGACGTGGTTTTTATCAAAAGGCCGCTGCGCGCTCGACATATCTTGCCAACCATCAGTCTGCATGACGAGGTGGACGAAGCTTGTGAAGGCAACGGTGTTCTGTATTTCACGAGACTCAAAGAAAAATCAACTCAGAGTCACCTGCGAAGGCTCATTAACAATCCCGCCTACAGAAGTATGACGATCCGCAACTGGAACACGACGACTGAGTTGTATCGGCTGATGAACCGCAGGTAGCTCTTGTCATATTCGGACTTCTCACAAGCTGCAGCAGTTCGGAACGGGCGGGCAGGGCCAAATGTTACTGGGCGAGGTCGGCAGGGCCCGGCCCCTCCTTGTCCGGTGCTTGAGTGAGGACGGAACTCGCCTCATCGTCATGTCGGTTTACTGTATAGTAGTCAATATAACTACCCTTCATCAGTACACATCATCGCTACACATCGAGGATCAACATGGACAAAGCAGTTTCGGCCGCAGAAGCCAATCGACGGTTCTCGGAACTTCTCCGAACTGTCAAGAAGGGCCGAAGCGTCATCGTGACAAGTCACGGCAAGCCAGTGGCCAAAATCACACCGATGATTCAAGATGAACGGGCCGCAGAGGGGGCGCGATCCGCCCTTTTCGCCCGTCTCCGGAGAGAACGGGCTGTGAAGGCTGGCCGCTGGACGCGTGACGAGTTGTATGATGCGCCATGAAGGTCGCCTTGGACACCAACGTGCTTGCTTACGCCGAGGGGATAAACGGAGCGGCCATGCGGGACAAGGCGCTGGAGCTGATTCAGCAATTGCCACAAGGGGCTATCGTGCTCCCGGTTCAGACATTAGGTGAGCTGTTTAACGTACTCGTCCGAAAGGCCAAGCGGCGCCCGGCACATGCAAGAGCGGCCGTGCTTAGCTGGTGTGACGCGTATCCGGTAATTGAGACGTCCTCCACCGTCATGATCAACGCAACAGATCTGGCGTCCGATCATGGCCTTACGATTTGGGACTCGGTTGTGCTGGCCGCGTCGGCGGAAGCCGCATGTCGCTTGTTTCTCTCGGAGGATCTCCAAGAGGGATTCACTTGGCGTGGAGTGACCGTCACCAACCCGTTTGCGCCCACGCTCCACCCACTGTTGGCGGCGTTGCTTCCGGCGATTGAGCAGTGATCTAGGAGTTGGGTCTTCTGGCAGTGCCCTACGGGGGATCGCTCTCCCGGACGTTGGCGCCCGGGAGATCAATCAGTCCTTGCATAGTTAAAAGTCGATCCGGCCTCTGAACTCAATCCGCCGTGCCTTGGCGCCTTCCACCAGGCTGCTGACCACGCCGACACTGCCGGGCGACGAGATATTCGCCGCCGGAGGAGCGAAATTCGGGTGGTTCAGAGCATTGGAAGCGGCTGCCGTCAGCGCGAAATTTATGCGCTCGGTTATCGCAAACGTCTTCGAGATTGAGACATTTTGCATGTTATAGCCAGGACCTTCGAGGACATTTACGCCGGAGTTGCCGAAGTTCCCTGGCGACGGCAACTTGAAGCAGGAGGCATCAAACCAGTGGTTGACGTCCCGCTGGGCCGACGGAAGATTTCCGTTGCACACTCTATCCGGCAATCCTCCCGAGGTGTTGGTGTTTGAGGGGTCGGAGCCTGAGAAGGACGGGGTGAAGTAGTGGCCCGTCTCAAGGTATCCGATCCAGTACAGCTGCCAACCGCCGAATACGGCATTCACGACTCCAGGCGCGCTGGATAGGAACTTCTGTCCTTTGCCTACCGGAATCTGCCAGACAGCATTGAACACAGCGCGCTGCCGCGGCGTATACGGATCACGCGACCACAGGCGCCGACCATAAGGGTTTTCCAGGTTGAGAGTATTGTCGTAATTAGAGGCCCAGGTCCAATGCGCATCGAAAGTGACCTGACCCGCCTTGCGCTGCACCTCAAACGTCAATGCATTGAACTTCTGTTCGCCATCGGAACGAAAGTAAGTAGCGTTTATAAATTCCGGATAAGGCCGCCGGCTCGCTGTGAAAGGAATCAGGCTGGGGGCCGGCTTATTGACTCCGATGGCGTAATTCATCCCGCGATTCCGCGAACCCACATAGGAAAGGCGCAGCCCGATGTCGTGAAATTGCTGTTCGATGGTGACATTGAACTGGTGAATCTTGCCGTTGTCCGGATTCAGCGGATAGCCGGTGACGCTTTGAGACGGAGGACGTGCACTGGCGATCGAAGAGGGAAACGGGTTTGGAAACGAGAATAGAGGAGCGCCGTTGGTGATGGCGTTCTGGTAAGTCTCGCTGATCTGAAACGGCCCGCCGCCTTGGATACGGGCATACCTTCCAAGTGTTTCAGTGAATATACCGTACCCGCCTCGTACCACCGTCCGGTCCGACAGCCGGTATGCGGCGCCGATCCGGGGCACGATGTTGGTCATTTTCGGATTGGGCTGCACCTCGCCGTTTTCAATCCGGATATTGGTAGGATATAGCGGCCGGACTGCGCTGCGCGCTGCAGAGGGAATCACGACAGTCCCTGTAGCGGGATCCCAGCGGTACATCAAGTTGTCCTCATATCGCGGCGAGCCGAAGCGATCCCAGCGTATTCCCAGGTCGAGCGTCAGGCGTGAGGTTGCCTTGAAGGAATCCGTGAGGAACACTCCCAGTTCGCTGTCGCGAATGGTTCGATTTGTAAGAGGATCCAGGCGCGTGCTCTGGAAGGGCAGTCCAAGGAGAAAGTCCGAGTAGCTGTAGCCGGAGAACGTGCCGTCGAAGCTGAAGGAGCCATACGTACCTTCCGGGATGTTGCCTTGAAAACGCGATTGGGGTTTGTATTCCCCGCCGATTTTCAAAACGTGGCGGCCGCGCGACCAGGTGAGAGTGTCAGCAAAACCCCAGTCGTGATCATCGAGACCCACGCCTCCCGGAGTGGTGAACAGGCTGGGGTAACCACTGATATCCATTCTTGGAAACCCCTGTGCGCTATATTTACCCGCGTTCACTCCCTGGAGACCCAGCTGGGCTACAGCCGCGTCGCCCTTAAAAGGAGTCACACCGTAGAGAGGATCGCCGTCACTATACTTCTCCTTATACAGTCCCACGCGCACCGTGTTCACCACATTGGGAGAGAAGATGTGCGTATCCTCCACCACCCCGTGGATGTTCGACCGGACCCGTGTCCAGGCAAACTGGGGGAAGTTGCGGGGCAGGACATAAAGGCCGCGATTTTCAATCAGGCGTCCCATGATCCGGTTGTTCGCCGTCAGATGGTAATCCAGGCGCTGGGTGAAATCCTGGCGCAGCGAGTAATCCGTCGGGAAGGGGAAGACGAAACCGTAGTTATTGCTGAGGCTGCCGGGCGCGCCGCGATTGGGCCCGGGCAGATAAGTCTCATTTACTTTCTGAGCCACGGAACTGATCCGGTTTGCGGGAATCATGTTGCCCGGGAAGGGAACACCGGTCAGCGGATCCTTGACTGTAACCGGGGATGCCAGGGTCAGCAATTGAGAAAAGTCGCCAGAACGCATTCGATCCGTAGGAACGCTTCGGAGGTAGAACTGCTTGCTGGGAACTTTGAGAATGTTTGCGGACGCGTAGAAAAACAGCTTGTTCTTAATGACGGGTCCAGATACCCCGATGCTGCTGGTGTGAATCAGCGTCTTGGCTTTCGTCGTCTCGAAGAAGTCGCGAGCGCCGAGGGCCGAATTTTGGTGCCAGTAGAGAGCTCGCCCGTGGAACTGGTTGGAGCCGGACTTGGTGACCATGTTCATGTATCCGACGCGGGCGAACTCGGCGGTGTTATTCACTGCTACGATCGTCACCTCGTCTACATCCAAAATATCGTTCAGCTGATTCACCGCATTGTCGTTGGTGTGGCCGTCCTGACCTTCCTGGATCTGCTTGGAATTCTGCCCGGCCCACTGCGAGCTCCACACGCCGTTGGTCTGGTTAACCAGGGGCGCAGTGGTAATGATGAGGCTGGGGTCCAGGGTTGCTTCGGCGCCCACCCAGGGTACATCCGGATATTTACTACCTGAAATGGTGCTTTGCAGTTTGGAGGAGTCCGTTGAGATCACAGCCGCCCCGGCCTTGACCGCTATCTCAGTGCTCGCGGACCCGAGCTCCATGGCCACGTTTACGCGGCGTACCTGGTTGCCTTCCACAATGATGTTGTCCGCCACGAATGTTTTGAACCCGGGTGCGGTGGCTACAAGGCGATAGGTAGAGGGACGAACATCCGGCGCCTCAAAATCGCCCGATCCGTTCGTGATAGTGGATCGCACCAGATTGGTTTCGACGTCGGTAATTTCGACTCGAATATTCGCCATGACGGCGCCCGCGGGATCGGACACCGTGCCTCTGATGGTAGAAAGAGTCAGTTGGGCCAGTGCGGATCCGGCCAGAAAACAAGCCATCACTACTAACCGAATTGTTGTCATCGAATTCCTCCCCCCTGGTATTCGTACAAAATTGCTGGATTAGTGCAGGTTTACCACGGCCATGGTGCATAAGTCAAAAAACATGGACCGGGTCCGGCAATCGCTCGCGCGCGCACGGCCTAGCTGCATTGACAAGAATGCGTTTATCTCCGAAGCCCTTGGATGTACGTTATCACGCTTTGCAGCAGATCACGCTCGGCCTCGTTGGTGAACAAAGACGTTTTTGGCTCATAACCGCCCTCGGCGAATGCGTCGCTTGTCGGCAGGTAACCCAGCCAGCCGTTCGTATAACCGAAATAAAAGGTGTTCCGGAACGGGGATTGATTTCTTACCGCGATCGCTATCTCACAAAACAACTCCAGCGGAGCCGCCCAGATGAGCGTGTCGTTGATTCTGAGAAATCGCACAGGGAGTCGGACGGCACTCGCGCCGTTTGACCCGGAGCGTTCGTAAGACGCCAACTCGGGCGGAAATTCAAGCCCATCTTTACGCCTGGTTTCCGTAATCAGTTCATCGGCTGACAGCGTAACGTCTGTAACCGGCGGCCCCAGGGAGTTGAGTGCGGCCAGAATGCGATCGCCCAACAGAACGTTGAATTGGGATAAATGAGCAGAACGGGGGTCGGGGTAGACAGAATAGATCGGCGCCAGGTTACCGGCGGCTCCGTTCACATAGACGACCGGCGCGCTGATTTTCTGCTGGACGTACGCCGACACGGTACCCGGCCCGTCGCCACTGACCAGGAGATTCGCGCCGCTCATCACGGTGCCATGCATGGCATAGTTCACAATCGCGGCAATGAGGCGGCCATCCGTCCGCTCGAGCCGAATCACGCCAATCTGCCGGTCCGCGGGACCGTCCGGATTCAGGCCAAGTGAAACCCGCCCGTCCACATCCTTGGCGCGCCGGTTGATATTTGCCATCGACATTCCTGTTCCTATGGCGATGCGGGCGGGCTCCAGTTTGGACTTTGCACTTTTAACCGCGTCTACCAGGCTGTTGGTTACCCGATTCGCGTACTCCCGGTTCCACTCGTGATCAGACCGGCCGAGCAACGTCTTGTAAAAACCCGGCGCACCCACTTCCGGCGCGGCATGGGAGTGAGTAACACTCCACCAGATATTCTTACGTTCTATGCCAAGGTCTTTTTTGAGGGTAGCCGCGACGTCATCGTATACGCCGGGGGAAAACAGGCAAAGATCGCTGGATACGAGATAAAACTGCGTGCGGCCGTCATCCAGGGCGACAATGCGGTGATAAATCTTGTCGTGAACGCCGGTGGACTGCCGCGGTCCATAGCCCATTAACCACTGCGGTGTGTCCGGCGTGATATCGACCTCGACAGCGGCGGCGCGGAAAGTAGCGCCGAGTCCGAGGCCCGCAAACACCAGGAAAAGAGCCGGCAGCGATAAATACTTCATATCAGTTCGTCCTCTCACGTCAGAATATAAGTTTCAAAGCAAACTGGATGTCGCGCGGTTCGCCCGCCGACAGGACCTGCCCGACGGTGGGAGACTGAATGTTCGCGGTAGGCAAGCCAAATGCAGGCGTATTGGTCAAGTTAAAGAATTCCGACCGAAATTGGAGCACCAGCGGCTCCCGGATGCGGAAATTCCGAACCGCGATGAAATCCCAGTTCCGGAATCCGCGGCCATACAGGATGTTTCGCCCGCTGTTGCCGAACGTGTACTGAGCCGGGACACGGAAGGCCTGGGGATCAAAGTCGCGCGCCAGAGTACGAGATTCCACCGTGCCGCTGGCAATGCGGTTGGGCCGCAAACTCGTGCCGGTGTTGGCCGAATCCGTGGAGATGGTGGGCGAGAATGGCAATCCGGATTGTACGGTGACGATACTGCCCAGCTCCCAATCCCGGACCATATAGCCAACCGGACCGTGCCAGCTCTTTCCGAAGGGCAGTGAGTAGTTCACACTGTTTACCCAGCGATGCCTCACATCGAAATCGGAAGCGCCCTTTTCTCCATTGTTATTGTTTGGATCCTGTGAGGAATAGCCCTGGACATCGGCACTCAGGTTATCCAGAGACTTCGCAAAGGCGTAAGAGCTCAGAAGCGTCAGTCCATGCCAGGCGCGAACCTCCACTTTCGTCTGCAGCGCATTGTAGGTAGAGTATCCGCCGTTCTCGACGTAGCTACCGGCTGCAAAACGGGTCCATAGCCGGCGGTCCTGAATGTTGCCCGGGCCGGGAAGGGGGACATTGACCGGCCGTGAAAACTCGAGCTTGGTACCTTTGCTGCCGACGTAGGATGCTTCGAGGGAGAGAAAATCCCTGACTGACTTCTGGAGTGTGACGTTCCACTGTTGAAAATAGGGATCCCGCATATTCGGATCGATCTGGAAGAACGAAAGCGGAACCAGGTTCAGGCCCTGGGAGACCGGAGCAAACATGTTGGCCAGAGTTTTCGTGGGAACAGGCTGCGTGTTGAAGTTGTTCAGCTCGTCTGCCAGAAAGGGCGCGTTCACGATGCCTGTGCTCTCCTGGCGATTACCCTGTATCAAACCGTAGAAGATGCCGTAGCCAAGGCGCAAAACCAGATCGTTCCGAATGCGCCAGGCCGCACCCAGGCGCGGTGCGAAGTTATTTTTGTCCAGATAGCGAAGAGAAGGGCCGAGTCCCACCTTGCTGGAAGGCACGATGACATCGGCGAACAGGGGGTATAGAAATTGCCCTACCTGCTGGCCCTTGTAGTTGATATTCCCGTTGCCGTCACTGGCGACGACGATGCGCTTCAGGACCGGATCCGTGGAGGCCATCTGATTGTGGAGCACGACGGGCGGATGGTTCAACTCGTAGCGCAGCCCTAGATTTAACGTCAGATTGGGAGTGATCTTCCAATCGTCCTGCACGAAGAAATGCTCGTTGCGCAGGGGTGCGATGCCAAAGGCATTCCTGGGAAAGGTGCGGCGGCCCTGGAATGGAATACCCAGCAGAAAGTCAGC
>DATLBY010000021.1:0-6214 GCA_035526665.1 Bryobacteraceae bacterium
AGACCGTCTGCCTGAGCTCAAGGATCAGCATGGCGTCGGCTTCTGCAACATCACAGCCTGCTGCCGGAAGGTGTGCCCCGAGGGCATAATCATCACGGAAAATGCGATCATTCCATTAAAGGAACGGGTGGTAGACCGCTACTTTGATCCGCTCAAGAAACTATTCCGGATGTTTCAATGAGGTAGCTCTATGCTGGAATTAAAACCTCTCTCTCCCGAAGCAATCCCCAATGCTCTGGCTAAGGCGGAGCGTTACCGGTTACTGAACGAACCCGGCCAGGCGGAAAGTATCTGCGAGGATATTTTGCAGGTGCAGCCCGATAATCAACCGGCGCTGGTAATGCTGTTGCTGGCTTTGACCGATCAGTTCACGCAGGGTCTGACCGGCGTGCGGGCGAATGAAATTCTGCAACGGCTCGAGAATGAATACGAAAAACAATACTATGCGGGGATTATCTGGGAGCGCAAGGGACGAGCGAGTTTGAGCGGCGGCAGTCCTGGGTCCGGAACCAACGCCTACGATTGTTTTCAGCAGGCCATGACCTGCTATGAGAAAGCCGAAGCTTTGCGCGCCCCCGGCAATGACGACGCATTGCTTCGCTGGAATACCTGCGCCCGTTTTTTAATGCGTAACCCTCATCTTGAACCGCAGCCCGCCGACCGTATGGAGGTCTTGCTCCTGGAATAAATTGCCGCGCTGTTAGGCGTGCGCCGCCTGTTCTTCCAGCACCGCGAGAATCACATCCTGATTGGCGGCGACGAAGGAGTTCCGCGCAAACAGCATCTCATCCAAAAAGTTCCCGCTTTGCTCTTCCAGATCGTTGACGTCCCAGGGGTTCTCCCCGCCGTCGGTATATACCCGGCAGAGATCCTCCACAACTCGGAACAGCACTTCGTTGCTGGCCGAGGTGATCCCCCGTAATCTCTGTTTGTAGTCTTCCATGCCAGGTAAGGCGGGAAATAAACGCTCCAAGACAGCGACTTCGTTCCATGCCCAACTCAATTGCGGCGAGAGTGCACGATGACCGTGGATCCAGCCCGTCACATCCACCACTTCCTTGAGCGCCCCATAGAAATCTTCTACCCGGGGGTCCAGAAACTCATAGTCGGGGTTGCACACGTCCCCGCGCAAACGTCCCTCCGCCTCCAGTGTGGTCTTGATCGGCGTCCCATCGTAGGGCAGCATCCGGCAGAACACCGCGCCGGCTGAGCCATCCCCGGTGATCCTGCGCAAGAACTTCACATTGTCGTGAATCGATTCAAATGTTGTGGACGGATCGAACATCATAAATCCGTACGCGTAGCCGATGCCTATTGATTTCAGCGTGTCAACGGCACGAATATTCTGCTCCACCGAGATCTGCTTATGCAGGGTATCCAGACCATCCTCGCTTCCCGATTCGAGGCCCATGTAGACCATGTAAAGACCCGCTTCGCGCATCTCGATGAATAGCTCGGGCTCCACTACATCGGCGCGGCAGCTGATTTTCCAGATGACACGTCCGGGTAGGCCGGCCTTGTGCAGTTCGCCAAGAAACTCCCGCGTCCAGCGCTTCCAGGCGGGGCCGGCCAAGGGGAAATCATCGTCCTGGAAAAGGAAAATCGTAGCGCCATGCTCCTCGTGGAGCATCTTCATCTCCGCGGCTACCTCGGCAGGTTTGCGCGTGCGGACGACCTTGCCCGGTACCGCCCGGTAGAACATATGAATCGAGCAGAAGGAACACGTGCGCGCACACCCTCGGCTGGCCAGAATGGGAACGATCCGGCGTCCCAGCACCACCTCCTGAGTCTCGAAATTGCGGGCCGGGTAAGGCAGGTCGTCCAGATCGTGGATCAGCGGACGTAGCGGATTGGCCACCGTATCACCGTTCTCCCGGTAGGCGATTCCCTGCAGATCCTTCCAATCGCGCCCCGTGCCGAGCCGGTCGGCCAACTCCAGCAGGGTCATCTCGCCCTCAAAGCGCACTACGCTGTCCAGGTCGGGAATCAGGTCGAGCGTTTGCTGATAGCTCAAACTCGGAAAGTGTCCGCCGATCGTGATGTGACAATCGATCCCGCCGCTACGAAGATAACGTACTGCGGCGTCAAAGCGATGCACATAAAACTGAAAGATTAACGAGAAGCCCACCAGCAGAGGATTCAGCGGAAGAATTCGTTCGTAAATCTCCGCGGGATCCGTCTCGAAGTCGAAGATCTCGACCTTGTACCCTTCCCGCCGCAGAGTGGACGCGAGGTAGCCGAGTCCTAGGTTGCCTTGCTCCTGAAAACCCACCAACACCACTGGTCTGGTTGTATTGCGGCTCCGGGGAAATGACGCACCTGACTGCAAAATCGGAAGACTGGCAGACACCGATTCTCCTCCTTTAAAACCAGACGGAGAACTCACCACGATTCAACCGCGCGAGTGCTCCGTCTTTGCCGGGCAGGGAAGTCTATTTCATCCGGCCGAGAGCAGCCTTGGTGGCGTCAATAGACTTAATTTGCGCTTCCAAAACGGTTCGCTGCAAATCCAGTTGAATAGCGGCGACCTCTTTGAGCACTGATTTGTCGGCAATACTAAGGATCCAGTCTGGAATGGGGTCGTAGATCCAGCGATGATGAAAATCCAACGCTCGATCCCGAAGGAGCGGATTCGGTGTGGTACTCATTCGTTGTTGCCTCCTCTTGATAACCGGGTGAAGCACAACCGAGGTACATCAGCGGATCGCAAAGAACAGTAGTCTATTCCATTACTTCAGGTCGGCATTCACCTAGAACGTCAGTTTATGCCAAGAGGCGTTCTGCTGGCAATACTTTTCTAGTGGTGGAATCGTGCAAATCTTTTCAAATTTGTACAGGGATCTGTGTATTCGAGAAAACAATGAGTTCTAAAACGCGCCAACCCAAGGGGGACTCATCCGAACCCGCCGCCAATCCGGCTAAGACAAACCCAAAGCCGAAGGCGTAATTTGTGGCAAAGTGAAGTAAAACGTGGATCCCACGCCTAGCGCCGACTCTACCCAGATTTTCCCGCCGTGTGCGTGGATAATCTTTTCCGTAAGTGACAGACCAATCCCGTTCCCGGGAATATCGCGCCCGTGCAGGCGCCGGAAGATCTGGAAGATTCGGTCTTTATACTGCGCCTCAATTCCCAACCCGTTGTCCCGGACGGAAAACAGCCAGTTCCCCTCATCCTCTGCGACAGTCACATGGACAGTCACCGGGACATCCTGCCTCCGGTACTTGATGGCGTTGCTGATCAGGTTCTGTAGGACATGTTCGATCTTAGCGTCCGCCACAATCACCGGCATCGCGTCGTGGGTAATTTTAGCTTCGCAATCCCGCACCAGCGCATCCAGGTTCGCAATTACCCGGTGAAGCAGGCTTTCGCAATCGATAATTCTCACGTCGTACCCAACGTGCGTCGCCTGCGAATATTTCAGGATTTCATCAATGAAGGATCGCATTCTCATGGCGCCATCGACCACATACCCCAGGCGATCGGCGGCTTCGTCATTCAACTGTCCCGCAACTTGCCTCGCCAGCAGTTGCGTGTGGGCTGTCACGGTCCGCAGGGGCTCGTTCAATTCATGAGCAACCATATAGGCAAAACGTTCCAGATCTTCGTTGGACCGGCGCAAAGCATCTTCCGCGGCCCTGGCGCGCAGAAATGCCTTCACCGTCGCAACCAGCACCGCCGGATCGATTGGTTCCACCAGATAGCTGTCCGCTCCGGCATCCAGGCCTTGTACCATGTGCTTGGATTGCACATTGGATGCCGATATGTGCAGGACGGTCGTGTTGGCGGTCGTCGGATTCCTCTTGATCTGTTGACAAACTTCAAAACCACTGATGTCCGGCAGATTCACGTCCAAGAGAACCAGCGGGGGCCTGCGATCCGCTACCAGAGTCAGCGCTTCTCTGCCGTTGACCGCTTCGATCACCGGAAAACCTGCTTGACGCAAAATCTTCGTGCGCGCGTACCTGCCCGGATCGTAATCGTCTACATTCAGGATCGTTGGTGTCGGTAAACTCATGGCGTGGAAACCTCCTGACTTATGCTCACAAGACCGGCCTGATTCAGAGTACGCCGGAGCGTCAGCATACCATCGGGACCTGCGAATCCCGCCTTACTCAGAACTGCAATGGCTCTCTCATCCAATATGCTACGGTCTACATCCGTCAATACCAGCGAAGTGCTGACAATCACCGGAATACCGGCGGTAGCTGCCTCGGACTTCAGGAGGTCGAGCACCTCAAACCCGGTCATCCCCGGCATGCTCAAGTCGAGAAAAATCAGGGAAGGCCGTTCCTCCTGAGCTTTCCTGATTCCGTCCATTCCATCAGAGGCCTCGCAGATGATGACAGGAAAAGTTTTCAGCTGTTGTTTCAAAACATACCGGTCGCGCTCGTCGTCGTCAATAATCAAAATTTTGCCGAAGGCCGATTGAGCGGTTAACGCCTGGAGCCGGTTGAGCAGGACGGTGCGATCCAATGGCTTGATCAGGTAATCGTCGATGCCCAGGTGAAAGCCCTTAGCTTCATCGTCGATTGTGCTTGCAACCAGCAACGGAATACCTGCCGTGCGGGGGTCCGCCTTCAGCCGGGCGATGAATGCCCAGGTGTTTTCCGACCGTAACACAATGTCCAAAACGATGGCGCCGGGCTGCACGCGCTCCAGAACCTCCTCTGCCTCCCGGGTTGTACCCGCAGCCAGCAATTGGAATCCCGAATCCTTCAGGAAGGCGCGGTAGACAATCAGCATTTCTGGGCTGTCTTCCACTACAAGAACAGCCGTCTTCATAGGATCGGCGGTCCAGGAGAGTTCCACGATCGTCTCCGGTTCCGCCAGTTCGCGGTAGCGAAGCGGTATCTGTAGAAAAAATGTGGATCCGGCGCCGGGTTCGCTTTCTACCCGAACATTTCCGCCCAGGAAGATTGCGAGTTTTTTTGCCAATGGCAGCCCTAGGCCTGTGCCTTTCACGCGCCGCTGAATCGGATTGTCCAGTTGCGTGAAATCCTGAAATATCCGCTCTTGATCCTGCTTTGCGATCCCAATGCCGGTATCTGCTACGGCAAACTGAATCTCCCCATTTCCGGCGAGCGACGCCGACACGCGAACCTGACCCCTCTCAGTGAACTTGAGGGCGTTGGAGATGAAATTGCGAAGAATTTGCGACACCTTGCCCTCGTCTGAAAACATCGGTGGCAGGTCTTTCGCATCGTCAAACATCAGATCTACAAAGTGATTCAGCAGTAGCGGCCGCAGCATGCCCCGCAACGCGGCAAAAAGATTGGCTACCTCGAAGTCCAGCGGCTTGGCGTCCAATTTGCCCGCTTCCACCTTGGCAATGTCCAGCAAATCGTTCACCAGATCCAACAAATCCTGCGCCGCCCGGCGGATATAGCCAATCTCCTGGCGCTGTTCGGCATTTAACACGACCTGCCGGTCGTCCAGCAGCAGGCCGCTGAGCGCCAGAATGGAATTCAGCGGCGACCGGAACTCATGGCTCATGTTGGAAAGGAAGCGGGATTTCAATTCGTCGGCGCGCCTCAGGTGATCCGCCTTTTCATCCAGTTCCGCGTACAGAGCCACCACGCCGCGATTCGTGTCCGCAAGTTCACGGTTGAGGCGTGTCAATTCGACCTGACGCGTCTGGATCTCCTCCAGGGCCGTCAGTAGTTCCCGATTTTGATGCTGCAGCTCATGAAATGCATCCTGCGGCCTCTCGCTGGCTAGCAAAGCAGTCAGCCGCGACAGGTCCGACTCTTGGATCAGCGGGGCGCGTTTCGGCAGCAGCTTTTTCAGCCATACCGTCGTGCCGTTGCCCGGCTGCGATTGAATTTCGAAGTGATCCATCAGACGCCGGGCTCCCACAATCCCAAGACCCATACCGGTCTGCGACTTATACCTGCCCTCCAGGATGCTGGTCAAATCTGCGATCCCCGGACCCGTGTCGCTAACCTTCACGATCAGCAACTGGGGCGCCGTGCGCCCTTCAATCATGTACTCCACGCGGCCGCCGCTTGCGTAACTGAATGCGTTGCGCGCAATTTCCGACACCGCGGTGGAGATGCGCGTCTGGTCTTGCGCGTCAAAGCCAAGCAGCCGGGCAATCTGACGGGCACGCTGGCGCGCCGCTACCGTGTCGTGTTCGTAGCGAACGCCGGCTGTCAGAAGCCGCAAGCTCATCTATGCCGCCTTTGCCACCACAACTGTGGCATCGTCGTGGCC
>DATLBY010000022.1:0-5095 GCA_035526665.1 Bryobacteraceae bacterium
GCGAATAATCCTGTTTTTTCAGCGGAATATCGATCCAGCGCTCCGACGCCACCAGCCGCGATTCCATTTCATTCAGCGTGCTCAGGTACTGGTCCATCCGCTCGCGGTCCGTCTTGCCCAGCTTGGAATCGAGCTCCCGCGCGCTGTCTGCCACCGCATCCACCAGCTTGATGCGCCGCTGCAAATACTCATGTTCAGACTTTAGCGAGGTGTGGTCTCCCCGGAACAGGCGGTCGAAGATGCGTCGGGGGTTGTTCTCCGCCGGAATCGGTTTCCCGTCCTGGTTGTAGGAGATGGTGCCCGTGCGCGATAGGTAGCCAGTTCCGGCGTCGATCGATAACACCAGCGACGGTTGCCTGCAGTACTGCTTCGTGTGCAGCGCAATCACCTGGTCGAGTCCCACCGAGTTGAAAGTTCCCGGCTTCGGATTATGCAGCGGAGCGCCCGTCAGCCACATATCGGAGCAGATGTGCGGATCGGCCTTGGGCCCGTTGGGATGAAGCATTCCGCCCAGGAAGCTCAGCTTGTTACGGAAGGAAGCCAGCGGTTCCGTGGACTTGCCAAAAACGAAGTCCTTCCCGCTTCCCGCCGTGGGAAACCAGCTCCACTCGTTGATGCCGTGCTCCGTCTTCGGCAGCGACATCCCGTTGGCCGTATAGAGGGCGCAGAAACGGCGCGGAGCCTGATTCGTCACTTCGGCGCCCATGACGTCGAGAACGGGCAGGGCCAGCGCTACGCCCCCCAACCCTTTCAGGAAGGCGCGGCGGTCCAGGTGAAGGGATCGTTTCATGTGTTTCTTCTGACTCCGTTTTCCGTTACTTCTCGAGAAATATCTTACTATTCACAACGTACCGAAGCATATCTTTCATCCGGTAACCGCCGGCCTTCAGTTTCAGCTCGTCCCGCTTCAGGTACTCCAGTTCATTGTATGTGAGAGAGCGGCCCGCCGCATACGTGGCCAGATGCTTCAGGACGCTGAAGGACACTTGGTCGATGCGATCCTCGGCCAGATACCGTTTCAGATCGTTTGCTCCGGCGACTTCGGTCTTGTCGGGCAAGGTGGACCTGGCGTCCACGGTCTGCGCCTTCCTGCGGCCTCCGGCGTCGTACTCCTCAAACGCCACGCCCCAGGGATCGATCTTCGAATGACATTGCATGCAGGCCGGCAGGCTGCGGTGCTGCTCCAGCCGCTGGCGCAGGGTCAGACCCTTTTCATCGGCCTTCAGCGCCGGCACGTTGGGCGGAGGGTCAGCCGGTGGCTCCGCGATAATCTTCCGCGCCAGCCAGGCGCCGCGCTTCACCGGATTGGATTCGCGTCCATCCGACAGTCCCGCCATGATGGCCGATTGCGTAAGGATGCCGCCCAGGTCTGGCCTGCCGTGCCGGATGGGAACAAAGCGGAAGCCGCTCTCCGTCTTATCGGCCAGATCGTAGTAGCTGGCGACCGTCTCATTGGCGACGATGAAATCCGAAGAGATCAGGTCCTTCACCGGCAGGTTGTTCCGGATCAGGTATTGCACAAACTCGACCGGCTCCTGCTTCAGCTCAGCGCGGGTGTTGCGCGTCAGCCGTGGATAGCGCTTGCGGTCCGATTCCAGCACCTGAAACTTATCCAGGCTCAGCCATTGGGACACAAACTCGTTGACGAATCGGGAAAAGCGCGCATCCGCGATCATCCGCTCGACCTCGGCATCCAGCGATTTTGCCAGCAAACCGCTCGAGGCCAGACGCATAGTCGTGCGGTCGGGCGGTCCGTTCCATAGAAAATAGGACAGCTTGGAGGCCAGTTCAAAACGGTCAAGCGGCTCGGGCGCGGGGCTGGCGCTGTTCTCCAGCAGGAACAGAAACTGCGGCGACGTCAGCACTACCAGCAGCGTATCCTTGATAGACTCCGCAAAGCTGCGGCCGCTGGCCTGCGCCTTCGCGTACACGCCCATAAGTTCGGAATCTTCCGCCGCGGTAATGGGACGGCGCCAGGCGCGTGTCCCGAAATTGTGCACGATCTTCCCTGCCCATGCCCGCGTGTCGGTTTTCCGGTCGAATTCGACGAAGATGTTCTTGTGCGACGGCGGCGGCCACACCTCGTAATACGGCCCCTCGAACTCAACGGAACGGATCAGCAGGCGGGGTATGTCACGGCCGTCGGTGTATTCGCTGCGGACACCGATTTCGCGGATGCCGGCCAGGTAGTTCACGTTGTCTTTCTCTACCTGAGGGCTCGGGAAGTTATCGATGCTCCCTTCGAATACGTACTTCGCAAGCTTGCTGCCTGTCACTGTCTGCGGCGGACCGACGGGAGCGAATGTGCTGCCGCAATCGCGCCTTAGGCCCAGGTGAACGCCGACCCGGGGCTGCCGTTTCTCAAATGTCAGAAATCGTTTCGCCGTCTCCTGCTCCGGAGCCAACAGCGTCAGCACAATGCGGTCCAGTTCCTTCGTGTCGTCATATTTGGCGCTCAGCTGAAGCGGTCCCGCTTCCAGCCTAATGGCCATAAAAGCGGGCTGCTGCAACGCCCCCGAGAATTGCCGGTCGCCCAGATGGATGATGACTTCCGGGCGTTGCGGCTTTCGGTTGCCGCGCGGCTGCTTTACCGCGGGAGACTGCACCATCTGTTTTCCACGCTCTGCCAAAGCCAGAATCTCTGGCGTGTCCAGAGGCCGGCGATATAGCCGTACGTCCGCCAGCTCGCCCGGAAACGGAAGAGTGCCGGAAATATTCCCGATTTGCAGATCCGCTTTCGGATCGTCAAACTGGGCCGCGCCCAGCGGTCCCTTGGCCACCAGACGGCCATTTACAAAAAGCACCGTCTCATTTCTGCCGCGCCGCACAACGGCCGCGACGTGCTGCCAGGCATCGGCGCGAATCGCTCCTGGCCGCGACGATACCATCCCATTGGCGTCGTCCGTCAGCCCCGCTGTTTGCAGCCGCAGAGTGCCGCGCGCGTCCGGCAGCTCCAGATACCAGCCCAGGGCGCGGCCCGGCCCTGCCAGACTGACGACGACCGATCTTTGGAGCTGGCGTGGGTGAATCCATGCCGCCACAGTGAAATCGCCTTCGCCTACATGCTTCGCATCATCGGTGGGGATGGCGCTGCGTGGAACCACCAGCGAATCGGCGCCGCCGGTGAGCGACAGCGCGCTTCCCAGGGGTGAATCGGCGAAATGCGCTTTGCCTTCCAGACGGCCGGCCAGCGCACTCCCCGCCGGACCTGTCAGCGGCCACGCCGCGGTCAAACCTTCGTTGAGGCGCGACGCATCCGGCGCCTGCGGTTTGCTCTTTTTCTCGTAAACGTCCACCTGGTAAATGCCGCGCGTGGGAATCGTGATGGTTCCCGGAGTCTTGGCGGCATTCCAGACGATGCCTTTGCCGGTCTGCGGGAGCGCACCGGGATCCAGCAACAGCCCGTCGTTATATTTCGCGGCGGTAACGGTCACCCGGAAGCGGCCGTCGTCAGGCAGCTCACGCAGGGAAATCTTGAAGTTTGCCTTGGGCCCGTAGGTGCCGTCCTCGTCGAACATCTCTTCCGATGGAATTGCCGGCCGTAGCAGGAGCCCCTCTGGGACAGTGCTCCAAGGGCTGCCCTTGGGGTAACCCGCACTGCCGCGCAGGTCGGCAAAAACGGCGTGATAGATGCTGTCGTAATCCCGCCAGCCACGTACCGTGTCGTTGCCCCGGTAGCCTTCGATGAACCGGTACTTGGTGCGCATGAAGAATGGTTCGAAAGCGAACGGCTTCACGGGCGTCAACTGGTTCACCAGCACGTCGCTGTTCTCCAGCAGCAGGCTCCCGGCCCCGAGCACCAGTTTTTCCGGCAGAGGGGCGGGGTTCACGCCCGTGCCAAGATCCATGCGGAAGTTCTGGATGGAGGGTTTGGACTTGGGATCTACGATGGCGCGGTCCAGAGCCTTCTCCGCGATCTCAAAATAGGCTTCCATCAGCAGCGGGGAAAGCTGCTGCGTATCCCGGTTATTGAGGAAGCCATCTTTGGAGACGGCGTCCGGAGGAAGCGCGGCCGTCAGGTCGTCGTCCACAAGCAGCAGTTCGCGCAGGGTATTCCGATATTGCGATACGGTCAGCCGCAGCACCTGGCCGTTCTTCGGCGCCGGACGCAGCCGGGCCATCTCCAGCCCGCGGCCTATCCACTCGCTAATCTGCTGCCGGTCGGCGCTGCCCGGCTGTTCCTGGCCTTTCGGCGGCATGGTGCCGGCGCGGACCCTGCGCCGCACTGCGTCCCAGATTTTCACCTGGTCATCGGAAAACTTTGCATCCAGCAGATCCACACGAATGCCGGCGGTGCTGTTGTCGACATTGTGGCATCGCAGGCAGTTTTGTGTGAGGAACGGCTTGACGAAGCCATCGAACGCGGGATCCGCGGATGCAGCGGCCGCCTGCGCGGGCAGAAAACGGGTGGTCAACGCCAGCAGCACAATGAAAATCAAACTCAGCGCCCACACGGATCGCAATCGGAGCCAACGAGGTCCTGCAGTCATGCCTTTATATAAGTATCTCATCAACTTTCCCCGCTTCGCTTTCCCGCCGGCGACCCACCGATCAATGGCAGATGATACTCTATTTCGTTGTACTGCTTTGCATCCCGCCAATAAAATAAGGAGAGGAATCACTAATGCGAATAGCTAAGGAAGATATTCCGGTGAAAATCAACGTACCCGGCGCCGTAGCCCGGCAAAAGACGGAATTCGGCGATGCGACCGGGTACGGCAAAATCAGCGGCGAGTACTTTTCTCTCGGCGCTGGTACCGATATCGCACCTCTGCTCCAGGGTCTCAAGGGTGACTTGTGCCAGGCGCCGCACTGGGGCTATCTATTGAAGGGGGAACTGACCGTCACCTACGCAGACGGCAGAAAAGAAGTGATCAGCAGCGGCGACTTGTTCTACTGGCCGCCTGGTCACACAGTAAAAGTGGGCCAGGATGCCGAGGTCATCCTCTTCAGTCCGCAGCACGAGCACAGCGAGGTCATCGATCACATGCTGGCCAAAATGGCTGGCTGATGCTGTAGAGACGCGAAATCGGTGACCGAGTTCCGAGTTTGCCGCTGTCGCGTAGTATCGGCTTGATCGTTGCTTGCTGCACTG
>DATLBY010000023.1:0-10094 GCA_035526665.1 Bryobacteraceae bacterium
CCTTCCGGGTCGATGAAGGGATTCCGTGCGGGACCGGCCTTCGCCCGCTGGTACTTTTCCGCCATGCCGTAATAATTGCCGTGCGCACCCAGGAATACGTCGCAGTGCAGCGATTTGAGCACCCGGAACGTGCGGGCGAAATCGTCCGCAATCCCAGGGTAGTTGGTGTTGCCCACCAGCTTGTACCCAGGGTTCACGTTCGGGCTGCCAATGATCACCACATCGTAATCCTTGCCCTTCTCCGTTGCCTTCAGCCTCCAGGTGGTGTTTCCCTTGGTGTGCCCGGGCGTCAAATGCGCCACCAGCACCGTACCGCCGAGCTTCACCTGCTCGCCATCCTGCAGCACGTGATCGACCCGCGACGGTTTGTACAGGGACGTGTTTGCATAATGGAAATCGTTGCGGCCGCCCGAGCGCACCAGGTCCTCATCGCCCTTCATTACCATCGCTTTCGCCCCAGTCAGTTCCTGCACCAGAAAATTTCCGGCCACGTGATCGGCGTGGGCATGGCTGTCGAGCAGGATCTTGACGTCCTGGAAGCGGAATCCGAGGGCCTCAATATTGGAGCGAATCCACGGCACCGTGCTCTCGAAACTGCTGTTGACCAGGATGTGGCCGGCCGGAGTCGTGATCAGATAAGACGCATATTCGGTCGAGCCAACGTAATACACGTTGTCCACGACATGATGCCCGGGAAAGGGCTTGTCCACCGGCTCGGGGAATGTCGCCAGCGCGGAGCAGCCCAGCAGCGTCAGCAACCTGCATACATTGTTCAAATGTTTGTCCTCACAAACTTTAGAAAAGTAATTTCAATCCGAATTGTATCTGGCGGCCCACAGCAGTCCCATTTGTCAGCTTTCCAAAAGCCGCGGAACCGACCGACAGTGTCGTGCTACTGGCCGACGCGAGAAAGAATGTGGGAGTATTCGTCACATTGAACATCTCTGCCCGGAACTGCAGGGCCATCCGCTCGGTAACTCTCGTATTTTTGAATATGGAGAGGTCGGTGTTCACCGATCCCGGACCGCGGGCGACATGACGCGCCGAATTGCCGAACATCTGTATCGGTACTCCCGCATAGCTCAGGACCGTCCCCGGAACGCGGAAGGCGGCGGGATTCAAGTACTGGTCCACGCCTTGATGCGCATACATATCGACGCCGGAAACGCGGTCTGGAACATTGAACGTGGCGAACGTGGGCGGCACCACCGAAACGCGTACATCCGTGGGAAACCCGCCGCGCAGTGTGGAGATGCCGTTCACTTGCCAGCCGCCTGCCAGCCTATCCAGGAAGCCGCCGCGATTCAGAAACGACTTGCCCTTTCCAAAGGGCAACTCATAGGCGTAGCTGGCTACAAACCGCTGCGGAATGTCGAGCGGCGAAGGGCCATTGTCGCGCCTGCGGTCGAAGGCGTAGAGCGGCAGCGAAGTGTTTCCGTTCTGGGAGTAGGAACTATCGCCGGAGCCGTTGGTTTCCAAATTTTTTGAGATGGTGTAGTTCACCAGGAGATTAAAGCCCTTGGCATAGCGCTTCTCCAGCTTAAAGCTGACAGCCTGATACTTGTTGTTCGCGTCGCCGGAGCTGATGCCTCCAGTGCCGTTAATCTTGGGCGCGCTACGGAAGGCCTGTGTGTTCTTTCCCTGCAGCGCATATTCGAATGGTACCTGACCAAGGTTGTTACGCGCGCCCAGATGCGTCCCTTTTGACCCGGAATAGGCCGCCTCCAGCAGCCAAGTGCTGCTCAGCTCATATTGCAGACTGTAGTTCCATTGCTGCAAATACGGAAATGGGACGTTGTTGAAATCTACAGTCTGGATGGTAAATGCCGCCGGGCGCTGAGCGGAAAAGGCGCTCAACGTAGGATCTTGCGGCGTGAAGACGATTGGGGTGTTTACGGAAATGGGCGGCAGGACGGTTCCGGTGGCCGTAATGGTGGGATTCACTAGAGTCGGCACATTGGGGATATTCTCCGAGAAGATCGTGGTCTGGTCGTTCTGATCGCGCAGACCGTAAAATATCCCGTACCCGCTTCTCATCACCAGCCGCCGCGAAATCTGATAGGCGAGTCCCACGCGCGGGGAAAAGTTCTTGTGATAACCGCGGACAATGGCGCGGGAGAATCCATTTTTCCCCGGCTGAACGAATTGCTGGAGCTCGAAACTGTACATTCCTCCCAGGTCATTCGCATCCACCGGCTGGGTGTACAAGTCGTAGCGGAGGCCCAAGTTCAAGGTCAAACGGCGCGTGATTTTCCAGTCGTCCTGAGCGAAAGCGCCGGCGTAGATACTGCGCTGCTGCCCCCAGGCCAACATCGTGGTGGAGGGGTTCTGCAATGCGGGGAAACCCATGAGGAAATCCGCCCACGGGTTCCCCGATCCGGGATCGTTCGAACTGGAGCTGAAGATAGATCCGAAGATATACGTTCCGAAGCCGCCGATCAGGTTGTCGAAATAGTTTCTCCGAACATCGGCTCCTACCTTCACTGCATGATTGCCCCGAATGACGGTGACGTTATCTACCCAGTGCAATACGCGCTCAATATTTAGATTCGTGGAACCGCCGCCGAAGCCGGAAAATAGCGTTTGTCCACTGATCTGTCCGGTCGGGCTGAAGGTCATACTCGGGAAGCCCTGGACCGGCGTCGGAAACAGGCTGAGGTTCACTTGTTTGGCGAAGGCAGCGCCCGCCCTCCCCTCGCCGATAGCGCTGCCATTCGCCCGCGTGAACCCGAAGCGGAACTCGTTAATCACACTGGGGCTGAAAACATGGACATCGTTGATCACTCCATGACGGCCGTATTGCAATTGGGTGCTGCCTGCTCCCAGCGGTCCGGGAAAAATACCGGGATTCGGAAATATCACATTACTGAGAGAAAAACGAGCGAATATCGTATTGAACTGGCTCAATTTCTGGTCGATGCGCGCGTCGAACTGGTTGCCGTCCAGCTGCTGCCGCGGAGAGGCGAAGAAGTTGCGCGCCAGCGCGCCAGGCGCGCCGAAATTTGGGGCCGGAATCTGCGTCTCTATCTGCAGGCTGGTGGGGTTCTGGCGGATCGAGGGAATCTGATTGCTGGGAAACGGATCGCTGATCACTGCCCCGGCAGGTCCTATGCGCCGCGATAGAGGATCATAGACGGGTCTTCCAAGCGCCGAAAAATCCCCCGACCGGAATGCGAGGGGAGCAAGATCATAGATTTGGGATCCCGCCCTGGTCCTCTTCCTGGTGCCCTGGTAATCCAAGAAGAAGAAGGTCCGGTTGTGCCCGTCGTAGAGTTTCGGAAGGTAAATAGGACCGCCGAGTGCGAAGCCGAACTGGTTCTGACGGAAGGGAGACTTTTGCAAACCCGCGGCGTTTGAGAAAAAATTATTGGCATCCAGCTTATCGTTGCGCAGAAACTCGAAGAGCGCGCCATGCATGTTGTTCGTGCCGGACTTGATGGTGGCGCTCACTACCGCACCGGCGGAATGGCCGAACTCCGCCGAAAAGGTGCTGGTCTTTACTTTGAACTCTTCGACGGCATCCACGGAAGGCGTATAGAGCACGCTGTTTCTTCCAATGGATCCGTTCCAACTCGTAGTGTTGTTCGAAATTCCGTCCAATAGAATTTCATTGCCGGAGAAGCGTCCGCCGCCGGCTGCAAACGTTTGATTGCTGCCGATCCCGGACACCTCAGTCGTGTTGCCGGACAGCAGGCCGAGAGAGAAGACATTGCGTCCGTTCAACGGCAATTCGACGACGCGATGGTTTTCGATGACCTGTCCCAGCGAGGAGTTCTCCGTATTGAGCAACGGCGCGGTGGCTTTTACGTCTACATTCTCGGTCACGCTGCCGGGGTCGAGCCGGATGGGCAGCATCACGGTCTGGTCCACTGCCAGCCGGATGCCGGAGAAGGTGGAACGCTTGAAGCCGGTGAATTCGGCTGCGACCTCGTATTCGCCGATCGCCAGCAGAGGCGCGAGAAACTCGCCGCGCTCGTTCGTCACCACCGAGCGAACCGCGCGGGTGGCGGAATGGGTGAGAGTGATTTTGGCTTGTGGGATGAGCGCGCCGCTGCTGTCCTCTACCTGGCCACCAATATTTCCTGTCGCCACCTGCGCCTGTCCGGGGACACTGAGGCACATGACGAGAATCGCAACCGAAATTGCACCGAGACGCTTCCTCATCCTTACATAACTCCTTTAGTATAGGTACGATGAAAACAGACCGCCTGCAAAAAATCAAGAGTGAACTGCCATTTTGGCTCGGTGGACTAGACCAAATTGTAACCAAGTGGTTGGGTCTGTATTTGCCCTCGGTTGGCCCTGAAGGGGACTAGAATGGAAGGATGTTTCTTCACCTGGATCGCAGCTCGCATATTCCTATCTATGTGCAAATCAAGGAATCGGTGCGGGCTCTGATCGTGCAGGGCACGGTGAGGCCGGGCGACCGTCTGCCGAGCACGCGGCAGTTGTCAGGCAAACTGGGCATCAATCGCATGACGGTGGAGGCCGCCTTCAGCCGCCTCGAAGCCGAGGGGTTGATCAGTTCCCATGTTGGACGCGGGACCTTCGTCAACGGGGGTCCGGCTCGGGCTGACCCAAAGCTCCGGAGCGAGCCCCTGGGCGAAGAAGCGGTCGCGCGTATGTGGACGCCGCTGTTCACCGACACGCGCTCGGTCCCGATGTCGCTACCGACGGCAATGGCCAGAAAAATGGCTAAAAGCATCACATTTGTTCCCGCCGCGCCCGGGCCGGATCTTTTTCCGGCCATCGATTTCCGCCGCTGCGCGGATTTCGTCCTGAAACGCCGAGTTGCCGAGATCAGCGCAATCGGCTCTTCCGACGGGCTTGCGTCTCTGAAATCCTACCTGGTGCGCTGGTTCGGCCAGAACGGCATGGGGGTATCGGAAGAAGACATTGTGATCACGACGGGCTGCCAGCAATCCATGGATCTCATCGGCAAGATCATGATTGGTCCGGGCGATTCGCTGGTGCTGGAGAATCCCACTTATCCGGGAGCTGTGGCGGCTCTTGCGCCAACCTCCACCGAGCGCCTGCAACTGCCTGTCCAGGAGGGAGGCCCGGATCTGCGCACACTCACTTCCCTGCTCAGCCGGAATCGCTGCAAGCTGATCTACTCTGTTCCGAATTTTCATAATCCTACCGGCCGGACTATTCCACTCGAGGCGCGCCGCCAGTTCATCAACCTGGCCGCCGAATTTCGCGTTCCCATCGTGGAGGACGATGTATTCGGCGAACTCCGCTACGACGGCCCCGTGCTTCCCACGCTCCGCTCGCTGCGCCCAGACATGGTCATCTATATCGGTAGTTTTTCGAAGATGCTTACGCCCGCCATCCGGCTGGGGTGGATTGTAGCTCCCCGCCCCGTCATCCGCCAGATCAACATGGTGAAACAAGCCACCGATCTGCATACCAACCTTCTGATCCAGGCAATCCTGGATGAGTTCTGCCGGCGTGATCTGATGAACCGGCATATGAAACGTGTGCGGCGTATTTTCAAAAAACGCCGGGATGCGCTGGCCGAAGCTCTCCACCGGCATTTCCCGCACGAGACGCGCTTCGAGGTTCCGGACGGGGGCCTGTCTATGTGGGTGACGCCGCCGCCGGATTGCGACGTTGCCGAGCTGCTTCGCCTAGCTTCCGGGAAGGGCGTGAAGTTTCTGCGAGGCTCCGCTTTTTACTTTCGCTCGCCATTGCACAACTCACTACGCCTGAGTTTCGCCGCCGAACCGGAAGAGAGAATCAAGGAGGGAATCCGCATCTTAGGCTCTCTGCTTCGCAGCAACCGTTCGAGCTTCCGTCTCACGGCTGCGATGGAGCGGGAAGGATCGCAGCCGATTTTGTAGCCTGTGCGCCGGCCTCCCGCGCCCGCTCCTGGTAGACTTTGCGGGCTTCTTCAAACTGGCGCAACACATGATCGCGTTCTTTTGGGGAGCGCCAGGC
The DNA here is from genome assembly GCA_035526665.1 of Bryobacteraceae bacterium. Lineage (GTDB taxonomy): Bacteria > Acidobacteriota > Terriglobia > Bryobacterales > Bryobacteraceae > DATLBY01. The sequence goes on from DATLBY010000023.1 coordinate 5,944, forward strand.
GCCGGCCGCATCCGCCATTTTCCATAGCTTCTCCAACCACGCGAGAAAGTATTCGGCGGATTCCCGGCTCCGGATTTTATTTTCGCCTACGTACACCCGGACCGGGTTCCCAATTGCCTGCGGGTAAGACCGATCCGCGGACCTCGCCTGCTTGTCGCCTTCCACGCTAAGCGAATACCAGCCGCTCTCAGTCACCTGCGCCGCTGTGTGGAACTGGGCCGTGGTGCGATCTTTGTTCAGCGGCACCTGACGCCACACCTCTCCATTGCGATAGATGACGGCGCGAGTCAACGGCAAAGTGGACCATACCTGCGCCTCCACTTCGATCTGGCCTCCGGTCGCTGGCAGGTGCACGCTCTCGCCTGGCGCCTGGTTATTGATGCGGAACTCGAGCAGCGGCCCGTTGCTGGCGAAACTGTTCCCCCGTCCTACCGCCTCAATCCAGGGGCGGGCTTCCAGCTTCGATCCCACATAGGCATACGTGCGGAAACTGCCCAGCATCGTATGGCGGTGCAGACTCGTGTTGGCGTCCTCGCCACCGGTGGCGGCGATCGCAAAATCATTGTTGAGCGCATGATGCCAGGCGGTGAGGCCGCCTTGCGAAGATCCCGACCACTCCAGGCAATCCAGTGTCCCCAGAGCCACATCCAGCGGGAAGGCCTTCGCGCCGCCCAGCGACCCTTTACCCGGGTCGGCATCACCGCCGAACGGATGTACATAGCCTGTAATCGCGCCCTGCGTCTTGGCTTTCCGGAACATGTCGGTATTTGTGGGGTATAGACTTTCAATGGCGGTGCCTTCATATCCGGTGAGAAACGGCGAGATCAGATGATCCCGCAGGCCGATCAAAAACGTGTGTCCCCAGAACGGAGGTCGGTATTCCTCGCCGACGATCACCATCATGTTTGGATCTTTTTTGGAAACCGGATGCTCCGCTCCTCCCTTGACGAAATACTCCCAATCCATGATGCGATTGTCTTTATTCGCAACCAGGGCATTCACCACGTCGAGGTTTTCAGCGCGGCCCAGCATCATCATATTCTCCAGGGTGTTTCTCAGGTTTCCTCCATAGTTCATGTGCGCATGGGTGGATCCGCTGTACCAGCCCTTTGCACGCATACTCACGAGCGGCTTGAGGCGGAGAGTGAAATCGGCCACTTCGCCCTGTTTCACTTCAACTTCGGCACGGCTGGGCCAGTATTCAAAGCCCTTCACGGCATCGAGGCTTAGCGTGCCGGCGGGCGCCTCCAGCGTAAACTCTCCCTCGGTGTGGAACACGTGGTCGCCTGAGCGGTATGTCATGCGCGTGGTGGCGATCCGCGCGTAGGCATCTTCCGGAGCATAGCTCTTGCCGTCAGAGGACACGGCATACACGCGCGACGCCGTAATGCTGCCGGTGCTCTCGTCCACAATGCGTACGTGCACCCGTCCCATAGGACGCCGCCAGCGACGTGACGTAATTGTTACCTTCCGGCGCTCTCCTCCGTAAGCTTCCAACAAAGCCAGGTGCGGGAGCCCGCCTTCGTTGGAGATATAGGCGATCCATTCGCCGTCCGGCGACCAGCGCGGATGGAAATCGTCAAATGCACCGAAAGTCATCTTGTAGGCTTCGCCGCCTTTCACCGGCAGAACATAAAGATGATTGAATTCGTCGGCCGCTCCACCGCTGGATGAGTAGATAATGCGCTTGCCATCGATTGAGACATCCGGCCGCGTGCGATACAGCGTCTGCTCGCGCAGAATCGGCGTAGCCTTTAGAATTCCGTCCGGTTCCACCGGCATCTTCATCACGTCGCCGGAGCCGAAGGCGGCATTCCGGTTTGAGACGAACACAAGTTCCTTGCCGCCAGGCATCCACACGGGCTGCGTCGCCATATCCCAGGCGCCGAAATAAAGCCGGTCCTTGCCGAAGCTGTGGTCGCGTGTCAAAGCGATCTCCCCGCCGCTCCATTGCCCGTCCCGGATGGGCCGCACATAAATATTGAAGTAGCCATTCGGCTTGCTCGACACATAAGCGACGCGCGTTCCATCGGGGGAGAACACGGGGTCGGTGTACAAGTGGTTGTCCTGAGTGAGCACGCGGGACTCGCCCGTAGCAACGTTTACAGTCTCTAGCTGGACAGAAGCGCCATCCGCGTCGGCGGAGTAGATGATCCATTTCCCGTCCGGCGACCAACTCGGCGATGAGTGGTATTTGCGGTTATAAGTAAGCTCGTAGGCGACGCCGGTTTTTACGTCCACCCTCCAGATGGAGCCATACATGCCCACGGCCACCGACTTACCGTCGGGTGACCAGGCAGGCGCCCACGGTGTAGTACCGGCCGCCTGGGGCAGATAGTAATTAAACATGTATGTACCACCATGTTTCGAAGCCGGGTATTCCGGCTTATCCGCATAAGCGGCGGGCACGGCGAGGCAAAGGGCGGCCAGGATGCTGGAAAGACGAATGCACATAAGTTTTCAGGAAATTCGGGGACGGTGACCGGCCCTCTCCTCATCTAGAATTGGTAGCGCAACGCGAACTGCACAATTCGGGGCTCCGCCGCCGTCTGGATGCGGCCAAATGTATTATTGATCAGATTGGCATCGGGTTGGCCGAAATTCGCGCGGTTCAACGCGTTGAAGAACTCCGAGCGGAACTGCAGATGGCCCAGTTTCTCGCTGATCCGGAACTTTTTCACCAGCGAGAGATCCGTGTTCAGACTCCCGGGACCGCTAAAGAGATTCCTCCCCGCGCTGCCATACAGGCCCGGCTGATTCGCCACGAACGCCGCGGTGGAGAAGTATTGCTGCAGCATGTCGCCCTTGCCGGCCCAGGAGCGTTTCGGATTTCCCACCAGATCGGGGCGGTCGAAACCAACACCCGTGAGGGAGAAATCCCGTCCGCTGATCACATTGACCGGTAGGCCGCTTGCCGCCGTCACCAATCCCGAAACGGACCACCCGCCAATAGCATTCGCGAGCCAGCCCTTGTTGTTTTTCAGGAAGGGGATCTCGTATACGAAGGAACCGGTGAACACATGATTGCGGTCTTCGTCCGAACGCGCACGTTCCGCCCTCAAGTTGTAGGGGTTCTGCGCTGTTTGCCCAAGGTTCTGTGCCGAATAGTAGTCGAGCAGCTTCCCGAATGTATAAGCGGACATGAAGGTAAGGCCTCCACTGAACCGCCGGGATAGCGACAACTGCAGTGAGTGGTAGGCCGCGTTCGAGTTGGTCGCGATTTCACGGAAGCTGGTGTACACTCCCGGCATCAGCATCCGGCGCTGATCCGTGTTTGTGAGGGTCGACTGCCCAGGGATGTAGGCGGCCGGATTCTTTTGCAGCATCTGGAGCAGGTTGTGCTGCAGCTTGCCGACATATCCCGCCTTCAGGATCATGCGGCCGGGCAGCGCCTTTTCAACGGCAAAATTCAGGTGATGTACGTAGGGAGAGTTCAGTGTGGGACCGGGAACGGTAAACAGGCCCATCGGAAAGCTGAACTTGGCAGTGTCCGGCGAGTACACGTAAGGAAACGGATTGACCCGGCCGCGGTAGGGATCCGCGAATGAGAAGGGCGTGTTCACCGTGTTGCTGATTACAAACGGCTGGTTCACCGCGGGATAGGTCCACACATCGGAGCGCATGTCCTCGTAATAAAGCCCGTAAGCGGCGCGGATACTCAGACGGCCATCGCCGCGGGGATCCCAAGCCAAGCCGATTCTCGGACCAAAATTGTTTTTATCGGTGGGTACCAGGCCGGCGGGCACTCCCGCATCTCCGGGAAACACCATGCCCTTCGGCGCTCCAGGAGCCACCACGCTTTGCTGGCCCGTACGATACGTATTGGTCCGGCCATAGACCGCGCGGTATGGCTGAAACCATTGGTAGCGGAGGCCGGCGTTCACCGTCAAGCGCGGCGTCAAGCGAATGTCATCCTGCAAAAACGCGTACCAGTCCCACCCTTTCACCAGCCGCTCATAAGGGCTGGCTTGCGTAAGCCGCAAGGGTTTGCCGATCAGGAAGTCGGCGAAGGCCACGCCGGTTGCCGAGCCGTCGAAGGCGAAAGTGCCCTGATTGCCTGAGGAGCCGCGGTTGAACATCTCAGTCCGCTCCCATTCCCCGCCCAAGCTCACTGAGTGCTTGCCCTTGAACCAGCGCAGGGTATTGCCGAT
>DATLBY010000024.1:0-3183 GCA_035526665.1 Bryobacteraceae bacterium
ACCATGCCGCTTGAAAGTACGGCGCGACGGCATGATGGAGTTATTTCCGGTTCCCATGGCCGTGAGTACTTTGCCAAACGATGCCGGCATCGGTTGCCCGGCTAGCTTTTCCAGTTCGGGCTTAGGATCGAACAGGTCCACGTGACTGGGCCCGCCCTCCATAAATAGCCAGATAACGGCCTTGGCCGTCGGTTTATGGTGAGGCTGCCTGGCTTTTAACGGATTCGGAGCCGCTGCCGCCTGCACGCCGTCGGCGGTGAGCAGCGATCCCAACGCCAAAGCTCCTAAGCCACTCCCCGCATTTGCAAGAAAATCACGCCTGGAGGCGGCTAATCGTTTGTGAGACATGCAAATAACTCCCTAATTCCGGTAAACGAACTCGTTTGAGTTGAGCAGCGTATGACAAAAATCGACGAGAGCCGCAGCCTGCGCGCGGTCGAAATCCGCCGGCAGACCCGCTGGAAGCGCTATCTTCTGTCCGGCTGCGACACGCTCGCCGACGATTTTGCGGTGTGTGTGGAAGAAGGTTAGGAGAACATCCTTCTCTGACGCATCGGGCTTGCGGGAATAAGCCAATTGGAAAGCCGTATCGATTTCACGGTTCAGGTCCGGGCCTGCCGATTGCAGCACCCGGCCTGCAAAAGACTGTGCCCATTCGAGAACAGTCTTTCCATTCAACAGCGACAAAGCTTGCGGCGCGGTGATGGTCTGATTGCGCCGGCCGCAAGATTCGTGCGTATCGGGCATATCAAAGACTTCCATCATCGGGAAGCGGGTGTTCCGCCTGACGAATATGTAGACGCTCCGCCGATCCTGCTCGGCGCTGGGTGAAACTTTCCAGCCTCCACGGGGCGAGGGCATTCCGGCGGGCAGTTCCGGCATGATGCTCGGTCCGTGCATTTTCGTATTCAGGCGCCCGGAAACCAGGAGTGCGGCATCCCGGATCTGCTCGCCTTCGAGTCTTTGGCGGGGGAAACGCCACAACAGGCGATTGCGCGGGTCGGCCTTCGCGGCGACCTCGTCGTTCATCGAGGATTGCCTGTAGGTGTTGGAGGTTACCACCAGCCTGTCCATCTTCTTGATGTCCCACCCGGTACGAATGAACTCGGCGGCTAACCAATCCAGCAGTTCAGGATTGGTGGGGCGCTGGCCCATCAGGCCGAAATCACTCGGCGTTGCCACAATACCCTCACCGAAGTGGTAGTGCCAGATCCGATTCGCCATCACCCGGGCAGTGAGCGGATTGGCTGGATCAGTGAGCCAGTTCACTAGCGCTGTACGTCTTCCGGTGGAGTTCCGGCCGGCCGCCGGAACGACCGGCGCGGGCCCCTCCGCCAGGATCGTCAAAAAACCAGGCTGGACTTCCGCGGCGGGATTGTCCCAGACACCGCCTTTGAGGATGTGGGTGGAGGGCGCAGTCCCGCTCACGTCGCGCATACCGATTCCGAGGGGAGTCTCGCCTGGGTATTCCGGAGCGAATTTCTTTAGTTCTGCCTGCAGCGCCTCATATTTCTGCTTCTCCTCGCCCTTGAGCGCCTTCGAAGCGGTGTCATCGTCGATCGAAAGATATGGCTTGGCTTTGTAGTACATCTGCCATTCGAACGGGTTTCTCTCGCCGGCCGGTTTTGCGATCACAGCCTGAATTTCGGGCGGATACTTATCCACGAATTCTTTCAATATTTTCTGCTTCTTGGGAGCGAGCAGAGCTTCTGTGTCACTGCGGATTTGCTTGGTTTTTTCTTCCCAAGTGAGTTTGGCAGACTGATGCTTCCGTTGAGCGTCCCCGGCCAGCATTGGAATCTCGTCGTCGGCAGCCGTATTGGCGAAGAACGCCTGCAGTCGATAGTAGTCGGCGTGCAGGATTGGATCGTACTTATGGTCGTGGCAGCGGGCGCAGCCATAGGTCATTCCCATGAAGACGGACGCCGTTGTATCGGTGATGTCATCCAGGATCTCCTGGCGCCGCTGCATGAGGTTTCGGGCATTGCTTTCATCGGGATAGTGCCGCATGAAAGCCGTCGCAACGCGAGCTTCGGGGTTCGCGGGATACAATTCATCGCCGGCTAATTGCTCTTTGACGAACCGGTCGTAAGGCTTGTTCTGGTTGAACGATTCAATCACGTAATCCCGGTAGCGCCACGCGTTCGGCCGGGTCTCATCGCTCTTGAAGCCTTCGCTTTCGGCGTACCGGGCTAAATCCAGCCAGTGCCGCGCCCATCTTTCTCCGTAGCGGGGCGAGGCGAGTAACCGGTCCACCACCTTCTCGTAGGCGTCATCCGAGCTATCCGCCAGGAATTGTTCCACTTCTTCGGGAGCAGGCGGCAGACCAATTAAGTCGAAGGTAACGCGGCGCAGAAGGGTGACCTTGTCGGCGGGCGGCGATGGCTGCAGAGCCTTGGCCTCCAGTTTCGACAGCACAAACGCGTCGATCGGATTGGCCGCCCTGGCGGGATCGCGCAGGGCTGGCGGGGCAATCGGTCGGACTTTCTGCAGAGACCAGTGTTTTTTGTGCTGGGGCGTGAAGAATGGGTTGTTTCCCCCTGCGGTTGCGGCGAGCGCCGCCACCGTAATTACTGTCATCGCTGCCGGAAGTGTAAGCGTTACCTTCATAGACGAAGATTTCCCTCGGAGATTATCTCTAGTTAGTAGATTGAGCCCTGAGGCTGATTACGGTCAAGAGCTGAACCGTTCAAAACTGTTCGCGAACGAATGTAATTCATTGAAAACGCGGGGAATCGAGCAGCTCCATACGATCCAGGAACTGTTCGGAACGGTTGTAATGATTGCATGTACCGGGATTTCCCATATACTTGCAAGTACCATCCAACTGCCTACGATGCTGCATCGATTTCGGGCCCAATTCCTAGCTTTCACGCCTTCCGGGACCGGAGCCGCCCTTGTCCTGCTGGCAACCCTACCGCTGTGCGCCGCGACCGTGCAACAAATTGCCGGCGGAGGCGAAGCTGCGGCCGGGGCGCCCGCTCTCCAGGTCAAACTAGTCGAGCCATTTGCCATCGCCTTCGACAGTCGCGGAAACTGGTACATCTGCGAATACAAGGGCGAGCGTATCACGCGTGTAGATGCTAAAGGCAAGACCTTCCCGTTCGCTGGGATCGGAGAGGTAGGACATTCGGGCGACGGCGGACCGGCTGCCTCAGCCACGTTTCACGATCCGCACGGTAT
>DATLBY010000025.1:0-3518 GCA_035526665.1 Bryobacteraceae bacterium
GCCTCTTCCTTTGCGAAAACCGGCCAGCACCGGCGCCTGTGTCCAACGGTCGCGCGCGAAGATCGTCGCTCCTGGAGGTGTTTCGAAGAATGGCAGATCGACGGATTTTTCCCAAATCATGGGAAGCGCCGGCGCGCGGGCATCGATGATGCTCTGGACTCGTACGCGCTTCGCCTGGGGACTAAAACCGAAGGAGGACGCCAGCGGGGATTCGCCCGTTATCACCAGGAATGCGCCTTGCTGCAATTGGGCGTCGGAAACCGGCCGGTTGACTGTGATGGCGCCGGCGGGCATCCCAATGGAGGCCAGCACTTGGGGCCAGGGAGATGCCGGCTGCGCCCATGCCGCGGCGGCGGCCAGCAGCGGCGCCAGCAGCAGGTTAGTGGGTAAGCGCATACCAGAGTCCTATTCGAAGGTCGTAGAAGATGGGGCCGCGCGGATTGGCCTCCATCACGTTATAGTGGCCGCGGAGGGCGTTCACAGACACAACGACGCGTCCTGGAGCTTGAAACTTCAAGCCCGGACCGGTCTCGATAAAATTAGCCCAATATTGCCGCTTGCTGTCCAGGGTGGCGTTCGAGTTCCAGTAGAGTTGAATGCCTTTGATGGTGTAACCAGTGCGGGATTGCGCATACCCTATCACGTCATTTTGAAATCGGCTAATGAAGACCGCGTCGGCGTTGGTTTCGAAGAAGGCGCCCCGGGTTTCGCTGTCCAGCCGGTGACCATAGCTGAAGGCATGCGACACGCCGCCGCGGTAATCAGGGATCATCAACCCGACATCGTTCCGCTTGCGATAGCGGACTGCTTCCCCAGCCTCGGCCCAGGCCGTCAGCCCATGCCAGTACGTGGTTGCGAGTCCCACGGCGAAGATAAAAGAGCTTTCTGAGAGGTATTGCGGCGCGATGGCCGAAACGGCCGTGACACCCCGCGTGTCGCCGATAAATCGCGTACTCACATAAGGCCGCAGCGGAAAAGAGCCGAGCTTTACTTCCGTTTTGATTTGTCCATAAGTGAAAACATCTTTCCAGCGCGAAGAATAGAACGGGAACATCCAGGCGGTGGTACGAAATGGCGCCAGACTCGCCCGGAGGTTTTTATATGCCCGCGATGCCTCCGCCGACTCGTCAGGATTGGGACTTTGCCGCCCCTGCCGGAACCACTCGACGGCGCTCCTGTCATCGCGGAGAATGTTGGCCGTTCTTCCCAACTGCAGCAGCACTCCGTAGTCGCGTGGATTCTCCTCGTGGGCAATTCTCAAATATTTCAGGGCGTCCTTCAAATATCCTGCTTCCAGACTGCGCTCGGCCAGAACCTTGGCGTCTACTCCGGGCGCCGGGTCCGGCGTTGATGGTATTTTCAAGGCGCTACGGATACGCGTCTTGAGCTCCTTGTCGCCGGATTCCAACGCCTTGTGCAACAGCGGCATCGCGCTCTGTAAGTCGTCGCGGCTGAGCCGCAGGAAGCCGAGTTGCGCAGCGGACAGAATATCCTCCGGTGTCTGCTGAATTACTCCGCGGAATTCCAGCTCGGCATCGCCGGAATTCTCCATGGCCAGATGCAGGTAGGCAAGTTCCCGCCGCAACTCCACATTTTTAGGATCCAACGCCAGAGCACGTTGAAACTCGTACACATACGGATAGCGGACGGGAAGTAACTGACGGGCTGCATCCGCGGTGCGCGGCTCGGCTCCACGCGACGCCGCAAGTAAGGCCGCGTTGGCCTTCTCATTTTCACCGGCAAGCGCCCAAACCCGCCCCAGATGCAACAGAAACTCGCGCATGTCGGGTCGTAGCTGCCATGCCTTTTCATAATGCTGGGCAGCCAGCGGCAGGTTACTCCGCTGTTCAGCTAGCTGCGCCACCTCCTGGTGGGCGCTGAAGTTATCGGGAGAAAGCTCTAGAGCCGCCAGCCAGCGGTTCAATCCATCCTGCAATGGCCGATCGATATTCTGGAACGCCCGTTCCGCCGTCGAATTTCCCTTGTGGCGGATCCGGTCAAAGACGCTCCGTGCGGTCGCTTGTTGCCTGGTTTCGTAGCAGAGAAAGGCGTATTCCAGCGCCACATGATCGTCGGCTGGATCCAGTTTCATCGCTTCGGCGAACTGATCGCGCGCTGCTTCCGGTTCTCCAATCTTGAGAAAGGTATAGGCGAGATCTTTACGGATTGCAGCCCGCCCTGGCTCCAAGGCGATCGCGCTGAGGAACTGCGTGACAGCCGTGTCGTAGGCGCGGACCCGCAACGCGGTGTAGGCCCGTTCCAGATGCTCGCGAGCCGGGGTGGCTGTCTGGGCCTGCAGGCTGGTGAGACTTGGAGCGAGCAGAGTGAAAAGAACTAAGACTGTTCGCATCGGCACCCAACAAATAGGTGCCGCTCCGGCTGGGATTTCTCTGATTAATAATTGCGATTTATGGTTTTTCGCCAGGCTTCAATTTGCGCCAGCCTCCGGAACGAGGCTCCTGATCGGGCGCGGGGGGGGCAGGCGTCGCTGCCGGTCCCGCTGCGCCTGCCGGCTCATCCACCCGCCGCCACCCACCATTGGGTTTGGCCGTGGACTCAACCGGGGCTTGTGCTGTGCTCGTGCCAGCTCTGTCGGCCGTAGTGATCGAAGGCCGTGAGCCATCCGGCTCATTGGATGCCGGACGCCTGCGCAAACGGGGACGGTCGGGATCCGCGCTGGAATCGGTGTCCGGCCGGGATGGAATATTCGCGGGGGCACGGGTAACCACGACGGGCGCGGCCGAACCCGGGCTGCCGGCATCTGTCCCGCCCGCCATATAGACCTGCCGGAACCGGACCTCGGCATCCCGATAGCGCCTGCGGGCGCTGTCGGCCAGGTCCACTTGCAAATTGCGTTGTTCTCCTGGCCTGTCGCCTTCCGGCAGATAATAATGCAGCGCGTAGCGTTGCCGGATCCGGGACAATGTCGTCTCCAGTGCCGAGGCGTCCTCTACCGGCATGCTGTCGCCGCCCGACTGGCGCGCGATCTCGGAGGTGCCGGCGGATTGCATCCGGGGTCCCCCGCCGATCACCACAGGACCGGGCATACCGCCGCCGCTGCCGCCATAGGGTCCGCCGCGGCCCAAGATAATTCCGCCCAGCGTCCCGCCAAGGCCGCCGCCACCAGGCCACGAGCTGCCGCCCGGATATCCGCTACCCCGCCTCCGGGGATAACCGCCGCCCTGCTGTCCATAACGGCCCTGCATGGCATCCGGTGCAATCAGCGCGCTCAATACGGACTCGGCTCGCACCAGTGCGCGCGATACAGCGGCTTCGTCACGCTGTCCACCCGTCTGGTCGTCGGTCAGGATGACCACCGCCCGCCGCGCGTCCCGGCGGCCCTCGCGCCCCACATATTGAGCGGCATCCAGCAGACCACGAGTAATATCGGTTCCGCCGTCAAAGGTCTCCTGCCGGAGCAGCAGCTCCAGCCCGCGCTCCACATCCTCGCGGCTGTTGCGGAACGGCAGGCGCAACCGGGTGGTCCGGTCGAAAACCATGATGGCTACCCGGTCGTT
>DATLBY010000026.1:0-4628 GCA_035526665.1 Bryobacteraceae bacterium
CTGAAGGTGGAAGCTATCGGACCCGGTGTCTGCCACAACGGTTATCAAAGCTGCTTCTACCGGTCGCTGAAAGAGGGTGAGTGGGTGGAAACGGAGCAGCCCGCCTACGATCCCAAAGCAGTCTACGGGAGCAAATCATGAAGCTGAAGCTTGGCATTCCGAAAGGCAGCCTGGAGCATGCCACCATCGACCTGTTTCGCCGTGCTGGTTTCAATATCACCACCAGCAGCCGCTCCTATTTCCCGGCCATCGACGATCCCGAGATCGAGTGCATGCTGATTCGCGCGCAGGAAATGGCGCGCTACGTGGAGGACGGCATTTTGGACGCCGGACTCACAGGACGCGATTGGGTGGAAGAGAGTGAGGCAAAGGTGGAGACCGTGGTGGACCTCATCTATGCCAAACAGAGTTTTGGAAAAGTCCGCTGGGTGCTGGCCGTTCCCGAAGGCTCTCCCTTTCACTCGGTCAAGGATCTGGAAGGCAAGATCATCGCCACCGAACTGGTTGCCACCACCAAACGCTATCTCGCAAAAAATGATGTGCGTGCGAAGGTTGAATTCAGTTGGGGCGCAACCGAGGTGAAACCGCCGGTGCTCGCCGACGCCATCGTGGAAGTGACCGAAACGGGGTCATCTCTGCGCGCCAACAAACTGCGCATCGTCGAAACCATTCTCGAGTCCAATACTCAGTTGATTGCCAACATCGACTCGTATAAAAACGAGTGGAAGAGTCGCAAACTTGCCGACATGCGCCTGTTGCTGGAAGGCGCCATCAACGCTCTGGGGAAGGTCGGACTGATGATGAATGTCCTGAAGGCGGACCTTGCCACCGTTCTCGCGGTGCTTCCCGCTTTAAAGCGGCCCACCATCTCCCACTTGAGTGATGAAGAGTGGCTGGCCGTGAATACAATCCTCGATGAATCCACTGTGCGCACCATCATCCCGCGGCTGAAAGAGGCTGGCGCGCAGGGGATCGTGGAATATCCTCTGAACAAGATTGTGATGTAGAACATGATCCGCATACTGCAGTCGAGCGACGTAGGAAAGATGCTGGCGCGCAAGGCGGCGCGCTTTTCTGAGGCGGAAGCAACCGTGCGTCCCATCTTGGAGGCGGTGCGCAAGCGCGGCGACAAGGCGGTGCTCGAATACGCCCGCAAATTCGATAACTTCGACCGAAAGAGCCTGATAGTAGACGCAGCCGGGTTGCGCGCCGCTGAATCGCAGTTGGCGCCGGCATTTCGCAAGTCCGTGCTCGCAGCAGCCAAGAACATTCGCGCCTTCGCAAAGCTGCAATTGCCCGCCGCGAAATCCGCCGAGATCTCTCCCGGCTTACGCGTGGGACAGGTTGTTCGTCCGCTCGATACGGTGGCTGCCTACATCCCAGCCGGGCGTTATCCACTGCCCTCCACTTTGATGATGACGGTAATTCCGGCCCAGGTGGCAGGAGTGAAAAACGTCTGCGTCACTTCGCCCCGGCCGGTGACCGAGATTCTCGGTACAGCTTCACTGTTACAGGCGTCGCAGGTGTTTTTGATGGGCGGCGCCCACGCCATCGCGGCCTTCGCGTACGGCACCAAAAGCGTGCCCAAGGCCGACCGCATTGTAGGACCCGGAAATATTTATGTCGCGGCCGCGAAGAAGCTACTGGCCGGCGAAGTCGGAATCGATTTCATCGCGGGACCCACTGAAATCCTCATGATCGCCGACCGGGGCAATCCTGCCTGGATCGCCGCCGATATGCTGGCGCAAGCCGAGCACGACATCGAGGCTTCCGCCATCCTGCTGACGCGCTCCAAGCGTCTGGCCCAGGCGGTAGCCGAGGCGATCGAAGACCAGTTGGATACCTTGCCGACAGCGGCTGTTGCCCGCAAATCGATTGAGCGCAATAGCGCGATCATCCTGGTCAGCTCCAGCAGCGAAGCGGTCGATCTCAGCAACCGGTTCGCTCCCGAGCACCTGAGTATTCCGGATGAGAAACTGCTGCCCGCCATCCGTCATGCAGGCAGCGTTTTCATCGGACCTACCAGTCCGGAAGCTGCGGGCGATTATGCATCGGGTCCCAACCACGTGCTGCCTACTTCGGGAGCGGCGCGCCTGCGCGGCGGCCTCTCGGCGGCGGATTTTGTAAAAGTCATCTCGACCCAACAGGTGAGTCCGGATGCATTGCGCCGCCTTGCACCGGCCATCACCACCCTGGCTCGCGCCGAGGGCCTGGAAGCGCATGCACGCTCCATCGAGGTGCGCCTGAATGGCTAAGAGGCTCAGGCCGCGCGAAGCGGTCCTTCAGATGCACCCCTATTCGCCCCCGACAGGCGACCGTGCCGGCAAGCTGCGTCTCGATTTCAACGAGAATACCGTCGGCTGCTCTCCCAGCGTCATCGATTTCCTGAAGCAGCGGCTGGACGAAAACCGGTTGGCCGTCTACCCGGAATATACCGACGCAAGAGCCGAACTTGCGTCATTTTTCGGCGTCAGCGGCGATCAAATGCTGCTGACGAATGGCACCGACGAAGCCATTCAGGTGCTGATCAATACCTATGTGGATGATGGCGACGAGGTCATTATTCTCCAGCCTTCCTATGCGATGTACCGCTTCTACTCGGAGGTTGCCGGCGCCACGGTCACAGAGCTGCCCTATCGTCCGGAAACGCTTCAGTTCCCGTTGGAGGAGCTGCTTGAGCTGATCCAGCCGTCGACGCGAGCTGTTCTGATTTCCAACCCCAACAATCCCACGGGCACTGCGGTAAGTCTTCAGGGAATTGAACGGATTCTCAAGCGCGCCCAGAATGCAGCTGTCTTGATCGACGAGGCCTACTACGAATTCTGCGGGATCACGGCCATCCGTCATCTCGAAGCGATGCCGAATCTTTTTGTCAGCCGGACTTTCTCCAAGGTATACGGCATGGCCGGCATGCGTCTGGGCTGTCTGTTCTCACAGGCTGGAAATGTGGACCACATGCACAAAGCCCAATCGCCCTATAGCGTGAATACGCTGGCTGCGCTGGCCGCGCGCGCGGCCATCCAGGATACGGTCTATATCACCCGGTATGTCACTGAGGTGCTGGCGGCTCGTCAACTCTTGTACGTGGGATTGGAGCGGCTCGGCATCCCCTATTACGAGAGTGAGGGCAACTTCGTGCTCACGCGCATTGGAGAACGCGCTATCGAGGTTCGCGACAAGCTCCGCGCTCAGGGAGTCCTGGTGCGCGACAGAAGCTACGAGATTGCAGGCTGCGTCCGCGTTACCGTCGGCACTCGCGATCAGATGAGCCGCTTTTTGGCGCTTTTGGAGCAGATCTGGTGAATTCCCAGGGAGTGGTCGTCTTCGATATGGATGGGGTTCTGGTCGACGTCAGCGATTCCTATCGCGAGACGATCCGCCAGACCGTGCGGCGCTTCACGGGAAAAGAGATCACGCGGGAACTCGTCCAGGATTATAAGAACGCGGGTGGCTGGAATAACGATTGGGCATTGTCGCGGAAGATCATTGAGGACCTCGGCGTCACGGTGGACTATACCGAAGTGGTGCAACGCTTCCAGTCGATCTTTCTGGGCGAGCGGGATGATGGACTTATCCTGCGCGAGAGATGGACGCCCGAGAAGGATCTGCTGGACCGCTTGCAGCGGCGCTTCCAGTTTGCCATCTTCACCGGCCGGCCGCGGCACGAAGTCGCAATCACGCTCAATCGCTTTATCCCATCGCTGGAGTTCGCAGCCATCGTCGCCGACGAAGATGTGGCTAACCCGAAACCTGCTCCCGACGGGCTGGAAATGATCGCCGCCCGGTTCCCCGCTTCAAAGCTCTGGTATGTCGGCGACACGGTCGACGACGCCCGCAGTGCCCGGGCCGCCAACGTGCAATTCATTGGGATAGCCGAGCCGGCCAACCCGCGGCGCTCCACCCTGGTCTCCCTGTTAGCCGCTGAAGGCGCCATTGCGGTGCTGGACAATGTTAACCAACTGGAGTCTGTTTTATGAGAACCGGAACCATTGATCGCAACACGAAAGAGACACAAATATCCGCACACCTCAATCTGGACGGCGAGGGGCGGTACGAAATATTTACGGGCATCCGCTTCTTCGATCACATGTTGGAGCTCTTCACCAAACATGGCGGCTTCGATCTGCGGCTCTGGGCCAAGGGCGATCTGGATGTGGATCAGCATCACACCGTGGAAGATGTCGGAATCGTTCTCGGTCAGCTTTTCTCCCAGGCACTGGGTAATCGCGTGGGCATTAATCGTGCAGGGTACTTCGTCCTCCCCATGGACGAGACTCTCGCGGTAGTTGCGCTGGATCTGGGTGGTCGCGTCTCGCTGGTCTACCAGGACCTCGTAAAAGTTAAAAAGGTCGGCGATCTGCAGGCCGAGCTGGTCGAGGATTTCTTTGGCGGCTTCGCGCAGCATGCCGCTGCCAATGTTCACGTGAAGGTCCTCTACGGCCGGTCCAGTCATCATAAGATCGAAGCGATTTTCAAATGCTTCGCCCGCGCACTCCGTTACGCGTCTTCCACCGACGAACGGTTGAAGGATCAGCTTCCCTCCACCAAGGGCCTTCTATGATTGCGATTCTCGATTACGGAGCCGGTAATCTGCGGTCTGTCCAGAACACTCTCGACGAGATCGGCGC
>DATLBY010000027.1:0-7399 GCA_035526665.1 Bryobacteraceae bacterium
GGGAGGAACCCCTCCGTATACATGGTCCGCAACCGGACAGTTACCGTCCGGCCTCGCATTGAACAGCACAACTGGTGTACTGGCGGGCACGCCGCTCACGGCGGGATCATTCGCTTTTCAAGTGCAGGCTTCCGATACGGCAAATCAAAACGCGGTACGTCAGTGCAGCATTACGATCACGCCCCAGTTCGCCATACTCACACCGATTCTGCCGGATGCTACCACCCGTGCGTTGTATAACCAGACGTTAAGCGTCGCGGGCGGGCAGCCCCCCTACCGCTGGACTACATCGGCCGGGTCGCTGCCTCCCGGCCTCGTGCTGGATCCAAACAGCGGGAATATCACGGGAAGTCCAACGCAGCCGGGACGGTTTGCGTTCACCGTCAACGTATCCGATGGCGCTAATCTATCCGTGCAACGCAGCTACACAATTACCGTGACCACCGGCCTTGCGATTCCGGCATGTCCTTTTCCGACCGCCAGTGTAGGGCAACGCTATGCATCGCCTCTCGCGGCGATTGGCGGGCAAGGGCCATATACCTGGTCACTCAATGGAGGATCTCTGCCTGCGGGGCTGACCATCGCAAGTGAAACGGGGTTGGTTGCGGGCGCCCCAACCACGGCCGGATCTTCCAGTTTCACGGTTCAGGCAGTCGATGCCGTGGGAGCGCTTGCATCCAGGGCTTGTAGCATAGCCGTCGCGCCCCAGCTCGTCATTGTAAGTGCGTCCGTGGCGAATGGAGCCGTGGCTTCCCCCTACTCCGAAACATTGACCGTCTCCGGAGGAACTCCTCCGTATTCATGGTCCGTAAGCGGCGGATCGCTGCCTCCCGGACTGGCTTTAAACGCCGGCAACGGCAGCATCTCCGGTCTACCGGCGCAAGGCGGCGCGTTCCCATTTACCGTGCGTGTAACCGACGCGGCTGGAGTCACTGCGGAGAGGAACTTCACGCTCACAGTAGCGGCAGGCTTTTCCATAGCCGCGTGTCCCGCGGCTTCCGCTACCGTAGGGCAGCCTTATTCTTCAGCGCCATCGACGGCGGGAGGTCGTTCGCCCATGACTTGGTCGCTCCTCACCGGGGCGCTGCCGCCGGGGTTGTCGCTCTCTATGGAGAACGGAACCATCTCCGGCACGCCCACGCAGGCGGGAGGCTCTGATTTCGCAATTAAGGCGGTGGATAGCGGGTCCGCGTTTGCTACCAGGAATTGTTCCATAGTTGTCGCCGCCTCCGCATTGACTATCACTGTGCAATCGTTACCTCAGGCTGCACTGGGAACCAGCTACGATCAGACGCTGACAGCTTCGGGAGGACGAGGGCCTTACCTGTGGACCATCGTGGGTGGATCTCTTCCGGCCGGCCTCACGTTAGGCAGCGATGCAAGGCTCAGCGGCAGAGCGACATCGGCGGGCGTCTTCACCTTCACGGTCCGCGCGACGGATCAGGAGGGAAGCGCCGCCAGCAAGAGCTATACGCTGACGGTACTTCCGGCGCCGCCTCCGACCGTTATCTTCGATGGCCTGCCCGATATCGTCGGCCCAGCTCAGCAGCCCGTGGTAGGTCTTACCCTGGATGCGGGCTACCCTGTTCCGCTGAAAGGAACATTGACCATGCGCTTCACTCCTGATCCGGGCATCGACGTGGATGACAAATCGATCCGCTTTGTGACCGGGTCGCGCACCGTTACCTTCGATGTACCCGCGAACAGCACCAAACCCGTGTTCCCTGTGCCCCAGCTTGCACTGCAAACGGGCACTGTTGCAGGCACCATTGAGCTATCGCTCCAGTTGGCAGCGGGCAACCTGGATGTAACGCCACAAATGGCTCGCAAAGTCATTCGCATCGACCGTACAGCGCCGGTGATCACCAACGTGAAAATTAATACGGTACCGGACGGATTCGAGGTAGTGGTAACCGGGTTCTCTACCACCCGGGACGTGTCGGCGGCGACTTTCCAATTTACGCCCGCAGCCGGAAGTAGTTTGGAGAGCACTCAGGTAGTGGTACCCACGACAGACGCGGCGCGGCAGTGGTTCCAGGATTCCCGTTCGGCGGATTTTGGAGGGCAGTTCACCTTTGTTCAGCCATTCACACTGAAGGGAGCCGTGCTCAGCGAAGCAAGCGTGACGCTAACGAATGGCCAAGGCACCTCGCAGGCTGTGAGAGCCCGCTTCTAGGCTGCGCGGGATTGACTTTCGCGCAGCGCACTGGACTCAGCTCGCCCGCCGGTCCATGGTCTTGCGGAAGGCCCGGATGTGTGTCTGAGCTAATGTGTGTAGTATGTACGAGGAGACTACATGAACACTTTCCGCCTCAACAAGATTATTGCGACCTTACTCGCCGCGGCGGGAGGGCTGGCAGCCGCCGATCAGAAGATCGTCATTGTCAATACGGATCGCTCTCCCTGGGTAATTACGGATCAGGCGATGCGCAGCTACCGGGAGGCGGCTCCGAAGGCCAGCATCGTATTGGCCCGCGCAGTGGAAGAGGCCAATCGTGAAATCGTGGATGCGGATGGCGTGATTGGCGGCCTCACCCGGGAACAATTCGCGAGCGCGAAAAAACTTAAGTGGGTGCAAACATTCAGTGCGGGCGTCGAGAACTACACGTGGAAGGAGTTCCTCGACAGCAACGTTGTTTTGACCAACTGCAAAATCGTGCAAGGTCCCAACATCGCGGATCATGCTTTTGCCATGTTGCTGGCGTTGACGCGCGGCCTGTTCCGCTATATTCCGGGCAAAACGAGTCAGGAGTGGTCTCGCGATGAAGGCGGGCTGACCGAACTCAAAGATATGACCGCGGTGATCATAGGCTTTGGAGGCATCGGATCGCAGATTGCCCAACGCGCGCACGGTTTCGGAATGAAAGTAGTTGGGGTCGATCCCAAAGACATTGCTCCAGGGGTAGGGGTCAGCCGGATCATCACCCCAGACCATCTGGATGAAGTTCTACCCCAGGCTGACGTTGTATTTGTTTCGGCGCCATTGACGGGACAAAGCCGCCATATGATGGGTCCGCGCCAGTTTGATCTGATGAAGAAGGACAGCTACTTCATCGCAGTTTCGCGGGGCGGCTTATACGACACGCCTGCTCTCATGAAGGCGCTGGATAGCAAGAAGCTAGCCGGGGCGGGGTTGGATGTGACCGAACCGGAGCCGCTCCCGAAGGGCCACGCGCTATGGAACTTTCCGAACGTGGTGATCACTCCCCACATCGCGGGCCAGTCGCCCGGCTCGTTTGAGCGGCGCGTCGGCGTGATCCGGGAGAACCTGCGACGATTCGCCCGTGGCGAACGGATGATTAACGTAGTCGACAAACAGAAGGGATACTAGTCGACCTCGCCCTGCGGCGCAACATTTAAAAGTAGTACGCAGTTGCTACCATATGTAGAACCGACATATCTCATGAGACATCCAGCATTCATTACCACCACTGCCTTGACTTTCGCGTGCGTAACCTGCGCGTGGGCCGCGGCTCCGCAGCAGGATCGCCGAAACACGACGCTACCCGACACAAACACTCATTTTCAGGCGCCCGTCTATTCCTCTTTGCAGGCATGGCAAACGAGATCCCATGCGCTTCGCCAGCAGATCCTATCTGCCGCGGGGCTGTTGCCGCTGCCCGAGCGCAACCCTCTGCACGCCACGATTTTTGGCCGAATCGAGAACAAGGATTATTCCATCGAGAAGGTCTACCTGGAGACGTTCCCGGGTTTTTATCTTTCGGGTAATCTGTATCGCCCGGTGGGCCGCACTGGAAAATTCCCGGCCATGCTAGCTCCTCATGGACACGCGCAATACGGCCGTCTGGAGCACGGTGTGTTGTTTTCCGTGCCTTCGCGGGGAATTAATCATGCCAAGCAAGGCTACGTCGTTTTCGCTTACGACATGATCGGCTACAACGACACCATGCAGATTCCGCACGCCTTCGGCGGGCCGCGGGAACAGCTGTGGGGCATGGGCCCGTTGGGCCTTCAGCTCTGGAATTCAATGCGGGCGCTGGATTTCATTCAGTCGCTTCCCGATGTGGATCCGGAGAAGATTGTGGTCACTGGAGAATCCGGAGGCGGTACCCAGACGTTCCTGCTCTGTGCCGTGGATGATCGGCCGAAGTGGTCGGCTCCCGTTAATATGATTTCGCTGATCATGCAGGGCGGGTCGCCCTGCGAGAATGCACCCAGCCTGCGCGTCGGGACCAACAATGTGGAGATAGGGAGCATGATGGCCCCCCGGCCTATGCTCATGGTTTCGGCAACCGGCGACTGGACCCGCAATACACCGCGGGAGGAGTTTCCTGCCATCAAATCCATTTATGACCTTTACGGCAAGGGTGACAACGTCGAAACCATTCAGATAAACGCGCCGCACAATTACAACAAGGACAGCCGGGAGGCCGTGTATCGGTTCATGGGAAAACGCGTGCTCCAGGATCCGAATGCCTCCAAATACAAAGAGCTGCCTATCCGGGAAGAAAAGCTGCAGGACATGATGGTTTTTGCCGGCCGCGCACTTCCCAAGAACGCAGTGAATCTGGATCAACTGATCGAGAGCTGGATCCGCGCCGCTAAAAGCCAGAACGACTCCACGCGTGATCCCGAGCAGTTCCGGGAACGCCTGACGGTGTCACTCGGAGCCGATTGGCCGCAAGCCGTGGAGCACGAGGATAACGGCGAGCGGACGGTACTGACCCGTGCCGGCCAGGGAGATCGGGTCCCCGGTCTCTGGTTTCCAGGAAAAGGCAACGCGGTTCTCGTCGTACACCCGGAAGGTGCGGCCGCGGCCCGGAAGAGCGATGCGGCGGTCAAAGCGATCGCGGCCGGTAAACCGGTCCTGTTGATTGATGCGTTCCAGACAGGCTCGGCGGTCGCGCCTCGCGATAAATCGCAAAAGTTCTTCTTAACGTTCAATCGCAGCGACGACGCCAACCGCGTCCAGGATATCCTGACGGCCTTGGCCTTCCTCAAACAATCCGGGTCTTCCGAGGTGCGGCTGGTTGGTCTGGATAAAGCCGCGGTATGGGCGACCTTTGCTGCCGCTGTGGCAAAAATGCCGGTCAAGCTCGACGCCGACCTGCACGGATTCAAAGGGGACGACCAGGATTTTATCAGCGGCTTTTTTGTCCCCGGGATTCAACGCGCCGGCGGTTTGAACGCCGCTCTTCAGCTGACAAAGCACATGAAGAAATAGGGGAAGACTCCGCCTCAATCCGCAGGCACCCTTGCAGGTCGTGATTCTCGTACTGGCCGACGACATGACGGGCGCTTTGGAAGTTGGTGCCGTTTTTGCCGCGTCCGGCTTACGAACGGCGGTGGTGACCGATCCTCTCGAGGCGGGTTTGCCCCCGGACGTTCTGATCGTAGATACGGAAACTCGACATAGCTCGCCCTCAGCCGCGTACGGGCGGATCGTCCACATCGTCGGGGCGGCCGCCATCCGTCCCGAGTTTATTTACAAGAAAACGGATTCGACGCTGCGAGGCAACATAGCATCTGAGCTGGCTGCTCTCGCAAATCTTTTCCCTGAATGGACCATCGGCTATGCGCCGGCGTACCCTGCACAAGGCCGCACGGTTCGGGATGGGATTGTCTACGTCGATGGTGTACCCGTATCGGCCACCGGCTTCGCACAGGATGCCTTGAATCCTGTCGTCACAAGTTCCGTTCGCTCCCTGATTGGTCCGGACGTGCCATGCACGGTTTTCGATGGTTCGAACGACTCGGATGTCGAACGGGCGGCGCACACAATTCTTGCTGACACGGCCATGCGTATTGCGGCCGGGCCGGCGGCTCTGGCGGCTGCTCTGGCGCATCTGAAGCGGCCGAATGCCGATCCCGCCGTGCTCCCTTACGTCAAAAGTTGCATCCTGATGAATGGGAGTCGCACCGGTCAATCGCAATCGCAGGTGCTCCACGCCGGGCGCCACCAGTGTTTCGCCCGTGACGAAGGTACGCCCTGGTTCCTCTTGGAACCGCAAACTGTCCCCGGCCAGGAGCCCGCCAACGTCGCAGCCGCCCGGGCGGAGCAGGTACTCGATCGACTCCGCCGGCATCCCGCCGACAGTGTTCTAATTATCGGCGGCGATACGGCATACGCATTTGTCGCCGCCCTGGGAAGTCCACCGGTCGCCTCGCTCGCCGAAGTTGTTCCCGGAGTCGCGCTTTCCAGGATCAACAACTCGGACCTGAGGCGTCGCCTTCCCGAATTTGATCGGGATCTGTTTCTAATCACCAAGGCGGGCGGCTTCGGCCATGTGGATGTTCTCTGCCGCATCCGTCAGATACTGGAACAGGATGCATAACCTTCCGTATGGAGTAACGATAGGCGACACCAGTGGGATCGGCCCCGAGATTCTACTGAAGGCTTTTGCCGCTGGCGAGCTGACATGGCCGGTCGTCGCCTTCGGCGATCTCGAGGCGCTCCGCTTCTACAACCACCGGCTCGGTTATAACGTGCCGTTGCGCGCGGTCCAGTCACCCGCCGACTATGAGGCAGGCGCACTGAATGTGTTGGATCACCAGGCCATTGCATACGCTGAAATCACTCCCGGAACGTTGAATGCGAAGGCAGGGTCCGCTGCCCGTGAATATGTCGTCTCGGCCACCCGGGCCGCTTTAGCTGATGAGATAGCCGCCATGGTCACACTGCCGATGAACAAAGAGGCGACCCGGTTATCGGATCCCAGGTTCACCGGACATACAGAACTCATCGGCTCGCTCTGTGGCACGGAAGACGTCACCATCATGCTGGCATCCGATGACCTGATCGTCACCCATGTGAGTACGCACATGTCGCTCCTGGATGCGATCCGCACCGCGAAACAGTCCCGCATCCAGACCATCATCGAGTTGACGGCTCGCGCCGTCGCCAATCTTATCGACTCGCCACGCATCGCGGTGGCCGGGCTAAACCCGCATGCCGGCGAAAACGGTTTGTTTGGCGATGAGGAGATCCGGGAAATCGTGCCGGCCGTAAAGTGGGCGCAGGCACAGGGCTTTCCGGTATCAGGTCCTTTTCCGCCGGACACGCTGTTCTATCTGGCCGTGCGCCGCAAGCAATTCGACGCCGTTGTTTGCATGTATCACGACCAGGGCCACGTTCCCTTGAAGCTCCTCGACTTTGAAGGAGGCGTGAACATTACGCTCGGCTTGCCGATTATCCGTACTTCAGTGGATCATGGGACCGCGTTCGATATTGCGGGGCAGGGCATTGCATCGACGCACAGCCTCATTCGTGCCATGCAGTATGCTGACAAACTAGCCTCCGGACCTCGCCCGCAACGCAGCTGAGGAGTCAAGCGTTTATCGCAGCCACACAAGATAAGCAATTACGATAGCGCCTAGGATTCCGATCGAAATCGATCCGGACTGCGGCAGCCAGCCGGGCGGCTCATGGGCTTGATAA
>DATLBY010000028.1:0-8808 GCA_035526665.1 Bryobacteraceae bacterium
GCGGTCGCCAGGAAGTAAAGTACACCCGAGGCGAGATTCCCGACAAATCCGCCATAGTAAATCACCATGGTCAGCAGGTCGCCGTTTTGCGGATAAAACATCGCTCCCCGCATCATCAGGCCAAGCACAAACATGGCGGCCACGGACAGCATGACGAGAGCCCCGCGGTTGGTTCGCCGGAGCAACAGATGCCCAGCTCCGGGCACCAGCCAGCCTAAGGCGACGACGGGGATCCAGTTGCGTACCGGCACGAGAGGGGCCTCGGCGCCTTTCAGACTCTTTTCAGCCATTCAGCTTTGATTTTAGCACTTACGCTGCAATCGCTATTTCTGCTTGGCGATGACTTTCGCTTTGATCTTCGCGTATGTGGCGGCGGGAACGACCTTTTTCGACACCAACTGGTCTTTCGATTTGTAGGGCCGTCCCTCAATGATTTTCTGTGAATATGCGTCTCCAACACCGGGCAGCGCCTTCAAGTCGTCTGCGCTGGCGCTGTTCAGGTCCACCAGACCTGCCTCTGTTTTTGCATCCGCTTTCGGCGCCGCTTTCGCGGTGTCAGCCTTGGCGGCTGCCGCCGGCTTTTTCGCGGGCGCCGTCTTGGTGGCGGTCTGGCCAGACGCCAGGACCAGCGATGCGGCCAAAATCAAGGCCAATCTAAGAAATTTCATAGGCTCTCCTCTGTTTGCGGTCAATCGCGTTCTCCATTGTGCCACGGTTGCAAGGCATGTGGGCGCAACCGGGTTGGCCGCGTTTGAGTCCACAGCGTGTGAGCCAATATAAACCGCTATCCAAAATCGCAACCACCAACAAACACGGGGATTGGAACGTCATCATCGAGACCCCTAAGGGCAATCGCAACAAGCTCGCCTACGATGAGGACATCGGAGTATTCCAGCTAAAAGGGGTACTCCCGTCGGGCGCGGTGTTTCCCTTCGATTTCGGGTTCCTCCCCTCCACTGAGGGCGGCGATGGAGATCCTTTAGACGTCCTACTGCTGATGGACGAGCCCACCTACCCCGGAACGCTTGTCCCGTCACGCCTGCTTGGCGTCATCGAAGCCAATCAGACGGAGGACGGCAAAACGGAACGCAACGACCGGCTGATTGCCGTGGCCGCCAACTCCCGCAGGCATGGCGGCCTCCAATCCATCCAGGATCTGAATGCCCTGCTCCTGGAAGAGATCGAGCACTTCTTTACTTCTTATAATCTGATCAAAGGAAAAAGGTTTGCAGTGGTCGGCAGATCCGGCCCGGAACGGGCGCAAGAAGTCATCGCGAAAGCTCAGGAAAAATCTAGGCCTTGACTAATGTCATACTTCTATAATAATAGAAGTATGAAAGGAGGCCGCGTGAAAAAGAACAGCGGCGATATCGTTCGCTACGCGGACATGTTCACCGCCATGGGTACCGAGCCGCGCCTTCGCATCATGCAGCTGCTTTTGTCCGCCCATCCCAGCGGACTGGTCGTGGGGGAGATTCAGGCGGAGCTGGCGACCTCGCCATCCACTCTCTCGCACCACCTGGAGAAACTGAAACATGAGGGGTTGGTTGAGGTGAGCCGGGAAGGAACGTTCCTCCGCTATACCGCAAACACGGATGCGCTCCAGGAACTTCTCTCATTTTTATACTCGGAATGTTGCACACGAAACAAGGCAATCGAACCGGACAGGATCATTCCGGTCTGCCGCTAAGGGGAATCACATGAGCACCAACGGCATCAAAGACATCGTAAAAGAGAAATATGGACAAGCGGCCCTGCGCGCCACCACGGGAGGAAGCTCCTGTTGCGGATCCGCGCCATCGAGTGTCGGCTGCGTGGATCCGATTACCAGCAACCTCTACGACTCGCTGCAGAAAGACGAGTTGCCGGAGACGGCGATTCTGGCCTCCCTCGGCTGTGGGAATCCCACAGCGCTGGCGCAGCTCGACCCGGGAGATATCGTGCTGGATCTTGGATCCGGGGGCGGTATTGACGTTCTGCTCTCAGCCCGCCGCGTCGGCCCTGCCGGAAAGGCCTACGGCCTGGACATGACCGATGAGATGCTGGCGCTGGCCGAAGAGAACAAACGAAAGGCCGGCATTGAGAATGTGGAGTTCCTGAAGGGTGAGATTGAGAATATTCCCTTGCCGGATAACTCGGTTTCGGTGGTTCTCAGCAACTGCGTCATCAACCTGAGCGCCAACAAAGACCAGGTTTTGCGCGAGGCGTTCCGTGTGCTGAAGCCGGGCGGCCGCTTCGCCGTCTCCGATGTGGTGACGCGCGGAGAGATACCGGCCGAAATAAGAAAGAGTGTCCTTCTCTGGGTCGGCTGCATTGCCGGAGCGCTCTCGGAACGGGAGTACCGCGATAAGCTCGCGGCGGCCGGCTTTGAGCAAGTCGATATTGAACCCACCAGAGTCTACAACATCGAAGACGCGCGGGAGTTCCTGGCCGGCCAGGGGATCGATGTGGAAGCCATCGCTCCCCAGGTGGAAGGTAAGTTCTATAGTGGATTCATCCGGGCCGTGAAGCCCGCCAGCGAAGAAATCTCCTGCTGCGGTTCGGCGTGTTGTGCCTGATACCATGCCCGCGCGACCGCGAATCTTGATTCTATGTACCGGCAATTCGGCCAGATCCCAAATGGCGGAAGGACTGTTCCGGCAGGCAGCCGGGGACCGTTACGAGGTCTTCTCGGCCGGCACTAAGCCCGGACAGGTCCGGCCGGAGGCGATTGCCGTGATGGGCGAGATAGGGATTGACATCAGCGGCCACCGCTCCAAATCCGTGGACGAGTTCGCCGGACACGAGTTCGATGTAGTCCTGACGGTGTGCGATAACGCCAATGCGTCCTGTCCCGCGTTCCCGGGAACATCCCGTCGGCTCCACTGGCCGTTGGAAGATCCCGCGGCCGTTACCGGAACGGAGGAGCAGCGGCAAGCGGCTTTCCGGGCGATCCGGGACCAGATTCAGAAGCGGATAACGGATTTTCTTAAAGAAGAGGAAGACTTAAGAACAGCCTGAGGGAGTTGGTGCGGATAAGAGGACTTGAACCTCCACTCCCTTGCGAGAACGTGGACCTGAACCACGCGCGTCTGCCAATTCCGCCATATCCGCACACAGTGGTAACAACTCTATTTTGCGCGAGCAGTGGCTCGATAGTCAAATTTCCCGGTGCGTAATTGCAGAATAAGTTGCATCACCAGCATTTCCAGCTGCGCGCAAACCTCCTGGTACACGGTTTGTGACCCGCCGATCGGATCCTTCACCTTCCAATCCAGGATGGGGACCGCTGTCTCCACTGGAAGCTTGCGGCCGCTCATATTCACAATCAGGTCCACCCCATCCAGGCTGATATCCCGGATGCTGCGGGGAAGATGATCGCCCAGCTCGATATTTTTCTCTTTCAAAACGGTTCTGGTAAGCGGAGACGTCGAGATGGCGGGCGTTAATCCGGCGCTCCGCGCGCGAATCACGTCGGAACCATAGGCGCGCGCCAGCGCCTCAGCCATGGGGCTGCGGCAGATGTTCCCCAAACACACGAACAGGACGTTGTGCTGGCTCATTCCTCAATTTTACTGAGGAAGAGTTCGTGAATGCGGGTATCTTCGGTAAGCTCGGGATGGAAAGTAGCCACCAGGTGCCTGCCGTCTTCTACCAGGACCGGATCGCCATTGTAGCGCGCCAGCACTTTGGCGCTCTCCGGCAGGCGGCGGATGATGGGAGCACGGATGAAGACGGCCTCCATCTCGCGGCCGTCCAGGCTTCCGCCTTCCGGAGCCAGCCGCACCACCCGGCTATTCAACTGCCGGCCGTAGGCGTTCCGCTCCACGCCCATATCCAAAACCCGGAGCGATTCCTGGACCGGGTGCGAAACCTCGGAGGCGAGCAGAATTGCCCCGGCGCAGGTCCCGAAGATCGGCTTGTGGCGGCCGAATTCGCGCAGCGGCTCCTTCATGCCGGTGACATTGAGCAGATTGAGCATTGTGCTGCTCTCCCCGCCCGGAATCACCAGGCCGTCCACCTGATTCAAATCGGCGGGAGTGCGAACCTGCATCGCCTCGGCGCCGGCACGCGCCAGCGCTTTCTGATGCGCTTCAAAATCCCCTTGCAGGGCCAGCACCCCCACTCGCTTCATCTCTGTTTACCAGCCCCTGGTCTGCATCAGCTCGCCCTCGGCGATCTTCGAGATCTCGAGGCCCGGCATCGCCATCCCCAGATCCTCGCTCGCTTCGAGCAGCTTCACGGGGTCGCGGTAGTAGGTGGCCGCCTTGACGATGGCCCGCGCACGTGCCTCCGGATCGGAGGATTTGAAAATACCGGAGCCGACAAAGACGGCCTCGGCGCCGAGCTGCATCACGAGGGCCGCGTCGGCCGGTGTGGCGATGCCGCCCGCCGAGAAGTTCGGCACCGGCAACTTGCCATGCTCAGCCACGTATTGCACCAGCTCCAGCGGAGCCTGCAGCTTCTTTGACTCGACGATCAGCTCTTCTTTACCGAGCACGGTGAGCTGCTTCATCTCCTTCACGATCGTCCGGATGTGACGTACCGCCTCGACAATGTTGCCCGAGCCGGCCTCGCCCTTGGTGCGGATCATAGCCGCGCCTTCGGCAATACGGCGCAGCGCCTCGCCCAGATTGCGGGCTCCGCAAACGAAGGGAACGCGGAAGTCGCGTTTGTCGATGTGATGCTCTTCATCGGCCGGTGTCAGCACTTCGCTCTCATCGATGTAATCCACCTCCAGCGCCTCCAGGATGCGCGCTTCGGTGAAGTGTCCGATCCGCGCCTTGGCCATCACGGGGATACTGACGGTCTCCATGATCTCCCGGATCTTACTAATGGGCGCCATCCGGGCAACACCGCCCTCTTTGCGAATGTCGGAGGGGACGCGCTCGAGCGCCATCACCGCCGTGGCCCCGGCCTTTTCGGCTATCACCGCCTGCTCCGCGTTAGTGACGTCCATAATGACGCCGCCCTTCAGCATTTCTGCAAGACCGACTTTGAGCCGGTATTTTTCATCCAGATACATCTTGCCTCCTCCAGCAATGTCGATTAAATGCTTACACCAGCGCTGCGGCGGCGTCGAACCGGTCGACTCCGCGCGAGCGCTCCAACTCTTCTTGAAAAATCTTCCCCAGCACGCCTAAGCCGGCTTCAATTTGGGCGGGCGAAAGTCCGCCAAAGCTGAGCCGAAGACCGCCCGGGTCATACTGCGACACGGAAAAATGCCGTCCCGGGACGTAGCTGATGCCTTCGCGCTGCGCCCGCGGGAGTATATCGGCCGCATCCAATGGCTCCGGCAGCCGGACCCACAGGCTCATTCCGCCTTCAGGCCGGGTGAACTCGGAGCCTGCCGGCAGATAGCGTTCACAAGCCGCGAGTGCCGTTTTCAGACGCTCCGCTCCCGCCGTCCGCACACGCTTCACCAGTGCCGCCAGCCTGCCGGATGCGGCGAAGCGCAACAGGATGGCCTGCGACAACTGGTCGGTGTGCAGGTCGCACCACTGCTTGGTTTCCGTCAGCCGCGCGATGATATGTCGAGGCGCAATCACCCAGCCCACCCGCAGGCCGGGAAACGCGATCTTGGAAAAACTTCGCAGCAGGATGGTGCTGCCGCCCCTCTCGATCTGCTTGACCGTCGGCAGGGGATCTCCGGTATAGCGAAGATCGCCGTAAATATCGTTCTCCACCAGCAGTACGCCAGTCTCTTGCACCAGCGACGCGATGGCCTGGCGTGCATTCAGCGGGAGCGTAGCGCCAGTTGGATTCTGGAAATTCGAAGTGATCACCAGCAGCTTGGGGCGCTCCTGCATCAGGACGCGGCCGAGCTGTTCCACGTCGATTCCCTCGGCGCGCATCGGCACCCCGATAACACGCGCCCCGCCGCGCCCGAATACATTCTTGACGCCGTGATAGACGGGATCCTCCATCACCACGGTGTCACCGCTATTCACTAACAGCCGCTGCAATAGATCCAGCGCCTGCTGGCATCCATTCGTGATCAGAATGTCGTCGTCCGGACCCGCTACATCGTTGGCCACGGCTTCGTCCAAGAGATACTGGCGCAGAGGACCATAACCACTCGTTGAGCCCAGCTGCAAAATGGTGGACGCTTCCGGCCCCGAGATGACCTCGCGGCACGAGGCCTGAAATTCAGTTACGGGAAATTGCTCCTGGCAGGGACGGGACGAGGCGAAGCTGATCGCTCCAGTAACCGTTCGCGGCCGCACGTTTTCGGTTCCCGTGGAAGCAACAAAACTTCCCCGTCCAACATGGCCTTTAATCAGTCCATCCGCCTCTAAAAGCGCGTAAGCCGCGGAAACCGTGGTGCGGTTCAGTCCAAGTTGACCAGCCAATTCCCTCGTAGCAGGAAGGCGCTCATTACTTTCCAGTACGCCAGTTTTAATATTGTGCCGTATTTTGTCATACAATTGGCGGTAGAGCGGCTGCTCCGATTGCGGATCGAGCTGTGTGAGCTGTACCATACCAATTGCAAATTCAGCCTACCATATTGGACTGCCTGGAACAACCAATTTCAGCTAGGAAAAAGTTGGTACAATCGAGCGGTCAAATGCCGATCCGCCAAGTCGCTGTTTGCCTCGCCGCCGTTCTGGCCTTTCCCGGCTGGATCGAGGCCGCCAAAAAGAAGCCCCAAAAAGAGGTTACTCAGGTCCGCCCGCTGCTGAAGGATCCGCCGCAAGCGGTAGTCGCAGACGCCGACCGGTTAATTTTCCAGGTTTCGCCGCTCTCAGCCAAAGGGCTTCTCTCCCAGCAACTGCGGGATGCGCTCCGCTCTCTTTTCCAACAGAGCCACGGCGCCCAAATCGTCAAAATTCGGGCCTTCGTGGCCGGCTCCGGCGACATGCGCCGCGTGCAGGAACTGGTGAGTGAGACGTTCACGGAAAAGAAGATGAACCTGCCGGCGCTGAGCGTAGTCCAGGTAGGGGCGTTGCCGCTCGAAGGCTCGCAGGTGGTGCTGGAATCCATCGCGTCGGATAGAAAAGCGGTCAACGAGCATGGGCTCGCCTTCTTCTCGGGACAGCCCTCCACGTTGAGCGATCCTGTGGGTCCGCTGCAGACGGCGGTTCAAACGGCGGGATTGGATGGCGGGGCGGTCCGGCGCGTCACCTGTTTCCTGAGCAATCTGGACAAGAAGGATTTCGTGCGGAGCCAGTTGGCCGGCGCGTTTCCGAAGGCGGTAGCGAACCTGGTTCAAATTCACCGGGCCTCCCTGCTGGAAGACCTGGCCGAATGCGAAGCCGTGGCCGCATTGAAGGCCGCGCCTCTCGAGCCGTTGCGGCTGGTGAATCCAATGGAAGGGCGTCACTCCCTGGCGGCCTTTGTCCATCCGGGAAAAATCGCGTTTACCGGAACGCAGATGGCTTTCCGCTTTCAGGACGAGGATGTCCGGCTGGCCTTCGGGCGTCTCGGAAAGGCGTTAGAGAGTGTGGGACCGTCCTTCAAAAATGTGGCGATGACTAGCATCTACGCCTTAACCAAAGGCTCGGCGGACCGTGTGAGCCGCATCCGCTTCGAATATTGCAACAGCAGTGCTCCCCCTGCCAGCACCATGCTGCTCTTTGAAGGGCTGCCTTCCATGGATGCCTCCTTCGCGATCGACGTCGTGGCCGTTTTACCCTGACGCAGCCGGTCCCCGCCTCGGCTATATTGGGACTGGATACTCTGTTGCTCTGGAGCGTGATGGCGGCATTTCCAAAACGGCTTGCGATACCGGTTGTTCTGCTGGCCGCGGCACTGGGAGTGTGGGCCGGCGTGAACCGGGGGGTCGATAATTACCCGGACGAAATCGAGCATCCCGAAACCGATATCCCGCCGGATGCCGACGAGAAGACCGAGTGGGCCTTCGCGCGGCTGCGGTACCCGATGTTCTATTGGGGCTATGGACGCGGGCGCGGGCCTCGCTACAGCTGGGGCATCGACTCACCCAAATCGGAGCGGCAGTTTGTCCAAGGCGTCCGCCGTCTCACCCGCATCCACACCCGGTCAATTGAAGAGGTAGTTAACCTCGAGGACGAGCAGCTATTCAACTGGCCGTGGATTTACGCCGTGGAAGTCGGACACTGGGACCTCTCGGATGCGCAGTGCGCCAAGCTGCGGGAATATCTGCTGCGAGGTGGTTTTCTCATGACGGACGATTTTCACGGCACGGAAGAGTGGGCCCGCTTCATGGCCTCCATGGTTCGCGTGTTTCCCGACCGGCCCGTGGTGGAAATTGAGCCGGGAGACGCCATCTTCCATGTGCTGTACGACCTCGCCGAGAAGATGCAGGTTCCCGGGATACAGTATTGGCGGAGTGGTCAGATCTACGAGAAGGACGGCGTAATCCCTCGCTGGCGCGGCATCTACGACGATAAGGGCCGCGTCATGGTCGCCATCTGCCACAATCAGGACAATGGCGACGCCTGGGAGTGGGCCGATCATCCGCGTTACCCCGAAAAATACGCCTCGCAGGCATACCGGCTGGGAATCAATTACGTCATCTACGCGATGACGCATTAGCTTTGACAAGCCCCCCGTCCTATGACAACATCGAGGGCGGAGATTCTCAAAACATGAGTCTGGACATAAAAACCCGCCAATCCGGCGACATCACGGTGCTCGACCTGACCGGAAGAATCACACTGGGAGAGGGGACCGGCGCCCTGCGGGACAATTTCAAGAAGGAGCTGGCGGGCGGCGGCCAGCGGTTCATTTTCAATATGAGCGGCGTCAGCTACATGGATAGCGCCGGCCTGGGAGAATTGGTGGGCTGCCGCGCGTCGGCCGCGAACTCAGGGGCGAAACTCTGCCTGGCAGGCTTGCAGAAAAAAA
>DATLBY010000029.1:0-9473 GCA_035526665.1 Bryobacteraceae bacterium
GTGATCATGGAGCCGCCATGCCCGGCGATGGCGGCCTGCACCGCCGCGTTCCCGCAAAGCCGCGCCTCCTCCCAATCACGCTGGACTATAGTGAGTGAGGTCGATCGTCCCAATAACCCCGGTTTTTCAGAGCGGGCGCGAATTTTAAGCTGCTGCGTGATCAGCAGAGCCAGCCGATGGGCCAGATTCATTGCAAGCTTGCCGCGAGATCCCGGGCGGGTATCCGCACCGAAGACCTCGCCCTTCTCATCGAGCTGGCCTTCACAGACGCACACAACGCACCTGTTCAAGCGGCGATATACGCGTTCGACATCCGCTAAGAATCGCTCTAGCGGAAGAGGCTCTTCCGGGAAATAGATCAAGTGCGGCGCATCATCGGGTTTCTTGCGCGCAAGGGCAGTGGCGGCGGCCACCCAGCCTGTATTGCGGCCGAGCACCTCCAGGATTTCGACCTGTCCGGGCAGCGCCAAGTTCTCAGCGCCGATGTCGCGGGCAGCGCAAGCAAAAAATCGGGCCGTGGATGCATACCCCGGCGAATGGTCAGTCTCCATCAGATCGTTGTCAATGGTCTTAGGAATTCCGACGATCTGGATCTCAAACTTCTGGTCGCTGCAGAGGCGAGCGATCCGGTCGGCGGTTCCCATCGAGCCGTTGCCGCCATTGTAGAAAAAATAACGGATGTTGTGAGCGCGCAGGACCGCGATTAGCCGGTCAAAATCGGATTCCGTGAGCTCGTGGCGTGACGATCCCAGGGCCGAAGACGGTGTATGTGCCACCCCCGCCAACAGGTCTGGAGGCTGGGCATACAGGTCGATGAAGTTTTCTTCCAGAACTCCCGAAATGCCGAAGCGGCTGCCATACAAGCCGGTGATTTGCGAATGCCGCCGGGCCTCCTCCACGACGCCCAGGAGACTGGCGTTAATGACGGCCGTGGGGCCGCCGCTGTGTGCAATAACTGCTACGCCGGGCCTGCTGAGACTCATAGAGACCTGGCGAACGCGGCCGTGCCGCCCACTGCGGTGATGGAACGTGCCGCGGCGGATATGCCGGCGCGAGCGCACACCTTCAGGTGGCTTCCTCGAACATATTCGGACAGAAAACCCGCATTGAAGCTATCGCCTGCTCCCGTGGTATCCACCACTTTGGACCGTAGAGCCGGGGCATGGAAGCTGTCTTCCGCACTGTGGATGTACGCGCCTTTTGCTCCCAACTTTATCGCCACCACTGGGACGAGGGAGCCAAGCTCGTGGGCGGCCTGTTCCGGTGTTACGGCATGGGTCAACTTCATTGCTTCTATCTCGTTCGGCAGAAAGACATCTGTATACCGGAGTACTTGCCGGATGTGCGAATCCCATTGCTCCGTGGGGTCGTAGTTACAGTCCAGCGACGTAGTGAGGCCCAGCTTTTTGGCCCTTCGGAAAAGGGCGGCAGCGCCGGCATGCAGGTTCTCCAGCAGAAAGTAAGCGCCCACATGGAGATGGCGCGAGTGTTGCAAATAACTTCCCGGTACATCGCGGCTGCGCAGCATGGAGATAGTGCCCGGGTAAGTGAGGCCGGCGCGCTTTCCCCCCACCGTGTGCCATATGGTTAGGCCCGTTTTCTCTGTCTTAGAATGACGCAGCGCGCTCAGGTCCACGCCGGCCGCGCGCAGACTATCTTCCATGAACCTGCCGAACGCATCTTTGCCGAGAACGCCCACAAAGCCAACGCTTGTTCCGAGACTGGCAAGATTGAACGCCGTAATGGAACTGGAGCCGCCGACGACCAAGTCCATTTGCATGGCAAGCTTTTCCTTGCCGAACTCAAACGGAGCATCCCCATTGAGAATCAGGTCCACGTTGGCCTCTCCGGCAATGATGCAGTCGAGCTTCGGTTTACGCATCGTGGAGCCGCACGCCCGTGACCACACGGTTGATGACGCCGCCTGGGCTGGGGTTATCTGGATCCAGTCCCGCCGCCAGACTCATGTGATAAGCCAGTAGTTGCGCATAGACAATCTCGAATGGAGTTCGCAGGGAGTCGGGGAGTTCCGGGGCCATTGCGGGCGCATAGTCGTCGAACATCTGGGAATACTCCGGCGGGCCGATTCCAAGCAGCTGGCCCAGACGCTTCTCCCGTACCTCCCTCACCAGGTCTTCCTCATACTTCCGGTGCAAGGAATTCGCCGAGAGAAAAGAAACGACGAGGGAATCGTTGCGTAGAAAGCTCATAGGGCCGTGCCGCAGTCCCAGGAACGTTTCCGCCATAGCTGCCGTTTTGCCGGCTGTCATTTCCAACAATTTTAGGGCACTCTCAGACGCTGCCCCATACAAAGCGCGCGAGGCGAGCACGGCTACGCGCGGGTATGGCTGAACCGCAAGCGCT
Source organism: Bryobacteraceae bacterium (assembly GCA_035526665.1). Lineage (GTDB taxonomy): Bacteria > Acidobacteriota > Terriglobia > Bryobacterales > Bryobacteraceae > DATLBY01. The sequence continues at coordinate 2,365 of DATLBY010000029.1, forward strand.
TTTGCCTGTTCTTCCGCGGTGGGTAGCTGACTCCCGACCCGCCGGCAGATGGCCGGCAATGCCTGCGCAATCTCGTCCGGACGCTGCAGGCAAAGACCTGCGAGGACCAGATTCGAGAAGGAACTGGTCATCACAAGACTGCGGTCGTTCGTTCGTGGATCCAGAACAATGGCCTGCACTCCGGTTGTGCGCGCCAGCGCACCGCTGGCATTGCAGGTGATGACCAGATGCTCGACGGCGGGAAAAAGCCGCTGCACTTTTTTGACGACACCCACACTCTCAGGACTGTCACCCGAGCGCGCCAGCGAAATCAGCAGGCCGCCCGTGGCAAAAAAGGGCGCCGGATCCAGCAGAAGGTCAGTGGTAGGCACGGCCAGCGCGCCGCGCCAGGCGGCCGCGATTGCGGTGGCGGCATAGGCGGAAGAGCCTGCTCCTGTGATGACCACCGGCACGTTCCGCGGCAAAACAGAGATTCCGCTCTGCCGGATACGGTCGAGTGTGGTGGGCCAGAGATCCGGTTGTTGCAAGATTTCAGCTCGCGTGATTGTTCCGCGTTGTCTTAAATTTTCCATTTATCCATCCAAACAGGAGCCCCACGCACAACCAGGCCGCCCCTACAATTTTCGCCGGTTGGCTGAGGCTGATCCACATATAAAAGCAGACCAGGAATCCGGCAACGGGCGGCAGCCAGTAACTGGCCGACCGCTCCCCGCGGCGTACGCAGTAGTGTACGAAGGCGGCGGCATTTACGCCCATAAAAGCAACAAAGGCGCCGAAATTCAGTAGTTCCGCGCCCAGTTGATAGCTCATGGTCATCGCTCCCACCAAGGCGATGGCGCCACACAAGAGCACGTTGTTGCGGGGAATCCGCCGCACGGGTTCCAGTACTCCGAAAAAGCGGCGGGGCAGGGCGTCATCGCGGCCCATCCCGAACAGCAAACGAGCGGACGCGAGTTGCGCACCGAATCCAGAACCGATTGTGGCCATAAGAAGCGTGAAGTTCACAATATTGAAAAGCACAACGCCGCCGGCGCGTCCCGCTACGTGAACAAAAGCGGTATCTACATCAGGATAGTGCTGGTAATCGGGCCAGATCAGCTGCCCCGCATATACTTCCAGCGACGCAAGAGCCCCGGTAATCAGACATACCATCACGATCGCGATGGGGACGTTTCGTTTCGGATTCTCGACCTCTTCCGACAATGTAGTGATCCCGTCAAAGCCGATATAGGTGAGTACCGCGATCGCCGTTCCGTTGGAAACCGCCGGAAATGAAAACGTTTTCGGATCGTAGAACGGCCGCAGAAATCTGACCATGCTCAAATCCGGCTGCTGCAATATAAAACGCACAGCGTACGCCAGAAAGGCGAAAACGACGGCTCCCATGGCGATCGCCATCGCTTGATTGACTCGCGCCGAGGTTTCGATGCCGCGCAGGCTCAAAACTGTGAAAAGGAGCGCAAAGCCTATGGCGAACACGGGGTAGGGAATCATGGGAAAAAAATTCCCGGCGGCCTTGCTACACCAGATCGTGCAAATGATCGGATTCAAGAGGTAATCCAGCACTATGCTCCAACCAGCGAGGTACCCCAGCGCGGGATGTAGTGCATGGGTTACATAGCTGTAGGCGGACCCGGCGCTGGGGTACGCGCGCGCCATGCGTCCATAGCTAATGGCCGTGAAAAGCATCGCTGCCATGGCAATTAGCACTGCCGTGACCACATGCCCGCGAGCCTGCTGGCTCACCACGCCGAAGATGGGCATGGGCGCGGTCGGCTGAACAATAATAATGCCGTAGAGAACCAGGTCACGAAGCCGAAGTACGCGGCGGAACTCCGTCTCGGATTGCGGGGCGGCCATTCGAGGAAGGATAGCAGTCCGGGCGGATCCACTCGAAAGAAGCGCTGATGTATATTAGTGCCCGAAAGGAATTATTGTGAACCGCAGAAAGTTTATCTCCTCATCGTCCGGCGCCGCGGGTGTAGCATTCAGTTCCGGCATGGCTTCCAAAGCGGCTGCCGCCGAGACAAAGTCCGGCCGTGCCCTGATGAAGTTGGGTTGCCAGAGCGCTCCCACCAATGAGACGCATCTGAAATATTTTGGGCGCTATGGCGTAAAGAATATCTGCGGGTACCCGGAGATTGCCGACGGCCGGCTCTATGCCACGGTGGAAGAGCTCAACCGGATGCGCGCACTCGCGGAAAAGAACGGAGTGAGCATCGATTGCATCGCTCCGCCCTTTCTTGCATCCAGCCATATCGACCGGGAAAAGCACCCCGCCATCATGCTGGCCCAGAGTCCCGAGCGCGACCGTGACATCGAGCAGTTGCAGACGATGATCAAAAACTGCGCGCAGGCCGGCATTCCTTCAATTAAATACAACATGAGCATTCTGGGCGTGGTCCGCGTCTCACACCGAACTCCAGGACGCGGGGACGCGTCCTACAGCACCTGGAAGGCGGCTGAGGCCCAGCCGGCTACTCCCCTCACGCGGGCAGGCTTGGTAGATGCGGACAAGTATTGGGAGCGGATTACCTATTTCCTGGATCGCGTTATTCCTGTCGCGACGGAGTACAAGATTCGAATGGCCTGTCATCCTCATGACCCCGGGATGCCGCCCGAGGGATACCAGGGCGTAAATACGGTGCTGGGTACGGTGGACGGACTCAAGAAGTTCGTCAGCATCAAGGAGAGCGCTTATCACGGTCTGAACTTCTGCCAAGGCACTGTGTCGGAGATGCTCGCCGACCCGGGTAAGGAAATCTTCGATGTCATCCGGTATTTCGGTGCACGAAAGAAGATTTTTAATGTACACTTTCGCAACATTCGCGGAAATCGGAACGATTTCCAGGAGGTTTTCCCGGACGAAGGCGATGTGAACTTTGTGAAAGCGATCCAGGTTTATAAAGAAATCGGCTATCCTTATCTGCTTATGCCTGACCACGTGCCTGTGTCCCCGGCCGATCCCGGAGGTCTGCAGTCTTTCGCATTCGCCTATGGATACATCCGGGCGCTGATCCAGGCCGTAGATCAAATGGGCTGATTCAGGAGGCTTATTCACCCCTCACGCACTTGGCGTAGAGGTCCTTGAAGACTCCGCCTGCATCATACTTCTTCTTTAATTGGTCGTAGCGCGCCTTGTTAAAAATGCGCCAGAACGTTTCCTGGTCGTAATAAGCACGGGAATATAGAGCTTTCTTCCCCCCTAAGGCCGCGGCTTTCACTTCGATTTTGCGGTTCAAATAGCCTTCGCCACCCTTGGAAACTACCGTATCCCAAACGCCGAAGTTTATGTACGATGTGTTCGGATGCAAGGAGTAGAGGTCGAATCTTGCGGCCTGCCCGGAACTGCGGAAAGGGCATATCCATACCGGGGTTATACCGATCTCATGCAGCAGAAAATCGAGAAATTCGGCGGCGCGGTCCAGAGGGATATCGATGTCCTGTATGACGGACTCACGTCCGGAGACATCGGGAATGACTCTTTGAGAGAGCCGCATGATCTGATGATAGGTGCGGGAGTTCAAAAGCCACTTCGTCGCGATCAAGCGAACGACTGGATTTTGCAGGTAGAAATGCTTTGAGCACCAGAACCAGTCCGTATCCCATCGCCAGATGTAGTCCTGAGTCGTCATCCAGTCCTCCGTCTTTCTCTGAATCGATCGATAGTAGATATTTCTGTACGTGTAATCACTCAGATGCGGTGCATGGCCGGCGAAGTGGGCCTCCGTCGCGTACATTTCGTTTTCGCTGAATACCGTTCCGTCCAGGAAATCGGCTTCTCCGTCCTCGCACACGCCGGCAATGCTGGAGAAGTAGGTATCGGCGTGCGTGAATCCGGTATGCGACAGGCGAACGTAAGGGCTCGCCCGGATCAGCTTCATCCGCAGGCGCAACGCGTACCCAAGCGTGCCATACGAGTTGGGGAAACCGTAAAACAGATCTGCATTCTCCGTCCGGGAGCAGCGCACGATCTGGCCCGCACCCACAAGGATGTCCATCTCCTCGACACCTTCGTGGACCAACCCAAATTTGAACGAGGAGGACTCGATCCCGAGACCGCTCACTGCGCCGCCAACTGTAATCGTCTTCAGTTGAGGAACTACGGCTGGCAACAAGCCGTGGGTCAGAGTGTCGCGGACGAAGTGCTCATAAGTAGTCATGCCCTCAACGTCGGCGAACAGATGCTCGCCATCGATTGATAGGACACGGTGGAACCGGCGGACGTCCAATTTAGCTGGTGGCGGCCGGTTTCGCTGCCGGAACAGATTTGAGGTTGATTTCCTAAGGCCGATGGGAGCTCCGCAGGCCTTCGCAGCGGCGAACTGAACGATCAGATGGTTGCAGTTGCGGTGGTAATTCGTCAGCGCGTCCACGAGCGGCAGGGCTACCGCACCGGAGTATAGCGCGGAATCTCACCCTTGGAGCAAACGACCTGCCAAAGCTGCAGCTTGCGTGCACGGAAAGTGCCGGCGCAACTCAATAGGTAGAACTTCCACATACGGTAGAACCGATCGCCGTATGTCTCGCGGAGCAGATGCCATCCTCCTGCAAAATTATTCCACCAGGCCATGAGAGTCCTGTCATAATCAGGACCAAAATTGTGCCAGTCCTCCATCACCCAGAGACCTTCCATCGCTTTCCCTAACTGTGCGATCGAAGGGATGGCCCCATTCGGAAATATATATTTGTCCACCCACGCATCGGTCGCGGTGTACGACTGATTACCTCCGATAGAGTGCAGCAGGAACAGTCCATCTTTGCACAGCCGATCGGATGCAATCTCCAGAAACCCGCGGTAGTTCTTGGCGCCAATGTGTTCGCAAAGGCCAATCGAGACGACGCGATCAAACTGCTCCCGCTCATGAACAGCTTGACGGTAATCGCTTTCCTCAAACCGCACAGGTAATCCTTTGCACAGCTCCCGGCCATATTGGACCTGCTCAGAGGAAATATTGTAGGTGACGACTTCGCAACCATACTCTTGCGCCATGAAATGGGCGAGTCCGCCGAAGCCTCCACCCAACTCGAGAACCTTCATGCCGGACCGGAGCTGAAGCTTCCGGCAGATTAGGTGTAATTTGTCCTCTTGAGCCTGATCCAGCGTGCTCGCATTTTTCCAGTAGGCACACGTGTACTGCATTCTGCCGTCGAGCATGCACTTATACAGGTCGTTTCCCAGATTGTAATGCCGTCGTGAAACCGTCATCGCCCGCGTTATACTCTGCCGGTCAAAGATTTTCCCTTTGAGTGCGAGGTAGAACGTGACAAGCTGGCCAAATGTTTTATATGGATCGGTCTGATGTAACCTCGCAAAGAACTCATCCAGTTTGCCGACATCCCACCACCCGTCCATGTACGCTTCACCGGCCCCTACACTCCCGTACTTCAAAACCCGCTGGTAAAAGCGTTCGTCCTTAACTTGAATGTCCCAAGGCCGGTTGCCGTTAATTTGAATGCCCGCGCAGCGGAGAACGTCTGTGACTACTCTGCGGGCCCGAGGCGGATGGGAGGGAACAATCTCCTGATTCGGCGTATGCCGCCAACTGCCTGGCTCTAGCGCGGCTGATTCGGGCATCATCGGATTGCAAGTCAGTCTTTTACCGACCAGTTCATTCTAATTCCAAGAGCGGTGAAACGGGCCGCGCAAGATACGGCGTCACCGTGAGATGCAAGTTAACATAGTCTTGTAAGTGGCGTGCGCCGCGCCCGGTGGGTTCGTTCTTTCCAGAATTTTAATCCGGAATCGTAAACCAAAACGTGGAGCCGGCGCCGGGGACTGATTCTGCCCAGATGCGCCCTCCACGGCTTTCCACGATCTTCTTGCAGATGGCCAGGCCAATGCCGGTACCGCCATCGTCGGCGGGCTGGAGGCGCTTAAATGGTTCGAAAATCTGGTCGGCATAACGGGGGTCGAAGCCTACGCCGTTATCTTCCACCCCAACCCTCCAGTCTCCATCCATGCGTTTCGCCACCACAGTGATGCGCGGAGCCGCTTCAGTCCTGTACCGGATGGCATTGCGAATCAGGTTTTGCATCAATTGGGTGAGCCGGGTTTCGTTAAATCTTACAACGGGCATTTCAGCATAGAGAACCTCAGCGCCGCTGTCCTCTATTACGATATCCAGATTCGTGCAAGCGGAATCGATTACCGCGCGCAGGCTTACGGCTTCCAAATGTTCCGCCGATCCACCTTCCAGACGGCAAAGCGCCAGCAGATCTTTGATGAGACGCTGCATGCGCTGCACGCCATTGACGATGTAGCCCAGGAATTCATCAGCATCCTCTCCCAACGCGCCCGCGTACCTGCGGGACAGGAGTGTAGTGTAGCCACTGACCATCCGTAAAGGCTCCTGGAGATCATGCGATGCGACATAGGCGAAGGTTTCCAGTTCGGCGTTTTTACGCGCCAGTTCCTCTGTGCGTTTTTCGAGCGACCACTGTGTTGCAACTCGATCGGTAATGTCCCGGTAGAAGACTCCGACTCCCGATGCACTGGGGTAAACCGAGTTTTCGAACCACTTTCCAAGCGGCGGGTAGTAATTATCAAATTTCAACGGCACCTGCTCACGCATACACCGCTGCAGCTCGGAATAAAATTGGGTATGCACGGCCTCGGGGAACTCATCCCACACGCAGCGTCCCAGCAGTTCGGATGCAGGCTTGCGAGCCAGTTCGGCTGCTTTCTGATTGACGAAGGTGTAACGCCATTCAGTGTCGAAGGCGATGTAAGCATCCCCGATGCGTTCCAGGATGTTCTTGATTTCGGCTGACGCAGCCTCCGCCTGCTCGCGCGCGGCGGTCTCGCGGATGATAATTCGCTCGTGGTGTTCACGGCGGTTCCGGTCTGTAATGTCCAGCATTGCCGTCCGAATGCCAATGACCCGGCCGGCACCGTCGTAGATCAGATTTTCATGTAATTCGAACAGCAGCGGCCTTCCGGAAGCCGTGAGGTATTTACGCTCGATAGTCCGGGATGTCTGCTGTCCCTCCAGGATTTCGGCAAGAGCGCCCCGGGTAGCATCGCAGTCCTCCCCGGCGACAAACTCCCACACCGGCCTGCCAACCATCTCTTCACGGGTGCGCTCCAGAAGCCGGCATTCCGCCCG
>DATLBY010000030.1:0-6395 GCA_035526665.1 Bryobacteraceae bacterium
GCCGCTTGCAGACTCGCATCCACCTCCTGGATAAAAGTCCTGACGCGTGACTCAAGCCATAACTCCGGATAGCGCTGGTAGAGCGAATTCTGCCGATCCACAGCCCTATGCGACCGCATACGGGCCAACTCCCGCGCTAACCCTTCAATCTCCGCCAAATTAGATGCTTTCGCCACCCGCTTCGTTTCGAGGCCCATCAGCAGGCTTTCGCCGTGCTTCCTGGCGAGCTCCAGGCCGCGCACGCGATAGCTGATCGCCCCATCATTCAGTTCAATGGAATCAACGTCCGGCAACTGGGCCACGCTCTCCATCCATTCGGGCTGGCTCTGCACCTCCGCACTTCTGGGCGGCAGCTTGGTGTCCAGATTCCCGTAGTCTCTCCAGTCCACTTGGCGCTCCACGCCGTCTTCGGAATGCACGTAAACCAAAAACTGCGCCATGGCCGGATTTAGACACAGAATGCGATGACACGTGGTCCTCTCCTGACCGGCCGGTACAAACAGGATGAGCCCTTCCACCACACGCTTCGCTTCCATGCGCCTTGCGTAATCGAGCCAAAGGAGCCCGAAGCTGAGAATTCCGCTAGCGTCCGGCACGCCGGCAGAGGCCCCAATGGCCGCCCAGGCAACCGGTCCTTTCCTAAGGAGCGCTCTCGGATAGGCCGGTGAAAGAGTGTGCTGAAGATTTGGCTCGGTGCTCAGACGGCTGATCTCCCAAGCGGGAAAGTGCCGTGTGAGCGACCGGTGGAACTGTTCCCGGTAGGTGAGCCGCGAGCCCCGCCGGGCGGCTACCTGCGCTTTGGAACGCGCCAGGTCAAGCAGTTGCACCGTGCCCGCCTGCTTCCCGAATCGCTCTGTGGCAAGCACCAGCACTCCCGGCCGCGCTTCTTGGATGCCGGTCACCCGCCGCGATAGATTCTGCTCCCGGCTCCAGGCCTGAATCGTAAGACGCCCCGGCGTGAAGTCGATATGATATGCGCCCGGCGCCAGCGTCAGCGGCTCTTCACCCGGCTCCAGCAGTACAGGCTGTTTGCTAACCGCGAGAAACGTTTCGATTGCCTGCTTTGTTTCATCCAGCGTAGCAACGGGCCTATGATGGAGGTTCATCAAGATGTAGTTGCATTCAGCCCCGGAGAATCTCGATTGAATTCAGAGCTGCAGGCGAGACTCAAAGTTGTGGAAAATAGAATCAACGCCGCCGTCATACGCGCCGGCCGCCGCCGCGAAGATATCACTCTGGTAGCAGTCACCAAGGTCTTCCCCGCCTCCGTGATTCGTGACGCCTACGAACTAGGCGTCCGCGAATTCGGTGAAAATTATGTCCAGGAGTTCGAGGGAAAGGCTGGTCACGTCAAGGATCTGCCTGGCGCTCGCTTTCACCTGATAGGCCATCTCCAGTCCAATAAAGCGAAGCGCGGATCCGAGCTGTTCGACGTCGTCCAGACCGTGGATACGCCCAGGCTGGCGCAGAAGCTGGACGCCGCCGGAAAGCCGATGGACGTCTTCATCGAGGTAAAACTGTCGAGGGAGCAAGCCAAGCAAGGTTGCGACGTGGACGATCTGCCTGAACTGGTGGAAGCCGTCAGGAATTGCCGCAACCTGGCCCTCCAGGGACTCATGACGATGCCGCCCTGGTCCGACGATTCGGAGCGCTCGCGCCCCTATTTCCGCCAGCTGGCAGAGCTTGCCAGGCCGCATGAGATATGGGGTCTGTCAATGGGGATGTCGCACGATTTCGAGGTGGCGATCGAAGAGGGCGCTACCCACATCCGCGTGGGAACGGCACTTTTCGGACGCCGGGCCAAACAGTGAAAATCGGCTTCTACTCGCCGCTCCCGCCGGCGCGCACCGGCGTTGCCGATTATTCGGCCGCGCTGTTGCGGGCGCTGCGCGGGTTCGGCACTGTCGAACCCGGGTCCACCGGGGATGTAAACCTCTATCACATTGGTAATAACCATCTGCACGGCTCCATCTATCGCGAGGCGCTGCGAAATCCGGGTGTCGTGGTTCTCCACGATGCCGTTCTGCATCATTTCTTCCTGGGCGCGCTGCCGCGCGAACAGTATATCGAGGAGTTCGTCTACAACTACGGCGAATGGACCCGGGATGTGGCCGCCGGCCTGTGGGCGGCGCGGGCACGCTCGGCCGCCGACGAGCGATACTTCCGATACCCCATGGTGCGGCGCATCGCGGAAGTCTCTCCAGTCGTCGTGGTTCACAATCCGGGAGCGGCCGCCATTGTGCGGGCACACGCGCCCGGCGCACGAATCGTGGAGATCCCGCATCTCTTTTCGAGGCCCGTGATGCCTTCACCGTCGGCGGTCGCAGCCGCGCGGCAGCGCTTTGGGCATAGTACGTTTGTCTTCGGCATCTTCGGCCACTTGCGGGAATCCAAGCGCGTCCTGGCGGTGCTTCGCACGTTCCAGAAAATACGACGTAACACCGCGAAGATCGCCTTATTGCTCTCGGGCGATTGCGTCTCCTCGGATCTGCAGCGCGCCATGCAGCCGTATCTGGCCGGCCCATCCATCGTGCGGACCGGCTATCTCTCCGAGGCGGAGTTTTGGGCGCATGCGGCCGCTGTAGATGCTTGTATCAACCTGCGCTATCCCGCCGCCGGCGAGAGCTCCGGCATCTCCATTCGTCTGATGGGAATTGGCAAACCCGTTCTGGTGACCGGCGGAATCGAGGTGCAGCGCTTTCCGCGCGACTCCTGCCTGCGTGTGGACTCTGGCCTCAGTGAAGAAGCGATGCTCGGCAGCTACCTGACTTTTCTCGCCCAATCGCCGGAACACGCCAGCGAAATTGGCAGGCGCGCCGCCGGGCATATTGAGCGGGAGCATGCCGTGGAACGGGCGGCACATCTGTATTGGCAGGCTCTCAGCGGCAAGGCGGCCTGATGAAACTCGACGCCAGGATCCGGACAGGCGGCGCATTCGCGCTGCTTGTGCAGCTTGCCGTTGGACTGCTGTCCGGCACACCGGTTTCTCCCTCAACTCCAGAGCGGCTCACGGTCCGAATCCCGATGAAGGATGGGGTGCGTCTCAGCGCGCACGTTTACAAGCCTCCCGGCAGCGCCAAATCGCCTGTAATTCTCATCCGCACGCCATACGGGAAAAGCGCTGACCTGCTTGCCAACTATAGGGCATTTGTAGAACGCGGCTACACCGTGGTGGTGCAGGATGTGCGCGGGCGCTATGAATCCGAAGGAACCTTCCGGCCCATGGTGCAGGAGGCGTCCGACGGCAACGACACTCTGAACTGGATCGCCCGGCAAACCTGGTCGAACGGCAAAATCGGCATGTTGGGCGGCTCCTATGTCGGCATTGTGCAATGGAGAGCGGCCCTGACGGGAAATCCGCATCTGAAAGCGATCTCGCCTGTTGTGTCGGGCTATGACGAATATCGCGATCGCTACTACTCCCCCGGCGGCGCGCTGAAGCTCGGCCATCGCCTCCTCTGGCTATCGGAAAATCTGCGGCTTCCTTCCGCGCCGAAAAGTGAGTTTCGTGAGTTCACCCGCCATCTGCCCGTTCGCACGCTCGACAAACTCGCCACCGGCCAGCGTGTCGAATCCTACCAGGAGGCGCTCAATCATCCGGGCTACGACGCCTATTGGAAGGCAATCAGCACGCGCGAGCACATCGGGAACGTGCGCGTCCCGGTATTTTCAGTCGCGGGCTGGTATGACAACTACGTGCAAAGCGACCTGGAGGCGTTCGCCCTCCTGAGCGCGCGCAGTGCCGCTCCGCGAATCGTCGTGGGGCCGTGGCCGCACAATATGTCGATTCCTTTTCCAGACGTCTCGTTCGGCGCGAACTCCTCGGCCCCCATCCGGAGATTTCAGTTGGAGTGGTTCGACTACTGGCTCAAGACACCTCAGCCTGCGCCCGAATTCCGCGCTGCTCCGGTACGGATCTTCGTCATGGGAGCGAACCGCTGGCGCGACGAGCGGGAGTGGCCCCTCGCGCGGACCCGATTCACGCCCATGTACCTGGCGGGCCGCGGCGATGCGAACACCGCGAAGGGCGACGGTCTGCTTGCGCCTGAGCCGCACCGGAGCGACTTGCCCGATGAGTTTACTTACGATCCCAGGAAGCCTGTGCCGACGCTGGGCGGCTCGGTCTGCTGCAATCCCAAAGTTTTCCCCTGGGGGCCGCTGGACCAGCGCGCGGCCGAGGCGCGCATGGACGTCCTGGTTTTTACCACTCCGCCGCTCCGTCAGGATCTGGAGGTAACGGGACCGGTTCGCGTGAATCTATTCATCTCCACCAGCGCACCGGACACGGATTTCACCGCCAAGCTGGTGGACGTCCATCCGGACGGACCCGCGCGCATTCTGACGGATGGAATCCTGCGGCTCCGCTATCGCAATTCGCTGGAGCGTGCCGTCCTGGCCAAACCCGGCGAAATTTATCAGGTGACGATTGACGCTGGAGTGACGAGCAACGTATTTAAGGCGGGCCACCGGATCCGGCTCGACATTTCGAGCAGCAATTTCCCCCGTTTTGACCGCAACCCCAACACAGGCAGGACGATAGCGGACGAAACGGAGCTTCGCGTGGCCACTCAGACCATCTACCACGGCCGCAATTATCCGTCACATGTGTTGTTTCCGGTGATCCCCTGATATTGACAGACGAGTAGCGGTCGCGGTACTTGTGGAAGAGACACTTCTGATTGCGGCGCGGTAGCCAAGTGGTAAGGCAGAGGTCTGCAAAACCTTTATTCGCCGGTTCGACTCCGGCCCGCGCCTCCAAAAAAAGTTTTTACGCTCTCAATTTCGACCGTCTCCGATCCCAGACCACGTTAACCGCATGAGACCTTAACGCGCGTCGTTTTCGAATTACGGGAAACCACATCTTATCGTTTCAGGATATATCTCGCCAATATACACAACAAAGCACGATGTTCGAATGCTCTTTCTGTCTGGTTCAAAGGATGTAGTCGGCAATACGCGGATGGAACGCTTATAGCAGATCCGAACAAGCTGGTTATAGTTAGTTAGTGTCTCGATATGAACTCGACAGCCCTGAAGGTTTTATCGACGCCGTCTGTGCGCATGCGGACGAAATGCGCGACGAAGCCTTTCCGTATTTCCAATCGGAGTCAATTTACTGCGCGACATGTGGGCAGCAGCGGCGCGTGTGGGTCCAGTATCAACGCCCCATGGCCGAGAGTGAATTGACGATTGATCAGTTCCTCGTTCGCAGTAAACATCCGCAGCGTTCTATGGCACCCCCACCGATCAATCGGTTAGGAGGGGGTGCGCCCACCACAACGAGTCGACCTCCTACTTTGTCGCCAGTTTTGCCACCCTTCGATGCTATCAGCCGCCTGAAGTTGCCTGCTGTGTTCGTAATGGTATGTGTTCAGTGCGACGCAACGTTCACTGCAGTTGTCTACCTCGGACCGCAGGGACGAACAGTAGTGATTCTCGCCAACCGTCCAGCAGGTGTGACATCGCCACACACACCAAAAGGTGTGGCGTACTACTTAGATCAGGCGGCGCGTGCCCACTCTTCTGGCGCTAACACTGCGGCTATCACGATGTTCCGCTCAGCAGCCGAGTGGCTGCTCGAGGATGAAGGCTTCAAGCGCCCGATGCTTGGGCCCAAGTTGAAGGAATTCCAGAACGCAATTGACGAAGGGGTTGCACCCGCATGGGCGGCCAAGGCGGGCCCCGTTATTGCTGTTTTAAAGGATTTGGGGAATATGGCCACTCATACGAACGCTGGTGACTTGTCCAAACAGGCGAACTTCGATTCTGAATTCTACAGTATTGCGCAGGCGGCATTTCAGTTCCTGCTCGATTTAATTTACGAAGAACCTTCACGCCACTCTGCACTCCTCGGGAAGTTGCAAAAACCAATTCAGCGAGACGGCCCCGGGAGCTGAAGCGGCAAAAGGTCAAATCGAGAGTCAGGAGGCGGCATGCGTGAAATTCAGGCTTCCGAAGCCAAGGCCCACTTGCCTCAATTGCTCGACGATGTGGAGCGCGGTGAAACACTGATCATCACCCGGCACGGACGTGCGATTGCGAGGATCGTGCCTGAGACGAATCGACGGCAAGAAGAAATCGACAGAGCTCTGGCGAGTATCCGCGAGCTTCGCAACCGAACCGGCAAGATCACACTTGAGGAAATCCGGTCCGCACGCGAGGAAGGACGGAAGTACTGATGCCGTTTGTGCTCGACTCATCAATTCCAGCTTGCTGGGCATTTCAGGATGAGCAAGACCCTAGGGCCGATGCGGCATACGCGGGTATCAAGACCGAAGAAGCGGTCGTCCCCGGTCTCTGGTGGTTTTAGATCCGCAACATCCTTGTGGTGAACGAGCGTCGCAAGAGGATCACCGAGTCGGACACGAGCGTTTTCCTGCGAGATCTTGGAGGGC
>DATLBY010000031.1:0-8700 GCA_035526665.1 Bryobacteraceae bacterium
GCCCGCGCGCCGGCGCTTCCCATGATTTGGGAAAAATCCGTCGATCTGCCATTCTTCGAAACACCTCCAGGAGCGACGATCTTCGCGCGCGACCGTTGGACACAGGCGCCGGTGCTGGCCGGTTTTCGCAAAGGAAGAGGCGCTGTGTTGTGGCTGGCTGTCGCCCCCGGCAATCGCGGCTATGAACGGTTTCCCTACCTGCTGCAGGCCATGACCGATCTCGGGCTGGAACCGCAGTTTCGGGACAAACGCCTTTGGGCGTTCTTTGACAGCTCATACCGTACGCGCGTGGACATCGATTACTTTGCCGGGCGCTGGCGGCGCGCCGGTATCGCGACGCTGCATGTGGCTGCATGGCACTACAACGAACCGGAGGCCGAGAGGGACACGTTTTTAAGGAAACTGATCGAGGCCTGTCATCGCAACGCGATTACCGTGTACGCCTGGCTGGAGCTGCCACATGTAAGCGAACAATTCTGGCAGGAGCACCCGGATTGGCGCGAAAAGACGGGCCTGCTGCAGGATGCGCACCTCGACTGGCGAAAATTGATGAACCTGAATAACCCGGACTGCTTCCGCGCGGCATCGGCCTCAACGCGCAATCTGCTGGATCGTTTCGACTGGGACGGGGTGAATCTAGCCGAACTCTATTTCGAATCGCTTGAGGGCGCCTCCAACCCATCCCGGTTCACTCCCTTCAACGACGATGTTCGGAGGACGTTCACCCTGGAAAAGGGCATCGATCCGGTGGAGTTGCTGAAGCCCGCCAAGGCGGCGCGCATGCCTGAATTTCTGGAGTGGCGAGCGGAACTCGCGCGCAAGATGCAGGTGCAATGGATCGGCGAAATGGAATCCATCCGGCGGCTAAAACCGGATCTGGACCTGGTCCTCACCCACGTCGACGACCGGTTCGACACGCGCATGAAGGATCTCATTGGGGCCGACGCCGCCCGGGTCCTTCCGATGCTCCAGTCGCACGACTTCACGTTCTTGATCGAGGATCCGGCCACGATCTGGCACCTCGGTCCGGAACGGTATCCGCAAATTGCCAGCCGTTACCAGCCGCTTACCGACAAGGCGGATAAACTTGCAATCGACATCAACATAGTGGAACGGTATCAGGACGTATATCCGACCAAGCAGCAGACCGGAGGCGAGCTGTTCCAGCTTGTGCATACCGCTTCCAATGCTTTTCCGCGGCTCGCGCTATATTTCGAAAATTCCATCTTGAAGCCCGACCTCGAGCTGCTTCCCGCGGCCTCGGCGATCGTCAGTAGCTCCACGCGCAGTGGGAACCGGTCCACGATCGATTCGCCGCATGGCGTTGGACTCGTGTGGGACGGTCCGGCGAAGGTGGATGGCAAGCTGTGGCCGGTGCGTACAAATTCCACTCTCTGGCTTCCAGCAGGACGCCACGTGATTGAGATGGCGCCGCGGGCTGCCGCGATGCACCTGATGGATCTGAACGGCAAACTGAAATCGGCCGCCGCCCGTTCTAACGGCCTGGAATTTACTTACAGCAGCGACTCGCGCGCGATTGCCCTACTGGATCACCCGGCAGCCGAGGCAACAATCGACGGTGCTCCCTCCGGCCTTTCCGGAGCTCTACTCCTGCTCCCCAAGGGAGAGCACCGAGTCTCGATAAAAGGGGAAGCGCAGGCGGTTAGCGATAAAACGCCAGGACGCTATCCACAACCCGACACGCGTCCTCTCGGGGCAAATAAGGCCAGAGCGGAAGCGACAGAATCTCCTCGCAGGCCCGCTCCGCTACCGGAAGGTCCCCGCGTTTCAGTCCGCAGCCGGAAAACGCCGGATGTAGATGCAGCGGAACCGGATAGTGGACAGCTGTCCCAACCTCCCGCGCGGCCAGATGCTCCCTGAGCTGGTCCCGGCGTGAGGCACGAATCACGTAAAGGTGATTCACAGACATCTCGTCCCGTTTTACGATTTGCACACCTGGGCACTCCCGCAGCCCTTCATCGTAGAGGGCTGCAATAGAGGCGCGGTGCGCGTTCCACTCGCTCAACCGCGGCAGGAAGGCGCGCAGGTAGCAGCACTGCATCTCATCCAGCCGTGAATTGATCCCCGCTGTGCGGCTGACCTGTTCGCTGCGAACTCGCCCGCCGTCGCGTAGTGCTCGCAGTGTTTCCGCAAGCTGCGGATCATCCGTCGCAATGGCGCCCCCATCCCCCAGGCATCCGAGGTTTTTCGTGGGATAAAAGCTGTAAGCCACGCACTGCGATATTTGCGATAGCGGCGTGCCGTCATACCGGGCGCCATGGGCCTGGCATGCATCCTGGACCAAAGTGAGACGCTGCGTGCGTGCCAGCTCAGTGAAGCGATAAATCTTGCATAGCTGGCCGTAGAGGTGGACTGGTAGCAGCGCGGCAGTTCTCGGCCGCACGCGATAGGCGGCGTCCTCAGGATCCATTTGCAGCGTCTCCGGATCGACATCGGCGAAGCTAACTGAAGCTCCCGCGGCCAGCACGGCGACAGCGGTAAACGGAGCGGTCAATGCCGATGTCAGCACCTCCTGTTCGCTCTGCGTAATCCCCAGGGCGCGCAGCGATATTTCAATGGCGCCGGAGCCGGAGCCTACGCCAACAGTAAAGCCGGCGCCGGTCGCTTCGGCAAACGCGTGCTCGAAAGCCTCCACCTGCTCGCCCAGAATATAGTGCCCGCGTGCATAAAGCGCTGTAAGGTGGCGCTCCCATTCCGGGCGGGTGGATTCTATGGCAGGCTTAAGATTGGCTACAGGGATCAACGGGCCAGCCGCTCCGCAAGCCACGGATTCTTGGCCAGATAGAACACGATGCCGAGCTGCACGTAGAGCCGCAGCAGCTGGTAGAGAGTCTGAAGCAGCGAGCGCACCCGAAAGAATTGCGATCTCCCGTGCAGGCGCGGGTAGTGGTGAACGCCGACTTCCTCCACTCCGTGCCCGGTCAGTTCCAGTTTACGAACCAGTTCCACACAAATCGTGCCGCTGGTGGATGTCAGATGGATCTCCTCCAGCAGGTCCCGCCGGATCAGCCGGAAATCACAATCGACGTCGCGTATCTGAATGCGAAACAAAAACCGCGCAAACGCGTTATACACGTTGCCAATCCATATTCGATGCTGCGGATCGTTGCGCTCCAGCTTATACCCATTCACCAGTCCCACGTCGGGCCCCATCCGGGCCAGCAGCTTTGGCAGCTCCCTGACATCGTATTGCCCGTCCCCATCCGTATAGAAGACGAGGTCTTTCGATGCAGCCGCAAATCCGCTGCGCAGCGCTCCGCCATAGCCTCTGTTCTGAGGGTGCGTGATTACGCGCATTCTTGGCCCGTATTCGCGTAGCAACGCCGTCAGCACCTCGCCGGTGTTGTCGAAGCTGCCGTCGTTTACCACGATCACTTCGTAATCGGTCACCTGGGAGCGCAGGACTTCAAATGTATTCCGAATCAGGGCGGGCAGAGACGGAGCGTCATTATAGGCCGGAAAAAATACACTTAAGCTTGAGGTGGAGTGCACGGATGAAAATAGGTGTCCTTCGTCGCTATGTATTCTAGTACACAATGAGTGTTCTTACTCTCGTGCGGCACGGCCAGGCTTCCTACATGTCTGAGGATTATGACCGGCTTTCGGAAGTTGGAGAACGCCAGGCGCGTAAACTCGGCGAATATTGGGTGCGGCGCGGAATCAAATTCCACAACGTTTTCAGCGGACCTGCGAAGCGCCACTTAAGAACGGCGCAGATTGTGGCGGACTGTTTTCGCGACGCCGGCCTGCCATGGCCGGAGCCGGTGGTAGTCCCCGCGCTGGACGAGTTCGACGCATTCCAGATGATGAAAGCCATTACGCCGATTCTGGTGGAGCGCGACCCGCTGGTGCGGGATCTGCACGCGAGGTTCGCGGCGAGTCAGCAGACTCCCCAGGCCGGCGAGATGCTCCAGGAGCTCTTTGAAGCTGTCGCGCGCCATTGGTCATCGGGCGAATTCGACGTGCCTGCACTGGAATCGTGGGCGAGCTTCCGCAAGCGCATTGCAGGCGGCATTTCCGAGGTCCGGAGCACGTGCAACGGAGACGCCGCCGTCGCCTTTACCTCCGGCGGGCCCATTGCTGCCACCACGGGGCTCGCGCTGGATCTATCGCATCTTCGATCGGTAGAGCTTCTGTGGCTGTCGCGGAACTGCTCCTACTCGGAATACCTCGTCTCGAACGAGCATTTCCTGCTGGCCTCGTTCAATTCCCATCCGCACCTGGAGGAGAATACGCTCCTGACGTACCGCTAGATCCTGTGAAGATTCTGATCTATTACATAGGCAAGCCGCGCGATGCGCACGCCAACGCGATTGCCGCTGAGTTCCTGAAGCGCAGCAGCCGGTACGCTCCGTGCGAGATGCGCGAAATCCATCCGGGACGCACCGACCCGTTCGCAAAACATCCCTCGGCCCAAAAGATTCTACTGGACCCGGCGGGCCGCTCGCTGGACTCGGCGGAATTTGTCGCCCTGGTGGCGAAAGCAGAAATGGAAGGCCGCGATCTGCTGTTTTTGATTGGAGGGCACGATGGCCTGCCGGCGGAATGGCGGCCGAAGGGAGACCTGCTGCTGTCGCTTTCGCCCATGACGTTTCCGCACGAGCTGGCCCGTTCGATGTTGGCCGAACAGATCTATCGCGCCTTCACTACCCTGCGCGGCCATCCCTATCCCCGCTGAGGGGATCTTGCGACGCGCTCCGCGCCCGCGCTACCGTAGTTCTAATGAGCTGGTGGACACGGCAGAAGCCTTCTTTAAGGCAGGAAGGTAGTGACGAGGGAACCCGCAACGTCAAGACCGAAGGCCTGTGGAAAAAATGTGACGCCTGCGGACAGATTATCTGGGGCAAGGCGCTGGAGGAAGATCAGCAGGTCTGCCCGAAGTGTGGTTTTCATTTCCGCATCGACGCGGTCACCCGGCTGAATCTGCTTTTCGATTCCGAGTACGAGCAGTTCGACCGGGATTTGGCGTCGACGGATCCGCTGGAGTTCGTTGATTCCAAACGTTACAAGGACCGGCTGGCGGCGATGCAGGAAGCTACCCAGTTGCCTGATGCGCTGATTTCGGGTTCCGGCCTGCTGCACGGGCGCAAGGTAAACATTTGCGCCCTCGAACTGAAATTCATCGGCGGGAGCATGGGAGCGGTCATGGGCGAGAAGATCACCCGCTCCATCGAGCGCTCGGTAGCGCACAAAGTGCCGCTCATCATCATCTCGGCCTCGGGTGGCGCGCGCATGCAGGAGGGCGCGGTCAGCCTGATGCAATTGGCAAAGATCAGCTCCGCGCTGATGCGCCTGGATGAAGCGGGCATTCCCTTTATCAGCGTCCTCACCAATCCGACCACTGGCGGTGTTACCGCAAGCTTTGCCATGCTTGGCGACCTGAATATCGCCGAGCCTGGAGCACTGATCGGTTTTGCCGGCCCCCGCGTGATCGAGCAGACCATCCGGCAAAAGCTCCCGGAAGGTTTTCAGACCAGTGAATTTCTATTGCAGCATGGATTCCTGGATGCCGTCGTCGCACGTTCCGAAATGAAGGCATACATCGCCAAGGCGCTGGACTTCTTTTGTGTCTAGAGTATTGCTTTTCGTCCTGCTGGCGCGGATGCTTCCCGCTGCCGGCTATGACCTGATCATCAAAAACGCTCGGGTAATCGACGGCACCGGCAACCCCTGGTTCCGCGCCGATATTGCGGTCAAGGACGGGCGTATCGCCGCGGTGGGCGCGCCGGCAAATGCAACGGCCGACAGGATCGTGGATGCCGCCGGCCGCGTTCTTTCGCCCGGATTCATCGACGTCCATACCCATATCGAAGACGGAATCGAGAAAGTCCCCAGCGCCGACAACTACGTACGCGATGGCGTCACCACCGTGGTGACAGGCAACTGCGGAGGATCGAGAATCGCGCTCGGTGAGTGGTTCGCCGGCCTGGAAAAAGCCGGCATCGGGCTGAACGTGGCCTCGTTGATCGGACACAATGCGGTCCGCCGCGAAGTCATGGGGACCGCCAATCGTCCAGCTACGCCCGAAGAGATCGCGCGCATGCAGTCGTTGGTGGATAAAGCCATGCGGGATGGCGCTGTGGGATTTTCCACGGGACTGATCTATATTCCCGGGACCTATGCCGACACAGCGGAAGTTATCGCTTTAGCCAAAGCGGCCGCGGTGCATGGCGGGGTTTATGCCAGCCACATGCGCGATGAGGGAGTCGATGTGCTCAAGTCGATCACCGAAGCGGCGGCGGTGGGAAAAGCCACCGGCCTGGCGGTGGAACTGTCGCACTTCAAAATCGACAACAAGCGGCTGTGGGGCGCCAGTGATAAATCCATTGCGTTAGTGGAGAAGTTCCGCCAGGAGGGAGTCGATGTGGTGGTCGACCAATATCCCTATGACCGGTCGAGCACCAATCTCGGTATTACCGTGCCCAGTTGGGCGCTGGCGGACGGAACAGAGAAGATCAAAGAGCGTTTCAACGATCCTAAAACGCGAGCTCGCATCGCCAGCGAAATGGCCGCAATGCTGAAGAGCCTGGGCCATGAGAATTACGACTACGCCATGGTGGCAACGTTCGAGCCTGACCGAAGCTACGAGGGCAAAACCATTTCGGAGATCAATGCAATGCAGGGCCGTCCTACGACGGTGCCATCGGAGATCGAACTGATTCTCGATATTGTCCAGGCCGGCGGCGCTCAGATGGTTTACCATTCCATGGGTAATGAAGACGTGGAGCGCATTTTGCGCTATCCAAATACGGCTATTGCCAGCGACGGCGGAGTCCGCGAATTCGGTGTCGGTGTTCCGCACCCGCGCTCTTACGGCACGAATTCACGGGTTTTGGCCGAGTTTGTCCGGAAGCGCCGGGTAATCACTCTGGAAGACGCCATCCGCCGGATGACATCGCTACCCGCGCGCACCTTTCGCTTTCAGGACCGCGGTTTGATCCGCGAAGGCTTCGCCGCCGACATCCTGGTGTTCGACCCAGCTAAAATCGAAGACAAGGCCACTTTTCAGAATCCTCATCAGTACACCGAGGGAATCGATTTCGTATTCATTAACGGAAAAGCGGTGATCGAGGATGGCAAGGCAACCGGCGCGCTCGCCGGGCGTGTCCTTAGGGCGGGGAACTAAGAACAAAGAATGCTGCAACTTACGGGGGCCGGCAAGCGCTACGGCCACAAATTACTCTTCGAAGGTCTGGATTGGCTCATCACCAGCAAGGACCGCGTTGGCCTGGTGGGCGCGAATGGGACGGGCAAATCCACTCTCCTGAAAGTGCTTGCCGGGATCGAAGGGCTCGACTACGGAACACTTACCGCCACCAAAGGCATCTCGGCGGGATATCTTCCGCAGGATGGACTGTCGCTCTCCGGACGCAGTGTTTTCGCAGAATGCATGACCGTGTTTGCCGGGCTTCGGGCGATGGAGGAGGAGCTGGAAACCCTCACCCACAAGATGGCCGATGTGGATCCGGCGAGTGAAGAGTATAGGGCGGTCGCCGATCGTTTTCATCGGGTAGACAGTGAGTTCCGCGCGCGCGACGGATATGCAATCGAATCTCAGGTGGGTGCGGTCCTGGATGGGCTGGGCTTCCGCAAAGAGGACTGGACGCGGCGGACGGAAGAGTTTTCCGGCGGGTGGCAAATGCGGATTGCACTGGCCAAATTGCTGCTGGAACAGCCCAATCTATTGCTGTTGGATGAGCCTACCAATCACCTCGATTTAGAGGCGCGAAACTGGCTGGAGGCATATCTTAAGTCCTACCCGAATGCGTTTGTACTGATCTCGCACGACCGCTATTTCCTGGATGTCACGATCACTAAAATCGTGGAGGTCTGGAATAAAAAGGTACACTTCTACTCGGGAAATTACGAGAAATATTTGACCGGGAAGGCCGAGCGCCGCACGCAGCTGGAGTCGGCTTATAGAAATCAAAGGGAAAAAATTGATCAGCTGGAAGCCTTTATTAACCGCTTTCGTGCTCAGGCGACCAAAGCCAAGCAGGTCCAGAGCCGTATTAAGGAGCTGGAAAAAATTGAGCGCATCGAAGTGCCGCCGGAAGAGAAGACCATCCATTTCAGCTTTCCCCAGCCGAAGCCAAGCGGACGCATTGTGGCCGAATTCCAGAATGTCGCCAAGAGCTACGGCGAAAAGAAAGTATTCGATCATGTAAACTTCGTGGTCGAGCGCGGGGACCGCGTGGCCCTGGTAGGCGTCAACGGAGCGGGCAAGTCGACGCTGATCAAACTGCTGTCCGGCTCCGAGCCGCTAACCTCCGGCGAGTATCGCCTGGGGCACAACGTCGACGTCGATTATTTCGCTCAGGATCAGTACAAAGAACTCGACATCAACGCCACGCTGCTGGACGATCTTACGGAGGCGGCCCCGCGGCGAACCAACACGGAGTTGCGCAGCATTCTAGGCTGCTTCCTGTTTTCAGAGGACGACGTATTTAAGCGTATCGGCGTGCTTTCGGGTGGCGAGCGCAATCGCTATGCGCTTGCCAAAATGCTGCTCGCGCCTTCCAATTTTCTGTTGCTCGACGAGCCTACGAACCACCTGGACATGCGCGCCAAGGACGTGTTGCTGGAAGCGCTGGCGGATTTTACCGGCACGGTCGTCTTCGTGTCGCACGACCGATACTTCATTGATAAGCTCGCCACTCGTGTCTTTGAGATAGGCGA
>DATLBY010000032.1:0-37686 GCA_035526665.1 Bryobacteraceae bacterium
CCTCCATGATGGGAGCCATTGCGTTTCAGAAAGGTCTGGGCGCAACCCACTCCCTGGCCCATCCGCTCTCCACTGAATTCGCGATGCATCACGGCACTACCAACGCCATCCTGCTTCCGGCGGTGCTCGAGTTCAACAACAAAGTGTCCAGTGCCCGCATCGCCGCGCTGGCGCGCCACTGCAACGTGCCGGACCTGGCGGCGCACATCTCTGAGCTAAACAGGATTCTGGGCATCAAACCGCGCCTCCGAGAGTACGGAATTCCCGAACCGGCGCTCGCAATGCTGGCGGATAAGGCTTTCGAGGATGGTTGCCATCAGCTCAATCCACGCCCCTGTTCGCGGGAAGATCTACTGCACCTGTATCAAAAGTCCTGGTAAGGCGAAACTGCTATCGGATAAATTTTATGATGCGCGCTCCAGGAAACGTAAATCAATCTTGCGCCGCGGCAATCGAGCCCGTCTCACAGGCTCCTACAGCCTGCGATAGACCAGCTCGATCCACGACCCGTCAGCGTGCCGCATTCCAGAGTAGTCGTGGGGCTCCAGGCAGCGACAGCGTCGCTGATGCCCGTCTGCTCTGCAAAAATCCGCTGCGATACATCCGCAAAGGGCATGGTCACCAGCTCCGAATTGAATCCGCGAACCGGCTCATATCCACTGCATGTGGTACGAGACCTAGCTTTTGCGATCAACGGCTTCTGGTCGCTCCGCCTGATACGGCACAACGCTCGAATTGCGCCTACACTGGAGGATCAGTAAAGCAACTTTGCAGATTGATGTTTGTTGTGTCACAGAATCTCTTGGAGTGTTGAATGCAGGCCGCCGGCGGATATTTGCACTGCGAAATCTTTCCCTCGATGGAGCTGGACGACGTCTTCCTCCAGTTCCTCAAGAGGTTCGATGACCTGCCAAATCCCAGATCCGTGGCCGAAGCCAGAATCACAACTATGGAGATCGAAGCTCTTTCGGTTTGGTTCTCTCAGCAGTGGGGCAAGCCCCGGATGTGGTGCGAGAGCACGTTCCAGGCCCATATCGCTGACGAGACGTTTGCGTCGCCGCAGGAAATGTTTGGGGCCGTCCTCATCATTCTGGCCTCGGAGGTGTGCCGCGCGCGTTCCAACGAAGATTCGGTTTGGCCAGCCGTGACCGCAGTTCTCAAAGCCGACGCGGTGAGTTTCCCGGCGCTTTTTGTGGGTGGACAGCCAACGACGACCTGTAAGAACGCGGTGGCCGCCGGCGCGCGACGGCTCAAGCTGCGGAACCTAATCGATCGCTATGGCGCCCAGGAGTATTTCGATACTCTCAAACTTCAATTCGGCTTTACTTTTCGAGGAGCTGTCCGAAGCTGCCTCAGTGGCTCGATGGCATCGGGCTTCCCATTGCGGTGAGGATTCTCACCGGACTTGAGTCTGAGTACGGGGACTTGAGATCGGATACGTTCACCGATCTCTGGAAAGTTCTACAAGATTTCAGGCGCAACCGGGTTTCCGCCGAGTACACGGAGCGCCTCCTTCGGGAATCCCCGTGGATTCGTCGAGAATGGCCCACTGAATTAATGCGAGTGGCGAAGATCCGCCTGCCCCGACCGGACACCGCGTTGGAGGCGCGGGAGGCTCCCGATTGCGGAGATGAGCCGGTATGCGAAATATTCCTCAAGTGGGAATATCCCGCGACGCCGGAATTATCAGTGAAGCTTAATGAGGAACACATCCGCGAAGTTCTCGGTGAAACCGAAACGGCGGTATTCGGTATCGACGGACAAGTTATAGATCGTTGGACCCTGCAAGAGAACCGTGAGTGGCGGGGCCGGCGCGACTTGCCTTGCCAGCGCGCGGGCTCGAAGCCCAACCTCCGGCCAGGATTGTTGACGGTAAGCAGTGAAGGCGAGCTTCTTAAAGAGATAGACCTGCGTGAACTTGGGATGGGTGCGCCGCTCATGGTGTTTGACCTGAAGCTCGGTACGCAGGTGGATTTGTCGTCTAGGCTCGACCCAGGCCGGGACTACGCGTTAGTGTGCGACACGGACCTAAGCATACCCGGCGCGACGCAGTGCTTTAAGTCCAAAGATCGCGCCGCGTACCGGCTGGGCGGTTCTTGGCCCCAGGACCTGAGGGTTGTTTGTGATGGAGCCTTGTATTGGCAACCGAGGATTTCGGAAAGGGAACCATACTCGCCGATCCGTCTGACCCTGGAGTCACAGCCGGGCGAGACCGTCGAAGTTGGCTCCGCTTGCCACGTGAATGTGAATGGGGTGCCAGAGGATGCGACGGCTGTCTCGCTTATGGCTGGAGGGTCAGCGTATGCCGTGGCCCAGGCGGGCGCCACCTGGCGAACGAGCCGCCAGTTTCAGGTTACGCTCGGAGTCGCTCTTGGCGAAGAACGGATTCGCATCCGCGTAAGTGGTCCGGGTTACACCCGCACTATCACGCCCAAGTCGTCGTTGAATCTTAGGGGAATTGCGTGTTTCGAGACCGAATCGGATCCCGACGCCGAACCAAAGTGGACGCTCTTGAACCGAAACCGTCCATTAAATCGGGCTGACGGCTCTGGCCGGGCACGGGTCTTTTGCGCGGCCAAATCTCAGCTGTTTGAGGGTGTTCGTTTTGTGGGCAAGATCAGTCCGCGCGGTCTCCCGATGAGAGATTTGAGTGGCTGGGGAGGGCAGCTGATCGTCCGCTCAGATGGCAAGCCGGATACTGTGCTGGTCGAGACGGTCCACGACTGCGGCCGGGGGCAATTCCTTCCGCCGCTGTTCAAAGGGCAGACGGGCGCATACTTTTCTTGGCGGACGCCGATGCCTCCAGGGGTGGAACACAAGATCCTCGTTTGGTCTGACTTATCTCGGGAACCTCGAATATTCGGAGGGGACGATATTTCCAGCGAGAAAGACGACACTTTGTGGAAGCTGCCCCGTCTGGGCGCCGTCGCGGTCATGGCGGTGTCATATAAGGGCGTCCGGAGCGCCTCCTACTGGGCTACCGAGCCGACCATCAACGCTCTAGACAATGCCCGGTCACCGAGCCTGTTCGCGCTTTTTCGGTGGCTGAAGATTCCAATCTTGAATTCATGGTTCAGGCCATCGATGGAAAAAGCTGCGCTTCAGGCCCCGGTTGAATTTGTGAGGGGGTGGCTAGGAGCGGAGGCGCCTCCTTTCGGGCTCGTCCATCGGCAAGCGGAGCCTGGGCTAGACACCGTGATTCGTGAATTCCTCTGGAATTACACAGACCGGAATGAAAGTAAAATGGAGCGGCTCGCGGGCGCATTTCGCCAGCAGCACAGCGCGCAGAGCGAGGCGGAGTCATTCAAGTACTCACTCTCGTGCCTGGGTGAGATTTGCCCTTCGTTATTTTACCAACTTGCTGAACAGAAGCTGCGCGGCGATAAGTACCGGAAGTACGCGCGGGGGGTCGCCGCGGCAATGCTGCACCGCCCCGCCGACGATCCGGATTTGCCGGGGGCGCTGGCCACGGCCTGTCGTGGCTGCGCGACCCTCATAGGAGTGGCCCCGGATTCGCTCCAGGCCGACGTTGACGTGTTTGGGGCTCATTTGGCTAATAGATCCTCGAACTACAAGCAAGCGGAACCCAATCTAAGGAGACTCGGGGAAACGTCCAGTGGTCGCCAGTTCATGACCGCCTCGCTGCTGCTGCGGCTGGTGGAAAGGAGCAGATTCTGAGTCAAATTGACGCCCTTCAGTTGGTCGACATGACGAGACAGCGTCTCGTCGATCTCGCCGCGTCCGAGAACTACCTCCGAGACGCGCGCCTCGCGAACGCCGCATCTGAAATCTGGCGAGGTTCGGGCGCGCAAGGCGGACTCGTCAGTGAGCTTTGGATACAGGGCGCGTTTCCCAGTAAACTGTCGCGGGATTCGCTGGTTTCCCTGGAGGAAGAAGGGTTGTTTCCGCCGGATCTCTGCGATCACCTCGATGCCGCTGGCGGGTTCCCGGCGCGGCGGCCATTGTTCACACATCAGGCGGACGCCTTCCGGTATGCGGCGGCGAAATCGTCGTCGGACGAGAAGCCCTCTCTCGTGATTACCGCGGGGACCGGCGCGGGAAAAACCGAGGCCTTTCTTCTGCCGATCTTGGCTGGCCTTTGGCGGCAGGCGCGTGCCGCCAATGAAGGGGGTATGCGGTGCCTGATTCTGTATCCGATGAACGCGTTGGTTACCGATCAGGTTACGCGGCTCTACGAACTGCTCAAAGATCAAAACACACTGAGCCTTTTCCATTTCACGAGTGAGACGCCGGAAACGGACCGCAACGTGAAACCAGGCGAAGCATGGAATCCGTGTCGTCGTCGGAGCCGTCAGGCCGCGCGGGCGAACATCCCGGACATCGTGATTACCAACTACTCGATGTTGGAGTACATGCTGTGCCGCCCACAAGACCAGGATTTCTTCGGGCCGGCCCTGCGTTATGTGGTGTTGGACGAGGCGCATCTTTACACAGGTACGCTCGCCGCCGAGATCACGCTGCTTCTCAGAAGGGTGAAGGACCGTTGTCAGGTGTCGCCGCGGCGCATCACGCATATCGCCACGTCCGCCACTCTTGGGGGCACTGAAGCGGATCTCAAGAAATTCGCGGCGACCGTTTTTTCCATACCACCAGCCCTCATCGAAGTCTTCCAGGGAACCCAGGCGCCGCTGTCGAGTTGGAGGGAACCGGAAACCGCCAAAACACCGGAAGCCGGCCAGCTGGGCGCATTTTCCGGGATAGAAGTTGTGACCCTGAATGCGGATGGGGGGTTTATCACTCCAGACGCGGAGGGGCTTAAGCGGCTGTATCCGGTCCTGTCGACTTTGTTGCCGGAGGCGGCGATTTCAGCGGCGGAAGCTTCCGCCGGCGGAACCCTTGCGCCTTTCCTCCGACTCTGCCTGGAACGGGTCCCGATTGTCAGACGGCTGATGGAACTGGTCTATCAAAATGATCTGCTATCAATCGACGACCTCGCCGGAAAACTTTGGAACGAAACCACAAGGGCGACCCGTGAAGCGACGATCCTGCTCCTGCGATTAACGGCGGCGGCGCGTCTAAGTCCAACCGAATCGCCGCTCATCCCGCACCGGCTTCATTTCCTTGTGCGCGCGCCGCAAGGTCTGTCCGCATGCCTCGATCCGCAATGCCCCGGTCCGGGTCAATTGAGGGCGGAAGGCATCGGCTGTGTTCAGACTCCTCGGGACCGATGCGCCTATTGCAACGCCATCACGCTTCCGGTACACCGCTGCAAAGCCTGCGGATATTGGGCGCTTGCCGGCTTCGAGAATCCAGACACGGGAGAAATGGAGTCGGGACACTTCGCCGAGGCCGCGCGGCGGCGCTATTACCTGGTCTCGGATTCCGCCGGTAAGGACCTTTCAGTGGTCGTCGTCAACGCTCAGACCGGCAAATATTTCGGCAGGGGCGCGGGCACGCGGTTGTTCCGAGCACCCTGCCCGGAGCATGGCGCATCCTGCAATGATCCCTCGGAATGTAGCCAGCAGGCATGCCCGAATTGCGGGACAAATTGGGGGGCGTCGCCGGATGACGCCGACGAAGACGACCGGGATTTGAATATCCAGCCGCTGAAGGGAGCCGAACGCCTCGCCTTAAGTGTCGCAACCGAGACGGTTCTCTACGGAATGCCGGTTTATCCCGACATCTCCCGAGATTGGAAACCCGGACAAGGTCGTCGGCTGCTCTGTTTCAGCGACTCGCGCCGGGAGGCGGCGCGGCTTGGTCCCCTGCTGACAAGCCAGCACGAAACCTGGGTCATTCGATCGGCGATAGCGAATACTCTCGCGGCCCAGAAGACGTCGTCTGTCGCCTACCTCAGGCGACAGATCGAAAGATATGAGGCCGACGCGGCGGATCTTTCGCTTCCCCGGGTGGACCGCGACGCGGCTAAGCGTCGGGCAAGCGATCTGGGAACCCAGCTATCCACGGCCGCGTTTGGAATTCCATTCACGGACTTTGCTCGCGCTCTTGCCGACAATCCACACATCTCCGAGATTCTTGATCGGGAACTTTCGGAAAAACACGCTGAATGGCGACAGGAATGGTGGAAGGAAAATAGGGACAGTGTCGCGGCCCACACGGAGGCGCTGGTCGCCCAGGAACTGGACAGCCCGCTGCGAACGGCCGTATCGACCGAGGCTGCCGGACTCCTGGAGCTTGTGTATCCCGGTCTGGAGAATTTCCCGCTGCCGGCGAGCTTTGAGGAAAGACTCCCGAACGATGAGACCCGGAACTGGTTTGCGGCCGCGTGGCACCTCATATTGGCCGCTCTGCTCGACAACTTGCGGGCGGATCGCGCCGTGGATTGGTCCAAGGAACAGCCGGGCCGGAAATGGAATGAGGAATCGCCGCTCTACGGGCGCTGGAGCACGCGGTCGAAGAACGGCTGGACGGCGCGCCGATTTATTGGCGACGATGATGCCGATCGCCGAAGGGATACGCTGCAACTGCGGTTGTGGTTCGCGAAGACGGTGCTGACGGCGGCGCGGTGCCCCGAGTATCTTTCTTCCGCTTTGCTGGAGGCCGCCTTCAATCAATTGTATGAGGGTGCGTCCACGAAGCAGTTCCCCTGGCTTCGATGCGAACTGCATGAGGTGGCTCGCGGGGAATCCGACCAAGCCATTCAAATACTGCTCGACCAGCTTCGCTTGCGGTCGCCCGTTCAACTCTATCGCTGCCCGAGTACCGGCACGTTATGGCCACGCGCAATTTTTGGCTGGGCGCCCCTGAGGGGATGCCTCGGCCAACTTCACGAGATAACACACGCCGAAGCCGATGAAGACCGCCGTTGGGGCCGCGCCAGGCGCGAGCTTCGCGAGTTCCCGATTTTCGCGATGGGCCTGTGGGGAGAGGAGCATTCCGCCCAGCTTAGCCCCCAGGAAAATAAGCGCCTGCAGTTTCTGTTTAAGGATGGCGCCCGTAATCTTTTGTCATCGACGACCACGATGGAACTTGGCATCGACATTGGAGGATTGAACGGAGTCGTGCTCGGAAACGTGCCGCCCGGACGCGCTAACCATATGCAGCGAGCGGGTCGCGCTGGACGACGGGCCGATGGGTCGTCCGTCGTGGTCACGTTTGCAAGGAACCGAGCCTTTGATCGCGAGGTATTCGTGAGATTCCAGCATTTCCTGCGCCGGCCTCTTCGCCGGCCGCTGGTTTTTCTTGACCGTCCTCGATTCGTCCGGCGACATCTACATGCCATGCTGCTGGCCGAGTTCTTTGCGCCGATCCAGGGCGGGCGGACGGGCGCCATGCTCGCGTACTCAAACATGGGAAGTCTTTGCGGAGCGGGTGTTCCTCCGAAGTGGGCAGGTTCGACGAAGCCCGAGTGGACGCCTTCCCGGACGCAGCCAGCCTCAGAATTTACTGTGTTCCTGGAGCCAATCCGATCGGCTGTTCACCCACTTAGACAACGCTGTCGCAATATTGTGCGAGATACGCCGCTGGATGTTATCGCGGAGAGTGACGAATCATGGCAGGAGTTCCTCCTGGAGACTGAAAGCCAGTTTTCCGCAGCGAGCAAGGAATGGCGAGAAGACTACGAGACGCTTCGTAGCGCATGGACGGAAATTCCGAAAGATCCCACTTCCGCGGTGCTACCAGGCGAGCGCGCGAAGGCCAACTCGATTCGGTACCAACTCGGAGCGCTTTCCGATATAAGCGTCATCGAGTGGTTCTCGGACTCGGGCTTTTTGCCACGCTATGGTTTCCCAATTTATCTCCAACGGCTGTCCGTAAGAACGCCGCGAGTTGATCGGGCGGACAAATCCACAACCGCCGAGGGATATCGGCTGGAAAGAACGTCGCTTTTAGCCCTCAGTGAGTATGTGCCTGGGGCTCAGGTCCTCGTGGGTGGCAAGGTCGCCGAATCGAAGGGTATTCTCAAACACTGGACGGAAGCGAATCGAGATGAAGCGCTCGGGCTGAACAATTGGGCGCTTCGCTGTCCAAATGGCCACGATTATCTCGCCACCTCACAGGATGAGCAGTGCAAGGAGTGCGGTCTGCCGCCGCAAGACCCTGGGCAGGCTTTGATGTTTCCCAGATTTGGCTACACCACCGCCGCATGGGATCCGCCCAAGCCACCAGGTCGCAATCTGGATCGAGTGGGCGAGGTAGTGCTGACCACGGCTGGCGGGTTTACTCTCAATGCGGCCACGAAAACAGAACCGAATTTTGGCGGCGTCCCTGGTCTCGTAGCCACTTATTACGAAGCTGGCCAAGGTCAGTTGCTTCTTCGAAATGCCGGCGGTGACCCGTGGAGCAAGCTTGGATACGGTTTCGCGGTCTGTACACGATGCGGTTTTGCGATGAGCGAAGAAAGGCTATCGAATGCGAAGTCGCCGCCCGCCTTGCCCAAGAAGTTCTCGGATCACGCTTCAGTATTCTCATCGAATCCCATGAGCCGCTGCTGGCCGAACCGCTTGACTTATGAGCCGGTGCTCAGGCACAAGGCCGGGAAATTTCGATGAGGCGGCGCTGTTTTCATTGGGACGTGCACTGGTGCTTGCGGGAGCGTGGCTTTTGGAGTTGGACAGCCGGGAATTGAATCTGGAGATCAAGGTTCGCACTGACGGCGACCTTGGAATTCTGCTTTACGACACCGTTCCCGGTGGCGCCGGCCACTGTTTTGAACTTTTTGTTCTCGGAAGGCCCTGGCTGGAAGCGGCCCGAAGTATTCTGCGTGGATCGCCAACTCATGACGATAACTGCCGGCGCGCCTGTTTGGAATGCTTACTTGATTTTGGCGGCCAGTTTCGTGCGCACCTTCTAGATCGCAAACGGGCGCTGGGCCTTCTCGATGCCATCCTGGGAGACGCTTTCTAAGAACCGGGAGCCAAGCGTTTTAAACCCGGTTGAGGGTCACGCGGCTCACGATTAGAAGCGCGGACAAAGGTGATGGGGGTAAAGACAGGGAGCCTGGTGGTTGCTGGAGCAGCTTGCCCTGTGGACTCCAGATCCTTCCGTTGTAGGACACTTTGGCTACCATCGTTCAGTCGTCAGCGAAGATCGAATGCAGCCAGCGTCCTGGACTATATCATCGGCGGCTGGCAAATCTCCGGCTTTCTTCAGACGGCCGTCCGTTCACTGTCTACTCCGGTTCCAACACACTGAGTAACGTGCAGCAGAGCCCGGCGAACTGCACGGGATGCACGCCAAAAGACAGGCAGGTCTTTGCCGACCCGTCCAGCAGTCTAATTTTCTATTTCGACGAGGCAACGCGCGCCAGATTAAGCACACCGGCCCCGGGCGCACTTGGCAATACCGGGCGCAACTTCTTCCAGACCGCCGCGACGTGGAATATGGATTCATCTGTGTCGAAGCGTATCTACCTTCGCGAGAAGATGAATCTGGAGATTCGTGCCGATGCGACAAACCTGACCAACACGCCAACCTGGGATAACCCTACCGCGGATATCACGTCGTCTACGTTCGGGCGTCTGCGGGCGCCGTTGTCGCAAACTTCGCGAAAGATTCAGTTCGGCGCGAAGCTCAACCTCTATGACGCGCGCTCCAGGAAACGTAAATCAATTTTGCGGCGTGGCAGTTGCGCGGGATGCACAGGCTCCTCCAGCTTGCGATACACCAGTTCGATCCAGGGGCCCGTCAGCGTGCCGCATTCCAGAGTAGTCGTGGAGCTCCAGGCAGCGACAGCGTCGCTGATGCCCGTCTGCTCTGCAAAAATCCTCTGGGATACATCCGCAAAGGGCATGGTGACCAGCTCGGAATTGAACGCACGAACCGGCTCATATCCGCAGCGCGCCAGCAGGCGGTTAAGTGAATGCGCGGTATAGCCGTAAAGATACGGAAAGCCCAGCAGGTTGTTATACGCCAGTGCCCGCATCACAAAACCGTCCTCGGCGGCGCCGGCTAGCGAATGTGAGAGAACGGTGTAGAACAGCGCATTGGGCACACGAATTACCAGCAGTCCGAATCGCTTCAACTGGCGATGGATGGCCAGCAGAGTAGGTATTGGATCCGGGAGCTGCTCAAAACAGTTCCAGACGAAAACGGCGTCGAACCGGTTGCCCGAAAACTCGCAGTCTTCCACAATCGCGCGCTGTACCTCCAGCCCGCGCGAAGCGACGAAAGCTGACGTATCCTTGCCGACGTCCAGGCCGACGGCGCGCCAGTTCCACTCCTCAGCCGCCTGCAAAAAGGCGCCGAGATGGCTCCCGAGCTCCAGCACGGAGGCGTGGGGGCGAAGCATGGGCGCAAATGCCGGCTTTTTATTGCGAAACGCCGTCAAATAGCGCGGGTAGACGTGTGCCATCAGGTCCGGATCGTTCGGATCCTCTTCATAGGAGTGCGCCTCACGAACCCGGCGTTCACTGCGCGTCAAAATCCCGCATCCGCTGCAGGCGACCAGGGGAGATGGGAAGCCGTGCATGAAATCCGTCAAATCCTTCAGCTCACTGCGGCTGGCCTTGCGGCCGAGGCGTGAATGGACGAATTCATCGCGCAGCCGTATCTCACGCTCAATGGACGTGACCGGCGCCGACCGTGTGAAAGTTCGGCCGCCACAGAGATTACATCGCGTAAGTGCCACAGTGAATAGGACGCCGTCAGGGCCACATTGCTACACATGCAATAGCGGTTATGAAACACTGAACGAAATGACTCGAAGTGCCAAATATCTCATTCTCCTGGCGGGACTCGCCCTGCCGTGCGCCGCAGCGAGCCAGCGCGAGGAAATCCGGTTGCTGCAGGCTCAGCTCCAACAGCTAACCAGCACGGTTTCGGCGCTGCAGGCGCGTGTGCGAAGCCTGGAGCAAGCGCCTTCCGCCACAGTGATGCAGATTCGTCAGGAACCTATGCCGCCGCCAGTCCGGGAGACCGCCAAGCCGGCCCCTGCCGCGCCCTCGAAGTTTGCCATGGGCGGAGACTTCCGGCTGTACTTCGACAGCATCACACGTCCGGCCGGCGGCGGTGCCCCCCGCGTGTCAAACATCCGCGGACGATACCTGCTGCATCTCGACCTCGCCGCGCAAATGCACCGTACCCTGAGCATCCATGCCCGCCTCTCCACAGGACCTCTCAATAATCCGCTCACCGATATTCAGGACTTTGGAGGCGGCCTGGCACGGCACTCTCTGATGCTCAGCGAGGCATATGTCGACTACCATCCCAACGCCAGATTCCGCTTCCAGGGAGGGCGTGTCGACAACGTATTTAACGACAGGTCGGCCTTTCTGTTCGACCAGGATTCCCGGTTCAATGGAACCAACGAAAGTTTCACGCTGCCCGGCAAAATCGCCAAATCGCAAGTGAAACTGATGGCCGGCCAGTACACATTCACCCATCCGAATTTCCCTGAAATCGTCCCCGGGACTTCGAGCACAGCCGCGACGGCTACTCCCTCGCAGGCGTTTCTGGCGGCTGGGGCCAAACCCGGCACTCAGCCCAGGGCCAGCCAGCTGTTCCAACAGGGAGCGCTTATCGACACCAGTTTGAGCGACGCGCTAACACAGCAGGCGGGCTTCGACCTGCAGCTATACCGGAATCCAAATCAGCTACGGCTGATGTCGACGGCCGGAGGACTGTTCCTGGTCGGCGGCAGCATCGGCTTCAATCCGGTGGGACCCGTCCCGAGCCCAGGAAATGCGACGACGACGCCGGGTGGCGCCGAGTTCACCGCTCCCGGCTTCCGCATCGGCCACTTGACCTACACGCTGGCCCACCGCGGCCTCGGCGTGTTCGATCATTCTATTCCAATGTCTCTGAATATGCAGATGTCACGAAATTTCCACCATGTCTCCGACCGCAACGGATTCGCCATCATTGGGAGCGCCGGCCGCTCCCGGGAGGCTGGCGATCTGCGCCTGCAATATGCGTTTTACCGGAAGCAGGCGAATGCTCTGATTGGCGAAGTGACGGAGAACGACATCGGGATCGGAGGCAATGTCAACATGCAGGCCAACTCGCTGCGGATCGAATATACTCTGCACCGGGGGGTGATCTTCGCCAATAACATCATCACTACGAAATGGTTGAAGGACAGTAACCCGCAGGCGCGGTTTTTTGTCCCTTTCGGCGCCACCGTGCCGCTCCAGTTTCGCTATCAGAGCATGCTGCTGTTCCGGTTTTAATGACATGAAATATGGTATGTTCTTAACAACTTCCCCATTTTAGGAGGGGACACATGCGTTCGCTTTTGTCCAGGGCTGCCTGTGGCGCCCTGCTGCTCTCTGTAGCGCTTTGCTCTCTTTCCGCCGCTGAAGGCGCCCGTCCATTCACCGCGCAGCAGCGTAAGTGGTGGGCCTTTCAGAAGGTTACGAAACCCGCTGTTCCCGCAGTGAAAGATCCGGCCTGGGTGCATAACCCGATCGACGCATTTGTTCTCGCTAGGTTGGAAGCAAAGGGCATCAAGCCCAATGAGCCGGCGGACAAAACCACGCTTCTGCGCCGCGTGACCCTGGATCTTACAGGGCTGCCTCCCGCGCCCGAGGACGTTCAGGCGTTCCTCAGCGACGTCTCCCCCGATGCATACGAAAAGTTAGTGGATCGCCTGCTCGCGTCTCCGCATTATGGGGAGCGATGGGCCCGGCACTGGCTCGATCTGGCGCGCTACGCCGACAGCGCGGGCTTCAAGGCCGACGAAACACGGCCGAATATCTGGCGCTATCGCGATTATGTGATCAGTTCCTTCAATTCCGACAAGCCGTACGACCGCTTCGTGAAAGAGCAGATCGCCGGGGAAGAGCTCTACCCGGGGGATCCCGCGGCGCTGGTCGCCACCGGTTTCAGCCGCCACTTCCCGGATGAGAGCAATGCCCGCAATCTGATGCAGCGGCGGCAGGAATTGTTAAACGACGTGACCGATGCCGTGGGAGCGACTTTTTTGGGCCTCACCTACGGCTGCGCGCGCTGTCACGACCATAAATTCGACCCCATCCTGCACAAGGACTACTATCGACTGCAGGCCTTTTTCGCGAATACGCGCAGTGAGGACGAGGCGCCCCTGCTGAAGCCCGAAGAAAAGGCCGATTTTGACGCGAAATATGCCATTTGGGCTGAGAAAACGAACGATATTCGGGCTGAAATGAAGGCGCTGGCTGCCCCTCAGGTGGCGGCCATGTATAAAGACAACTTCGACAAGTACCCGGAAGAGATACAGCAGGCGATCACCACCGATCCCGCTAAGCGGACGCCTTTCCAGTGGCAGATGTACCACAAATCGCAATGGTTGCTGAATGTGGATCAAGAAGATGCCGCCAAAAAACTCAAGGGCGACGCGGGGGTGCGCTACAAGCAACTGCAGATCGAGCTGGCGAAATTCAACGCCATCAAGCCGCAGCAAATGCCTGTCGGGCAGGCTATGATCGACAACGGTCCGGCATCGCCCAAGACTCATATTCTCGGCGCGGGCGCCTATGATGCTCCCCTGGCCGAAGTGCAGCCGGGCTTTCTCTCCATTCTGGATCCGGCGGACGCGAAGGTCACCCCTCCTCCGGCGGTCAATTCCACCGGCCGGCGCGCCGCTCTGGCCGGCTGGCTGGCCGACCCGAATAATCCCCTCAGCACGCGTGTGATCGTCAACCGGATTTGGCACTATCACTTTGGACGCGGGCTCGCAGGCACTCCCAGTGACTTCGGCCTGATGGGCGAGCGGCCGACGCATCCGGAGCTGCTGGATTATCTGACGGCGAATTTCGTGGAGAACGGTTGGAGTATTAAGAAGCTCCACCGCCAGATCCTGTTGTCGGGTACCTACCGTCAATCCTCGGCTTACCGGAAAGAGTCGGCCGCGGTGGATCCCGATGACAAGCTGCTCTGGCGGTTCAACCGGCGCCGGCTGGAAGGCGAGAGCATCCGCGATTCCATGCTTTTCGCGAGCGGTTTGCTGAATCCGAAAATCGGGGGACCAGCTGTGTTCCCGCCCTTGCCTGCCGGAGTGGAGACGCGCGGTGGCTGGAAAAAGAATGAAGAGGAATCCGAAACTAGGCGCAGAAGCGTTTATGTATTTGTGAGGCGTAATACCCGCTATCCGATGTTTGAAAGCTTTGATATGCCGGACAGCCATGAGAGCTGCTCGCGCCGCAGCCAAAGTGTGACGCCTAGCCAGTCTCTGGAACTGCTGAACAACGAACTGGTGCTGGGCTGGTCGCGCGCCCTGGCCGGCCGCGTTTTGAATGACAGCGGGTTGACCCCCGAGGCGCAGCTCGATCGGGCCTACAAGCTGGCGTATGCCCGGACGCCTACTGCGGAGGAGCGGAAAGCGGCGCTGGCGTTCCTGGAGCGTCACACGCCCTTACTCGAAGCCCGCCTCGCGAAAAACGAGAAGGTCCCGTTGCCGGACCAGCTTCCAGCAGGAGTTCCGCCCGCGCGCGCCGCCGCGCTGGTCGACCTCTGTCACATGCTGCTGAATGCCAACGAATTTCTGTATCTGAATTGAGTAATCCCATGTTCGACAAACTTTCTCATCACTGGCCGGTCCGATCCCGCCGCGAATTCTTCACCCAGGCGGGCAGCGGGCTGGCGGGAATCGCGCTCGCCAACATGCTGCGCGGCGATGGGCTGCTGGCAGCGCCGGTGGATCCCATGGCTCCGAAATCGCCGCACCATCTTCCCAAGGCGAAGTCCGTCATCTGGCTATTTATGGAGGGCGGTCCGAGTCATATCGACCTGTTCGATCCCAAGCCGAAATTGAATGAAATGAACGGCCAGCCGGTTCCCCCGTCGTTTGGCAAGATTGTCACCGCGATGGGCACCGCCGGCAACACGTTGATGGGTTCGCAGCGCAAATTCAAGCAATACGGGCAGAGCGGAACCTGGGTTTCCGACTGGTATCCGAACATTGCGGAGCATGTGGACGACATGGCTGTGATCCGCTCCTGCTGGGCGGATGGACTGAACCACGTGGGCTCCGTGTGCCAGATGAACACCGGCGATATTCTCGCGGGGCGGCCTTCCATGGGCTCATGGCTAACGTATGGACTTGGCAGCGCCAACCGGAATCTGCCGAGTTTTGTGGTGCTGCTGGATGAAAAGGAGCCGCTGGGCGGAACCAAGAACTGGAGCTCCGGATTCCTGCCCGCTACTTATCAGGGAACACAGTTCCGGCAGGGCGACACCCCTATCCTGCACTTGAAACCGCCGCTGGGCACTACCGAGGAGCAGCAACGGAGTAAACTCGCGTTCCTGAAGGAATTGAACGAGCGCTTTTCCGCCGACAAGCAGGAAGATACCGATCTGGATGCGCGCATTCGCTCCTACGAGCTCGCCTACCAGATGCAGGCGGCGGCTCCCGAGGCTGTGGATCTGGCCAAGGAGTCGGAGGCAACTAAAAAGCTCTATGGAATCGACCAACCCGAGACAGAGACCTTTGGGAAAAACTGCCTGATGGCGCGCCGGCTGGTGGAGCGCGGCGTCCGGTTTGTGGAGCTTTATTGCGGCTCGGGCAGCGGCTGGGATGCGCATGTCAACATCGAAGGCAACCATGGAAAATGGTGCAAAGTCTCTGATAAGCCGGTCGCTGGCCTGCTGGCCGACCTGAAATCCCGCGGCATGTTGCAGGACACGCTGGTTGTGTGGGGCGGCGAGTTTGGACGCACACCGTTCAATGAAAAGAGCACCGGCCGTGATCACAATCCCTGGGGCTTCACCATGTTTATGGCGGGCGGGGGTGTCAAAGGCGGCCAGACAATCGGGACCACCGATGAGATCGGGCTGCGTGTTATCGACAGGCCGTATCACGTCCACGACATTCACGCCTCCATCCTGAATCTGCTCGGGTTGGACCATGTGCGCCTGACCTACATGCACAACGGCCGCGCGGAGCGCCCCACCATCACCAGCGGCGCTGTGATCAAAGAACTCACCGCCTGATGCTTCTGCTCCCGTTTTTATTCGCCGCCATTCACGCCAAGGAGGACGGAGAACTTGCCGCGCGCCTGAAACGCCGCGATCCGCAGGCGATGGCCGAACTGTACGACCGCTACGGACGCATCGCATACGTACTGGTCTTCCGCATTGTGAAAGACGCGGGCGTGGCCGAGGACCTGGTGCAGGAGACCTTCCTGCGCGTGTGGAACCGTGTGCAGGGCTTCGACCACGAGCGCGGTGCTTTGGGGCCTTGGGTCTTAACCGTCGCCCGCAATCGCGCCATCGACTATCTGCGCTCCGTGGACGGCCGCATGTCGCAGAATGCGTACGAGCTGGAAGCGAGCGAGCATCCCAGCCTGTTCGCCAACCTGGAGCACGAGATTCTCAACTCCGATCGCGCCCGGCGGTTGAAGGCGGCATTTGAGAAGCTGAATCCGAATCAGCGGCTGGTGATCGAGCTCGCCTATTATGAAGGCCTGTCGCAGAGCGAGATGGCCGAACGTATGAAGCAGCCACTCGGCACCGTCAAAACCTGGACGCGCAGTGCTCTCCGTACTCTGCGAGACGAGTTGGGCGAGGCGGTAGCAGTATGAATTGCGACTCGCTGCAAGACGATTACGAGCTGCACGCGCTTTGCCTGCTGGAAGAGCCGGAACGCATCGAGCTGGAAGAGCATTTGCGCCGCGGGTGCCCGAATTGTACGCTCGGGATGAAGCGGGCCCTGGAATTGAATAGCGCGATTCTTGCGGTCACGCCCGTAGTGGAAGTGCCGAAACGTCTGCGGGGCAAGGTCCTGGCGAGCGTAGGCGTTGAGCCTTCGAATTGGGGCTGGATCTCAGGCTGGGCGGCAGCGCTGGCAAGCCTCTTGATCGCTGTTCTATGGTTGAGCGTGCAGGACCGGCGGCGCGGCATAGAACTGGCGGAGGCCCGGCAGGCAGTGGAGCGCAGCCATGCCGAAACCGCGCAGATGCAGCAGGCAATCGCCATGTTGTACCAGCCGGAGACCAGGCAGGTGCTCTTCGGGCAGGGAGAGCCGGCGCCCCCGCGCGGACGTGTCTTTGTGCACGCTACCCGCGGCGTACTGCTGCTCGCCAGCAATCTGCCGCAAGTCGCCGGCAAGACTTATGAGCTCTGGGTGATTCCGAAGAGCGGCGCCCCGCGTCCGGCGGGACTTTTTCAGTCCGATGCGAGCGGCAACGCCGTCTACTTATCCAGCGGGCCGGTGGATATGACACAGACCGGCGCCGTTGCGGTCACCCTGGAACCGGAGGCCGGCTCACCTGCGCCTACCACCAAGCCGGTTATTGTGGCGGCGCTTTCGGACTAGGTTTGTAGCTCTCTTTCAGGCGGCTGCGGCTCGTGAGTCCTTCCTTAATCATCCTGAAGCGGACGGTGATTTTGCCGAAGGCACAGTGGAGAGCGCGATCGACCCGGCGTACTTTGGATCCGCTCGCGATTGAGCAACCGGTGCACAATGCTCTGCAGGAATGGCGCGGGTCGTCCATTTCACCGGCCATCGTGGAGTCGGAAATCGACATCAACGGGACGGAGACGCGGCAGATCGCAGTACGAAAGGCCAAACGGACCGATTCGAGCGGCGTATTCCAGATTGAGTATGTGGGCAAAGATGTGAGATTGACGTTGCTAGAGGAGGCTTGTAGCAGGGAGGTGCACTGGCCGAGGCGACCTTCCCGCTATTTGGTTACCCTGACAGTCTGGAAACCGGTGCGTGTCCTGCTGAACGGGCAGGCCGATTGGGATAGAGAGCGCTACTACTACCTGCAGGACTATCATGTGCTGGCCTGCGACCATTCACAGGAAGCTTTGTCGCCGGGGATGCAATTCTTCGATCTGCAGGCGGATCTGATGTGAGCTGAGGCCGCGAAGCCGCTAGGCAGTGTCTTTGACGGCTGCTACCACCGTGTCGGTGAACTGCGACGTGCTGGCTGTGCCCCCGACATCGGAAGTCAGGCCTTCGCGGCGCGCGTAGACCGCTTCGATGGCATTCTGCAGACGGAGTGCGGCGCCCTCCTCTCCCAGATGTTTCAGCATCATGACGGCGGACAACATTAAGGCCGTGGGATTTGCGATTCCCTTGCCGGCGATATCCGGAGCGCTGCCGTGCACGGCTTCGAATACGGCGTTCTTTTCGCCCATGTTCGCTCCGGGCACGATGCCAAGGCCGCCTACCAGACCGGCCCCCAGATCGGACACGATATCTCCGTACAAGTTTGGCAGCAGCAGGATGTCAAACGTCTCGGGACGCATCACTAATTGCATTGCGGCATTGTCCACAATCAATTCCTTGTACTCAATGCCGGGATGCTCCTGCGCCACTTCCCGGCAGCAGCGCAGGAAGAGTCCATCGCTCAACTTCATGATGTTCGCTTTATGGACGGCGGTCACTTGCC
This sequence comes from Bryobacteraceae bacterium, assembly GCA_035526665.1. Lineage (GTDB taxonomy): Bacteria > Acidobacteriota > Terriglobia > Bryobacterales > Bryobacteraceae > DATLBY01. The sequence continues at coordinate 18,240 of DATLBY010000032.1, forward strand.
TACGCCCGTTGCGCGCAAATGCGAAGGCGGCTTTGGCAATCCGGATGGAGGCTACGCGCGTAATGATTTTCAGGCTCTCCACCACGTCGGTGATAATCTCGTGCTCCAGCCCGGAATAGACATCCTCAGTGTTCTCGCGGAAGATCACCATATCGATCTTCACATCCATATAGCGCGTCTTTACGCCGGGCATGGTTCGCACGGGCCGCACGTTGGCAAACAGGTCGAGCTTCTTGCGCAGCGCGACATTCACGCTCGGGAATCCGCCGCCGATCGGCGTGGCGACAGGCCCTTTCAGGCCCACGTGAGTTCTCGCCAGGGAATCCAGTACATGCTGGGGAAGCACCTGCCCCGATTTCTGAATGATATCGGCTGTGAGTTCGGCGCGCTGCCACTCGATGTTTACGCCGGTCGCGGCGACTGCGCGAACGGCCGCGTCCGCTACCTCCGGACCAATGCCATCCCCGGGTATGAGCGTCACTGAATAAGACACACTCAATTATAACGGGCATGTGAAAATAGGGGATTCATGCCCAGAATTCAGCGCGCGCTACTCAGCGTTACGGATAAGACCGGTCTGGTCGAATTTGCCGGCGGACTCAGCCGCCTCGGTGTGGACCTGCTCTCAACGGGTGGAACCGCGGCCCTACTCCGGCAGGCGGGGATCCCTGTTCGCGATGTGGCGGAAGTCACTCAGTTTCCTGAGATGCTCGATGGCCGGGTCAAGACGCTTCATCCAAAGATCGCCGCTGGAGTGCTTGCCATCAGAAGCAACCCGGCACACATGCGATCGCTGGAACAGCACTCCATCGGCCCAATCGACATGGTAGTAGTGAATTTGTACGCTTTTGACAAGGCCGCGGCGAATAAAAAAGCGCCGGTTCACGAACTGATCGAAAACATTGATATCGGCGGGCCGACAATGATTCGCGCGGCAGCCAAAAACTATCAGGATGTGGCGGTGGTGGTCTCGCCCGAAGACTACGCCGGGATCCTGGAAGAGATGCGCGGCACGTCCCAGCTATCCGTGGCCACCTGCTGGCGTCTGGCGAAGCAAGCCTTTTCGGTGACCGCCGCCTATGATCGCGCGATATCCGCGCGCCTGGCCAGCATCCAGTTTGACGAGGACTACTTTCACGAAGAAGAATCGCCGCTGCCGGAAATCCTGGACATTCGGGCGGCCCGCTGCATGAGCCTCCGCTATGGCGAAAACCCCCATCAATCCGCTGCGCTTTACTCCACTGGCGGAGCGGGCATCGCCGGTGCAGAACAGCTTCATGGCAAAGAGTTGTCCTATAACAACCTGGTGGATCTGGACGCGGCTTGGCAGCTGATTCAGGAGTTCGAGCGGCCCGCGGCAGCCATCATCAAGCACACCAATCCCTGCGGCTGCGCCGAGCAGGAGACGCTGGTAGCCAGCTACCGCAAAGCTTTCGACGCCGACCCGGTGTCCGCCTTTGGAGGGGTGCTGGCATTCAACCGTACATTGGACGAAGCGACTGCCGCCGAAATATCGAAGACCTTCATTGAGGCGATCGCTGCCCCGGATTATTCCGCCGAGGCGCTCGTGCTCCTGCGTGCGAAAAAGAATCTGCGGCTGCTCAAGGTAGGAGCGGCCGCGGAGGAGCCGGTGATCAAGTCCATCACGGGAGGGTTCCTCGCCCAGACCGCGGACGCTCACCGGCTGGACCGCACCGGGCTAGTGGTTAAGACAGATCGCCAACCGTCCGACGAGGAATGGGCGGCGCTGGAATTTGCCTGGAAAATTGTGAAGCACGTGAAGTCGAACGCGATTATCTATGCAAACGCGGGGCAGAGCGTCAGCGTGGGCGCGGGCCAGATGAGCCGCGTGGATTCCGTGAAGGTGGGAGCAATGAAAGCAGTGCTTCCCTTGCAGGGCACGGTGCTTGCCTCGGATGCCTTCTTCCCGTTTCCGGATGGTGTGGAGCAAGCGGCGCAGCACGGAATTACAGCTGTAATTCAGCCGGGCGGCAGCGTCCGGGATGAGGAAGTGATTGCCGCCGCTAACCGCCTGGGACTTGCCATGGTGTTCACCGGAGTGCGGCATTTCCGGCATTAGTTGTTCTAGGCGCGAATAGGCGCCTTCTCGACAGCTGCCGCGTTTGCCCGTTCTCTGTCTTCCGGCATCTGCCACCGCTCCAACGCACGCTGCAGTTGGAGCACGTCCACAGGCTTACTGACGTAATCGTCCATCCCGGAAGCCAGGCACCTCTCCCGGTCGCCTGCCTGGGCATTGGCGGTCATTGCAATGATGACTGTATGGCGTGTTCCGGCTTCCCCCCGGCGAATCTCCTCGGTGGCGGCAAAGCCGTCCATCTCAGGCATGTGGCAGTCCATAAGAACCACATCGTAAGGAATCCTCGCCAGAGCCTCCAGAACCTCCGCCCCGTTGGCCACAACGTCGGCCCGATAACCCAGATGCCGCAATTGCATGATGGCGACTTTCTGGTTCACCATGTTGTCTTCGGCGATGAGAACGCGCGTCTGCGAGACCGGCTTCAAAGCGGCCGGCTCTAGAGGGACGGTCACGCTCGGTGCGGCCCCGGGCGCGGCCAGAAGTTTCGTGAGGCAGTCATAGAGTTGCCGCTGGCGTACTGGTTTCACCAGATACGCTCCCAGACCCGCCTTCGCCGCCTCGCAGTCTTCTCTCTGGCCGAAGGAGGGCATCAGGACCAACTGGAGGGCCGCCAGGCGGGGATCCGCCTTAATCGCCCGCGCCAACTCCAAGCCATTCATCTCCGGCATCAACACATCCAATAACGCTACGTCGAAGGGCCAGCCGGTGTCGTGTGCTTCGCGCAGGAACGCCAGGCCGGATTTTCCGCTATCCACCGCGGTGGGGAGCATTCCCCAGGACGAGGTCTGGTGGACTAGGATTTTACGGTTTGTGGCGTTGTCATCCACCACCAGCACCCGCAACCCCTTCAGGCTTGTCAATGGAATATGGGCCGTATTCGTGTCTTCTCTCTGTTTTTGCAAGTGCAGGGTAAACGAGAAGCAAGAACCTTTACCGGGTTCGCTCCGCACGCTGATCGCGCCGCCCATCATCTCCACCAATTGTTTTGAAATCGCCAGGCCCAAACCGGTTCCGCCGTACTTGCGTGTGGTGGTGCCGTCCGCCTGCACAAACGCCTGAAACAGATTGCGCTGCGCCTCGGATGATATGCCCACGCCTGTATCCCGCACAGCGAATCGTACTACTGCTTCGGAAACCGTTTCGCTTACCTTGCTGCAGCAGAGGACGGCTTCACCGGCCTCAGTGAACTTGACGGCATTACTGATCAGATTCGTCAGCACCTGCCGCAGCCGTCCAGCGTCGCTTCGCAGCCGGGTTGGAACGTCGGAATGAACCAGCGACGCCAGTTCAATCCCCTTGGCCTGGGCCCGTTCGGCCAACAGCTCCACGCTCGACTCCACAACCTCACGCAGATCGAAATCCTCCATTTCGAAATGGAGCTTACCGGCTTCGATTTTAGAAAAGTCGAGAATGTCGTTGATAATCACCAGCAGCGATTCGCCACTGGAACGGATGATCTCGGCGTACTCTTTCTGCTCCGCCGTCAGCTCCGAATCCAGCAGCAGTCCGGTCATTCCGATCACTCCGTTCATGGGGGTGCGGATCTCATGACTCATATTGGCTAAAAATTCAGCTTTCAACCGGGCAGACTCCAACGCTTTGTCGCGCGCCTGCTCCAGATCAGTCTGCATTTGCACTCGTTCGGTAATATCGTGGGCGGTCCCGGTCATTCGAACCGCGTTTCCATCCGCATCAAACGCCACCTTACCAGCCGCCCGAATCGTTGCAACGGAGCCGTCTTTCCTGATCACGCGGTTGTCAAAGCTGGGAAATATTCCGGTTCGTATGGCGGAGGCGACGTTATCGTCCACAAATTGGCGGTCGTCAGGGTGGATATGATCTAGATAGGCCTCGTAGGTGCCTCCGAATTCTTGCGGCTGCAGGCCGAAGACGCGGTACAATTCGTCGGACCACGTCACCTTGTTCTGCCGGATGTCCCACTCCCAACTGCCCACGTGAGCGATTTCCTGGGCATCCAGCAGCCGGCTTTCGTTCGCGGCCGAGATCTGGCGGGCGTTGTCCAGATCCCTCATCATGTTGTTAAAGGAGTGAGCTAATTCTCCAAACTCATCTTTAGAATTGATTCTGACTATATCGTGCAGGTTTCCGGCGGCGACCTGCCTAGTGGCTTTTCTCAGAACCCGTAAAGGAGTCATGACAACTGTCGCGAGCACCGCCCAGGCAATGAAACCAACCACCAGCGCGAAAAAAAGCGCCGCGGCGATTTGCTGCCTAGTGGCCGTCAAAATCTTCTTGCTCTCGATCTGGGCATAGGAAGTCTGCTCGAGTTGGATGTTCATCAAGGTGTTAGTGCTTTCATCCAATCCTGTAAAGAGATCATCCGCCGATGTAACTAAATTCTGGTTGACCGCACCCATTTTTTCTTCGCGCAGTAAAGATGAAATCTGGCCGACCGTGGAGAGGAGCAAAGGATAGTCGCGCCGTATATTTCGCAGCGCGTTTTGTTCCCTGGTTACTTGGTCCTCCAGCTTTCCATATCGGCTAAGCATCTCGCGCATATCCGGCTGGGCGGCCAAGGTGTGTTCCTGTTCGTATTTTGCGAGCAAAACCGAAAAATCTTTTTGGCGAGCTGAAATCTCAATTAGTGCGCGCTCCCGGTGTTTTCCAGACAAGTGAATGGCTTTGAGCGTTGCGATTCGCATCATATCGAGGCAGTCGTTTACTGCTTCGGCCTGCATCAGCGGCAAGATTGCATCCTGATGCATCGATTGCAGACGTTGGCCCAACAGACTTGCATTGTGCAGCGCTACGGTTCCCAGAACCCCGGTGGCCAAGCCAATCACTAAACACAGCGTCAATGCTATTTTTGCGCGAACCTTCAGGCGAGACCCTATTCGCTCAAAAACTCTCGGATCCAGCTTCAGTTGCAACGAGTGGGGTTCCACGTGAACACATATCGGCCCACCCGGCCGATGGAGTATTCAGATTTGTCCTATGCAAACGGAGGCCATCTCATCCTTTTTCCCGATGCAGCGCGGCCGTGCCCAGCATGCCGCCTAGCCCCATCGTCTCCACGGCCGACGAAGGCACGATTACCATGGAGCCTTTCTCTTTGATCGCCTCATACAACATATTCATCGCCCGCAGATGCAGGGCTACAGGATTGTCCTGATAGACGCGCGCCGCCTGGGCGAATTTTTCCGAGATCTCGGTCTCTGCCGTGCCCAGAATGATGCGCGCCTGCCGCTCGCGTTCCGCTTGGGCCTGCCGGGACATGGCGTCTTCCAGATCTGGCGGAATCTTCACATCGCGAATCTCAACCGATTGGACGGTAATGCCCCAGCCGGTGGTCTTCTCGTCGAGGATCCTCTGCAGCTCGTGGCCCATGGTTTCCCGCTCGGTGATCAACTGCGCCAGTTCGTGGCGTCCGATGGACTCGCGCAAGGCCGTCTGCGCGCTCATCGCGATGGCATGATAGAAATCCTCTACCTCGAGAATGCACTTCTCGGCGTTCCACACGATCCAGAAAACGATCGCGTCCACATTTACGGGGACGGTATCTTTTGTGAGTGTCGATTCGGCCGATACATCGGTCACGCGCACGCGCTGGTCCACGAACTTACTCAGCGAATCAATCACCGGAATTATGTGGAAGACCCCCGGCCCGCGCAGACCGCGGTACTTGCCGAGACGCAGCACGGCTACCTTCTGCCACTGGTCCGCTACTTTAATGGAGAAGAGGAAGTACACTCCAATGAGCCCGCAGACGAACACCGGCCACGGTCGCTCAAACACCGCGACACCCGCGATTCCGAGCGCCATCATCAGTGCGAATAACAGTCCGCCTACCGAACTCACTGGCTGAATGTCGGCGCTTGGTCTTCTGACTGTCACAAATGGATTGATTGTGGTATTCATTGTTTGCCTCCTGTGTCCTTCTCCCGCATCCAATCTTTCAAAATCTCGTGAATCTCGTCCAGGCTGAAGCCTTCACCGCCAGCCTGCGAGAGGAAACCGCTCACCATCTGCGTCAACCGCCGGCGCCGCAGCGTTTCATCCTGCTTCACTTTTTTGTGAGTGAGGAACGTGCCGGTCCCCTGTTGGGTGGCCAGGATGCCGCGAATCTCCAGCTCCTTGTAGGCGCGCACCACCGTGTTTGGATTGATCGATAGATCCACTGCAAGCTGGCGAACAGTCGGCAACTGCGAACCGCTCTCCAGCGCACCCGACGCCATCGCCAGCAGTACTTGATCGATCAGCTGCCGGTAAACGGGAACGCCGCTGTTGGTATCCAGGGTGAACCGGAATGGCTTGGCGTTTCCCATCTGGGATTATTGTACTAGTTATCTAGTACACTGCAAGTGTTTTTTTTGAGGGGATTACCGGCGTGCTACCTGTGCTTGATATTATTAAATAATAGTGACGTTGGAGCCTATGAGGACCACTACGAATCTATCTATTACGCTTCCACCGGAGATGCTCGAAAGTTTCCAGAAGCTCGCCAAGGCGGAAAACCGGACAATGAGCGAACTCGTTCGGGAAGCCCTTCGAAATTACGAAAAACAAAGGCGGCGTGAGCTTATTGCGGAGGCCCGCGAGCGTGCCGGGGAGCAGGGCATCAAGGAAGAGGACGTTGTGCGAATTATCCGGGAGTATCGCAGGGAAGAGCGGGAGAAGAATAAAGCTCGCTCATGAGAGCGACTCTCGACACGAATGCCTTTGTGTCGGCGCTCAACTTCGGCGGCGTCCCAGAGCAAATCCTCGATCTGCATACCGACGAGAAGTTCGTTCTATGTATCTCACCTGCGATTATCGACGAGATTAGACGCATCCTTGCTGATCGCTTCGAATGGCCGGAGAAGAGCATCGTAACCGCTCTTGAACCCATTCTTTCCCGTGCTGTCACAATCGAGCCGAAGCTGATGGTAGCCGTGTGCGCTGACCCTGACGACAACCACATTCTTGCATGCGGTATCGATTCACAATCTGATTTCATCGTGACCGGGGAAGATCACCTGCTACGGCTTGGCGAGTTCGATGGCATCCGGATCGTCAAACCGCGGGAGTTTCTTGACATCATTCGGATTAAACTGTTGTATAAGGTGCGTTTTACTTGGCGAAAGCATACTATTTCACCACCTTCGGCAGCGCGAAAGCCACATAGGCGCCGGGAATCTTCACCTGTGTGGTTGGAGTGAGGCCCACCTGTGCGGAGGCACAAAACACGACGTACTGGCGGCCGCCGGCTTCGTATATAGCAGGCATACCCTCGAGCGCGGCAGAGACTTCGTGCTCCCATAGGATTTTGCCGGTTTCCACATCCAGGGCGCGAACTTTGCGGTCGCGGGTGCCGGTGAAGATCAGCCCTCCCGCGGTTACGACTGGTCCTACTTTGGGATAATGGGAGCCAGTGTTCGTGATTCCCTTCGCCGCCAGCTCCGGCACGTCGCCCAGGGGAATCTTCCATTTGATGCTTCCCTCATTCAAATCGTAGGCCGTGAGTGAGGACCAGGGCGGTGCAATGGGAGACAGGCCGTCGCTCCCAATCATGAATCCGAATCCGCTGTAGTAGCGCTCCCCCGCAGAGGCGGCCAGCGCCTTGTCGGCCTCGGCATCCTTCGCCAGTTTCAGCATCGCGGGAAGATCCTTGGACACCACGAACAACGTGCCGTTGCGCGGATCGACAGCGGCTCCTCCCCAGTTGGCTCCGCCATTATTCCCCGGCATCTGGATGGTGCTGCGTTGTCCAGGCGGGGTGAACAGGCCCTCGTTGCGCGCGCTGAGAATCTCGTCGCGAAAACGGGCGCGATCCCGCGGCGTCAGGTAGGGACTTAAATCGTCCACGGTAAACTTCTGGCGAGCGAAGGGCGGCGGCTTGAGGGGAAACGGCTGCGTGGGCCAGGTCTCTTCCCCCTTCATGTCGGACTTGGGAACTGCCCGCTCCTCTATAGGCCATAACGGCTCCCCGGTGGCCCGGTTGAAGACCCAAACGAAGCCCTGCTTGCTGACCTGGGCGACGATGTCTACTAATTTGCCGTCGTGCCGGACAGTCAGTAATTTCGGGGCGGTGGCGTCGTCGTAGTCCCAGATGTCGTGGTGCACCATTTGAAAGTGCCAGAGGCGTTTGCCCGTCCGGGCATCCAGCGCGAGCAGGCAATCGCTGAATAGATTCGCCCCGCTACGATCCGCGCCGTAGAAGTTATACTTGGCGCTGGCAGTGGGGGCGTAGACAATCCCTCGCTTCTCGTCCACGGAAAATTCACCCCAGACATTCGCTCCGCCGACACGCTTCCAGGCATCCTTGGGCCACGTATCGTAACCCAGTTCTCCGGGTCGCGGAATCGTATGAAAGGCCCAGGCCAGTTTGCCGGTACGGACGTCGAAGGCGCGAATATCGCCAGGAGCCGAGCCGTAGCCCTGGTTGGTTGCGGAGCCGAGAATCAAAAGATTTTCGAAGACCCGGCCGGGCGTCGCCGATTGCACCAGCTTTAGCGTTTTGGGGTCCCGGTCGAGTCCTTCCTTCAGGTCGACCCGGCCGCCGCTGCCGAAGGAAGAGATGGTCAGGCCGGTCCGGGCGTCAATCGCCCGCAGAAAATGGTTGCTGCAGAACAGCAGCCGGCGGTCGCTGCGATCTTTACTTTCCCAGTAGTTAATTCCACGGCTGGTAATTACGGTTGTGTCCGGCTCGGCCGCGTGGGTCCAGATTTCTCTTCCGGTGGCCCAATCAAGCGCCACGATGGAATTGTTTTTGGCGAGAACATAAATAATCCCGTCCACCGCGAGTGGATTAAAGAAGTACTTGTTGTTATCTCCTGTCGGGTAGGTCCAGGCGACTTCCAGTTTGGCCACATTCGAGCGGTCGATTTGCGCCAGCGCCGAATATTGAGCCGAATCGGCCGCGCCGCCGTAATCGCTCCAGGTCCTGTGGTCTTGGGCCACGGCAGGCAAAATGGTGGAGCTTGCCAGTAGGAATAGTAAGGTCTTGTTCAAAATGGTTTCACCCGGCATCTACTCCGGTAAGATAAACTTCCTTAATAGTATGCATACGCGTAGACTCGGCGCTTTTATTGTAGGGGCCTGGCTGTTGGGAATTCTTCTCATGGGGTATGTGAAGACGCAAAATTTACTAATCGTCGACAAAATTATGGAGACGCCACCGGGTCCGGTCGCTAAGGACATGGAAGACCTGGGGCCAGACATTACGAAGCAGTTGCTGCGGTATCACGCCTCCGAGGCGAACCGGTTTCTGATGGAAACATGGGAAGTGTTGCAGATCGGAATTGGGGCGGCGTTTCTCAGCGCCTCGCTGTTTACCGCGCATCGCAGTAAATATCTGTTGATCGTTTCCACCATCATGATGGGAATTGCGACGTTCGAGGCTTTCTACGTGACTCCGGCAATGACTTCGTTGGGGCGCGCCTATGATTTTCTGCCGAGTACGGCCGCCTCTCCCGAGCGCGACAATTATCAGAATTTCTATGTGATCCACAACGCACTGGAGATTGCGAAGCTACTGATGGGGCTTACTCTTGCGGCCAGGCTTCTTTTCGACCGCTACGGCTGGAAGTCCAAGCTTCTCCCCACTCCCAAGCGGCAACTCCGGCGCAGAAGCAGATCCGGTTCCGGCAGCACTGCCGTTCCCGAAGCCGGGGCAGTCCACGATGTCAATGACCCCGATAACAGCCATGTCAATGGGTGATTGCGGGCGTCCCACGCTGGTCATTGCGCTATAGCCTTCCGTGACCAGCAGGACGCGGTCGCCCACGCCTGCATCCACCGCATCAAGCGCGACAACGGCGTCGCCCCGATCCGAGCCGTCGAGCTGCAATGGCTGCACGATCAGAGCCTTGCGGCCGACATGGCTGGCGTGTTTTTGGGTTGCCACAACTTCACCGATGACGCGGCCGATGAGCACCTCAGGTCCTCTTTACGTGCAGCGAATCGACGATGGCAACCACCGTGGTATCGGTGGGCACTTCCGTGGGAAGAAACGGGAAGCTGGCCTCTTTCCCCTTGCACCAGTAGACGAGTTCGCCCGCGCCGGCCCCGGTGGCATCGGTGACCACCATGCGCTTACCGGTATCCCGCATTTCGGGCGTGACGGGCTGGACAATCAGAAGGCGCTGACCAGTAAGGCGGGGATCTTTTTCGGTGGCCCAAACGCACCCCACCACGCGCCCCAGGTACATGCTACTTGCTCCTTGGAGAATTCACGCTGACAGTGTCGACAATGCCTACGATGGCCGAATCCACCGGCTTATCCTTGCAGCCTTCCGCCATTCGCGCGGAGCTTCCGGAAACGGCGATCACGGTCTCAGAGGAGCCGGCACCCACCGTATCCACCGAGATGACATAGCCGGACTCGGGGACGCCGTCTGGCGAGACCGGCTGCAGGATCAGCAGCTTGCATCCTTCCAGGCGCGGATCCTTGCGAGTGGCGACTACCGTGCCGACAACGCGGGCCAGAATCATTGGGTGTTTCTTGCGGCCGGCTTACTTGGCGGCCTGCGCCTTGCCGATCGGCAGCACGTCTTCGAGGCTCGGGTGCGGGCGCGGAATCACATGCACGGCAATGAGCTCGCCAACCCGGCGGGCCGCAGCTGCGCCGGAATCGGTTGCCGCGCGCACGGCCGCCACGTCTCCGCGAACCAGAACCGTCACATAGCCCGAGCCGATCTTCTCCCAGCCGACCACATTCACGTTCGCGGCTTTCACCATCGCGTCGGCGGCCTCAATCATCGCCACCATACCGCGGGTCTCAATCATCCCTAACGCTTCACCCATTCCGCCTCCAGCAATCTATTCACAGCTATCCCCGCGCGCGGACCGCCTCATCCACCAGAGCGATCAGTTCATCACGGGTAACAAGGAACTTCTCCGCGGCGCCGGCATCGAGATCCTCGGCCACCAGCGGACAACCAGGTTCTGAACCTGCCCTTGTCTTAACACCATACCGCGACCGGGCATCGAACAGCTTGTCCACCTCGGCGCGCGGCAACACATTGGGTCCGCCGAGCAGTTCGGCAACCAGCGTGATGCGCGCGACGTGTTCCAGAGTCTCCATCTTGAAAAATGCGCCGTACAGATTGTCGCCGTAGCAGACAGCCCCGTGGTTCGCCATCAGCAAGGCATCGTATTTCGGGATGAACGGCAGCATGCCATCTGTCAAGGCCGGTGTTCCGGGCAAACCATACTCAGCAAGCGGAACACAACCCAGGCCAATCACCACTTCGGGAAGAATCGCCAGATTCAGAGACTTACCGGCCACGGCAAAGCCCGTAGACACAGGAGGATGCGAATGAACTACCGCCTGCACGTCGGGCCGCAGGTTGTAGATGGTGGTATGCATGTTGATCTCGGTGGTGCGCTCGCGCCGTCCCTCGATCTTGTTGCCTTCCATGTCGCAAATAATTAGGTCGTCCGGATGCATCATGCCCTTGCTGACGCCGGTGGGAGTCGCCAGGATGGATTTCTCGTCCAGGCGCACGCTGATGTTGCCGTCGTTGGCCGCAACCCAGCCTTTCTGATACACCAATCGGCCCACGTCGACGATATTCTGCCGATGTTCTTTCTCTGTCAGCGCCATCCGAAGCCTCGATTGTATCAGACAGAGCCGAATGGACCTGTACAATGAGTGGACCGTGGAAAAACACAGAATGTGCCCGAATTGCCGTGCTTTTATCGGGTCGGACGACCGAATTTGCCCGTACTGTGAAGCCCGGCTGGCCCCCAGGGCGGCTGAGGCTGGAAGCCGCGGCGAGGGCATGCTGTCGCAGGGTAGATTCACCACAACAGTGATTCTACTCATCAACTTCGGCATGTACGCGGCGACCACGTTGTACAGCATGAGGTCGGCGGACGGGGCATCGTTCATGGATATCGACGGGCGAACTCTGCTGGCATTTGGCGCGAAATTCCGGCAGGCTATCTTCGCCGGCGAGTGGTGGCGCCTGGTTACCGCTGGCTTCCTGCATGGTGGCCTACTCCATATCGGCATGAACTCCTGGGTTCTTTTTGGGCTGGGGCCGCAGGTGGAGGAGTTTTTCGGCACTAGCCGGTTCGCCGTTATCTATTTCCTGGCCACGGTCAGCGGCTTCATCGCCAGCACCTACTGGAGTGGCTCGCTTTCGGTGGGCGCGTCCGCGGGCATTTTTGGGTTGATCGGGGCAATGATTGCGTATGGCATGAAGAGCAATACCACGCTGGGAGCGGCGGTCCGCGGACACTACACGCAGTGGGCGATGTATGGCCTGTTGATGGGATTTTTCCCGGGATTCCGGGTGGATAATGCGGCCCACCTCGGAGGGTTGGCGGCCGGTTTCGCGGTTGCCTACGTAGCGGGCACGCCCAGGCTGACGGCAACACTGCAGGAGAAGGCATGGAGCGCGGCGGCGGTGGTTTGCGTGCTGGCCACGGTACTCTCCTTCGCGATGATGTTCCTGCGGTTTAGCGGAATTTAAGACCGGCGTTCGTACAAATACACACACGGTTCCTGCCGGCTTTCCCCACCGGTATTTACCGAGAAGGTCCGCAGCCACTGGCCGTTTGTTCCGCGGCTGTTCCAAAGCGCTCCACCCGCGTACTCCCCATCCTTACGGATGGCGTAAAAATTGATATCGAACTGCGCGAGCCGGGCCTTATCGTGATCGTAATTGCGGGAGATGCGCTTCAGTGCGTCGAGCACCGCCTCCTTGGCCGGCATCCCGTGCTTCATATTTTCAACAACGGAATGGGCGCCGTCGATGCGTATGTTCTCTTCTCCCCGGCCGGTGGATCCAGCGGCGCCGATCTCCTGGTCCACAAATAATCCAGCGCCGATAATCGGGGAATCGCCCACGCGTCCGGGGATCTTCCATGCCAGGCCGCTGGTGGTGGTGACGCCGGACATTTCTCCCTTCGCATTCAGCCCGAGGCAGTTGATGGTTCCGGTCGGCGGATGGAGAGCGACCTGCTGCGCCCACGCGAGCATGGTCTCATCCGCGTGCGGGAACATTTCCCGCAGAGCCGCCCCCGGCTTCTTCGGAGGTGGCGCATCCAGTCCATCGGTCCAGTTGTTGTGACCTTTGCCATCCCGCAGGGACTGCCGCCACACCAGCCACGCCAGCCGCGATTTTTCCGTTAGCAGGTTGTCTTCCTGGAAGCCCCAAGCCTTCGCGAACCGTAGCGCGCCTTCGCCCACGAGCAGAACATGATCGGTCTGCTCCATCACGAGCTTGGCGACTTTGGACGGGGTTTTAATATTACGCAGAGCAGCCACCGCTGCGCAGCGCCGCGTGGGCCCATGCATGACGCTTGCATCCAGTTCAACCACGCCGTCTTCATTCGGGAGACCGCCATATCCGACTGAATTGTCTTCCGGATCGAGCTCGACGATATTCACACCCGCGATGACCGCATCCAGCGTGTCGGCCCCGGTCTGGATCATCTGCATCGCTTTGGCGCAGGCCTGCAGCCCGTTGGAACTCGATACGACGATATTTCTAGGATTGCCGGCTGCCTGGCCCAGAGGGGCGGCCGCTCCCAGCGCCACGGACTGCACGAGCCGGCGTCTGCTGATCATCAGCCTACTGTAACGGCGGCAGCGGGCCGATGCAACGGGCTACTTCTGCTCTAACACCTCGAAATCCAGGCCGCGAACGGATGCGTTCACCCTAGGATGAGATGCCCGTCCCTTCCGCCATAACCCGGATAGCGGCGCGGCAAAATGCCGGCAGATCCTCAGGCTTACGTGAAGTCACCAGATTTGTGTCGACCACCACTTCGGAGTCTTCATAGAGACCGCCGGCATTGATCACGTCATCCTTGATGGCGAAAAAGCAGGTCACCTTGCGATCCTTGAGAGACCCGGTGGAGCATAAGACCCACGGGCCATGGCAGATGGCGGCCACCAGTTTGCCGTCGCCATCGATCTCCTTCACGAGTTCGATCGCTTTGGGATGGCGGCGGATGTGATCCGGCGCATAACCTCCGGGGATGATCACGCCGTCGAAATCCGAGGCAGTTACCTGGTCGTAGGCTTTATCGCAAGTCACCGGATAGCCGAGCTTGCTGGTGTAGGTTTTTCCGGCCACGGCGCCGACCGTCACCACTTTGGCTCCGGCCTCCTGAAAGCGGTACAGCGGATACCAGACTTCCATCTCCTGATATACGTTGTCCACCAGAATCGCGACTGTCTTTCCTTTGAGTTCCATGCTGCACTTATTGTAGTTTGCGGCCGTAAGCGTTCGCAGCATCGAGCGCCTCGAAATGCTCGTGTACGATCCGCGCGATCTCTGGGATGGGATTGGAGCCAGGCTTCAGGAAAGAGGCGGCGGCGCTGACAATGTAAGGCCGCCGGGTGAGATACACAATGGCGGTCTCCGCCCGGACGCCGGAGAGTTCGCCTGTCTTGGACGCCACTGCGACGCCCGCGGGCACCGTCTTCCTGACGTCACCGTCCACCAGTTTCATGATGTCGATCATCTGACGCGAAGCGTCGGCATCCACTGCCTTTCCCCGGTAGATGAGCTCGGCCAGGCGCGCCATCTGGGAGGGTGGAGCTACATTCTCCTCGTCGCGGGCTGCCGCGGCGGAATCGAGCATCACCCGGTTCAGCCGAATCTCACGCAGTCCCAACTCGGCCATACTCTGATTCACATGATCCATGCCGGCCATCGCGATGCACCGGTTGGTGGCGGTATTGTCGCTGGTCTCGATCATGGCGGTCACCAGTTCGCGGATGGTGAGCTGGACGGGTCCTGTGCGGAGCGGAATCTGCAGGCTTCCGCTACCCGCTACACTTTCCTTCGGTTGTAGCGTAATCTTGTCATCCAGGTGAAACTTGCCGGCCTTTGCCTGCTTGAACATTTCCACCAGGATGGCAAGCTTGATGCAGCTGGCCTGCGGCATCACCGCCAATGCATTATGGACCAGCATCTTGCCGGATTTCAGGTCGATAGCCGCTACGCCGATCACGCCGTCGCCATGTGCGCTCATGGCCCGAAGTCGCGCGGTTGTCCTCTGTTCGAGCAGTCCTACGGCGGTGCTCTGTTGGGCATGGACGGTGATACAGAAGAGGAACGGAATCAGCCGAAGACGCATGCTGTTCACTCTATCGCGGGCCGCTCGCCCCTGCGGGCTAGTGATCGCGCTCGGTGACCAGTTCAGTAACTGCTGAGAGCGCCCGTTGATACGGCGATTCGGGGAATTCGCTGATAATTTCGCGGGCCTTCGCGGCAAATGAGTGGGCACGGTCCTGGGCGCGCTCGATTCCGTGATTCCTTTCAATGAAGCTCAGGACCTGGCGGAATGGAACCTCGTCGTAGTTGCTCTTCGCCAGGACGGTTTCCACCAGCTTGTGCCCGTCCGGCCCGCCGTTTTCCAGGGCATAAATGACGGGCAGAGTGACTTTGCCCTCGCGCAGATCGTTGCCCACCGGTTTACCGAGCACCTTTTCGCGCGCGGTGAAGTCCAGAATATCGTCCACCAGTTGAAAAGCGATGCCGAGGTTCCAGGCGAAGTCGCTAAGCTTCTGCTCCACGCGCTCGTCGGCGCCGCCCATGACGCCGCCGAGACGCGCGCAGGCCGCAAAGAGGCTGGCTGTCTTGCGGTCGACCAGTTCCATGTAGTCGGCTTCCGAGACGTCGATCTTGCCGATGCGCTCCAGTTGGATGAGCTCGCCTTCCACCATCATCTGGGTCAGACCGATCAGGATATCGAGCACGTGGAAGTTTCGCTCACGCAGCGCCATTTGAAAGGCCTGCATGTAGAGCCAGTCTCCCGCCAGCACGGAGGTATGATTGCCCCAGATTACGTTTGTGGAGGGTTTGCCGCGCCGCGTCTGGGCCACGTCGATGATGTCGTCGTGGATCAATGTGGCGGTATGGATCATCTCGACCACCGCGGCCATGCGGATGGCGGAGTCGCTTGCCTGACCAACCAATTTGCAGGATAGCAGCAGCAGGATTGGGCGCAGGCGCTTGCCGCCGTTGGCGTTGAGATACCTGCCAATAGTGGTTACAGCCGTCACCGAGGCCATTGACTCCAGGTTGATCTCGCGCTCGACGTTGCGGAGGTCGTCCTGGACCAGGTCGAAAATCTCCCTGGCGGTTAAGGACTGCCCGAGCTTGCTGAATCCCATGGAACACACTAGTGTAACAGGCGCACCAATCGTGGCCGCTTACCGTATCCCAAAAACCCGGCGGAAGTTCGCCGTGGTTGCGGCGCCGATATCTTCCAGGGTCTGGCCGCGCAGTTCGGCCAGTTTGCGGGCGGTATGTACTACGAAGGCGGGTTCGTTCCGTTTGCCCCGGTGGGGAACGGGCGCGAGATACGGGGAGTCCGTCTCCACCAGGATGCGATCGGCCGGGGCTGCGCCGGCGGCAGCCTGTAGTTCCGTGGATTTCGGATAGGTCAGAATACCCGCGAAGCTCAAGTAGCAGCCCAGGGCGAGCCCGCGCTCCGCTTCGGCCGGGCCGCCGGTGAAACAGTGCAGTATGCAGGGCAGGCCAGACGGCTCCCAATGCTCGGCGAGCAGCGAGAAGGTGTCTTCCCAGGCATCCCGGGCGTGAATGATAATCGGTTTCGAGGCTTGGCGCGCGAGCGCCATCTGTGTAATGAACACACGCTTCTGCTGCTCCACCGGTGTCGGGTCGTAGTGATAATCGAGCCCGATTTCGCCCACCGCAATTACCTTAGGATGCTTGAGTAGCGGCGCTACGCGGGCGAGAGTCGCTGCATCGCCGCGCTCGGCATATTGCGGATGAATTCCGACGGTGGCGTAGACCGCATCGTACTTCTCGGCCAGGCGGATTCCCGCCTCCAGATCGGGCGGACCTTCACCCGTGCCGATCACCACCATCCGTTCCACGCCCGCGGCAAGAGCTCGCTCGACGGCCGCGTCGCGGTCGCCGTCAAATTTCTCGTCGTCGAGGTGGCAGTGAGAATCGACCAGGTTCACTTCAGCCGGGCTCCCGGCTGGATGTCCTCCAGGAAGCTGGCGAGCACCGGGCTCTGGCCTTCGAGCGATGCGGCGACGATCATCCCCTTGGATTCAATGCCCCGGAGCTTGCGCGGGGCCAGGTTCGCCACAATCACGACTTTGCGGCCGATCAACTGCTCCGGCGCATAGGCTTTGGCGATGCCGGCAACGATGGTGCGCGGTTCGGCCTCGCCGATGTTCACCTTCAGCTGCAGCAGCTTGTCGGCGCCTTTGACGGGTTCAGCCGACAGCACCTCGCCCACGCGCAAATCGACTTTGCCGAAATCGTCAATTGTGATCGGGTCGGCGATGGGCGCGATCGGGATATCCGGTTCAACGGCGGCCGTCTTGCCGAACAGAGCCGCTTGCCGCGTGGTCTCTTTCAACTCCAGGTCCTGCATCGCTTCAATGGTCGCCTTCGTATCCAGGCGCATGAAGAGGGGCGAGATTTCGCCAATCTTTTGCGAGCCGGCGAACTGCCCCCAGCGAAGCTGATCGATTTTGTAACTGGCCAGCGGGGCTTCCATTCCAAGCTGTTTCCAGATCTTTTCGGCTGACTGCGGCATCACCGGATAGAGCAGCACCGTAACGATCCGCAGTACTTCCGCCGCGCTATACAGGATTTCGTTGAGTTTTGCCTGGGCCTCGGGCGAATCGTCCTTGGCCAGTTTCCACGGCGCATACTCGACAATCGTGCGATCCATCAGGCGCACTAGAGACCACAGGATCTCCAGTCCGCGCGAGAATTCGAACCGGTCGAATGCTTGAATTGTCTCCGCAACTGCTTCATTGGTCTGAGTGGCGATGCTTTCATGGGGACAATTTGCCGGGACGACGCCGCCCCGGTACTGGCCGATCATACTGAGTGTCCGGCTGACCAGATTGCCGAGGCCGTTGGCCAAATCGGAATTGTAGCGCCCCACCAGCGCGTCGTAGCTGAAGGTTCCGTCGGTCCCGAACACCACCTCGCGCAGCAGGAAGTAGCGCAGGGCATCGGCGCCCATCACCTGCTGGATCGGGGTGGCTCGCACAATATTGCCGCGCGACTTGCTCATCTTGTCGTTTTCGAACAGCAGCCAGCCGTGGGCGAAGATTTTCTTCGGGATCTCCAGTCCGGCGGCGATGAGGAATGCAGGCCAATAGACCGCGTGGAAACGAACAATCTCCTTGCCGATCAGATGCAGGTCGGCCGGCCAGAGGCCCTGCCCCTCGACTGCACTCATATAGGTCGCCAGAGCGTCGAACCAGACGTAAAAGACGTGATTGCCTTCCACCGGCAGCGGAATACCCCACTTGATGGTAGTGCGGCTAATAGAGAGGTCATTGAGCCCCTGCTTCAGAAAGGCGAGCACTTCGTTTCTTCGCGTTTCCGGCTGCAGAAACTCCGGGTTGCTGTTCAATTCGACCAGTTTGTCCTGGAAGGCGGAGAGTTTAAAGAAGTAGTTCTCCTCGGTGACCGTTTCCGTGGGACGCCCGCAATCGGGACAGGGATCGCCCGGCTGGGCCTCGTTGACATACAGCTCGCATGAGACGCAGTACTGCCCGGTGTAGCTGCCCTTGTAGACATAGCCGTTATTCAGGCAGCGCGTGAACAGGTCCTGGACCACCTCCTGATGCTGCGGACTGGTGGTGCGCTGAAAACGGTCAATCGCGAGGTGGAGGGCCTGCCACTGCGCGCGGAACTCTTCGGCGATGACGGTGGTGAACTCTTGGGGAGTCTGGCCGGCGGCCTTGGCGGCCCGCTCAATCTTCTGCCCGTGCTCATCGGTGCCGGTGGCGAGCACGACGTCGAAGCCCTGCATCGTCTTGAATCGGCGAATGGTATCGGCGGCGATGGTGGTGTACGCGTGGCCAATATGCGGCGCGGCGTTGACGTAGTAAATCGGAGTAGTGAGATAGTATTTCATCGATTCTGCTTCAGATAGGCAAATGTCGCCTCGGTCACGATTTCTTTGAGCGGCAGGCCAAGCTCCAGGGCGAGACGGCGGCAGTCCTCATATTCCGGGGCGAATGAGCCGGAGGCGGCGCGCTTGATTCGTACCTTGCCGTGCGCCGTGCCGATTTCGACAGACTCCCTGGATTGGATGCGGCGTTCGGCCGTGGAGATTCGCACTCCCAGCGTTGTGGTTTCGCTGAGAACAATGGACGCCAATTTCTCCACGTCCTCGGGACGCGCCAACACAGACAGCAGGGAGCCGGGCCGGCTCTTCTTCATGACCAGCGGCGTCACGGTAACGTCGAGCGCACCGGCCTCGATCAGCCGTTCCATGGCGTACCCGATGATTTCGGGAGTGGTGTCATCAATATTTGTCTCAATCACCGAGATGGTGGTCGCTTCGGAGGCTTGCTGTGTCTCGCCGATCAGCACGCGCAGGACGTTGGCATGCTCCGGAAAATCCTTGTCGCCGGCACCGTAGCCGGTGGCTGAG